>NZ_UGOD01000001.1:465000-783750 GCF_900461525.1 Legionella busanensis | reverse complement strand
GGCATAGCGCTGTAGATATTTTAGAATCCGTACTTCATTATAAAACAAATGCATCTAAACAGTTTTTTATTCCCCTTTCTTACCATACGAAATTAATAGGTGGTATTCCTGATAAACAATCTTTTTATATTCTTCCTCCCCCTCCTACTAGCTATAAGCCTTTAACTACTCATCAACTTAATACTCTTAATAAACTTTATGGGCGCTTAAAAAAAATACCTAAATTACATTGTCATGATCTTAAAACACGCATGAAATTTGATGAATTAAAAGATCTCTATAATAGGATTGCTGGCGCATCTAAACTTAGTGCTTCTGATCTACTTTTAGAAATAAGTAGATTTGAAAATGACAAAAAAGATATTTTGTTTCAACAACGCTCAAATCATTTTATTAGTTTTTTTTCACCTCATTCAGCCACCGAAAAAACATTACAAAAAATAAAAGCCAATTTAGGAAAAGAACATAATAATTATTCTACTGAAAATAACACAATGCCCATGCCTTAAGCTTTATCTAATCTAGTTAAACTGAAAAATGAAACAGTAAATCGGTGGTTTAAGGACAATATAATATTAAGTTGCACTGCTAATTATTAGGTGAGTTAATATTTATAGAATTTATAACAAGAAAAACAAGTAACTAGACTGCTTTTGCTGGTAAAACCTTTATGTCAGGATCTTTTGAATAAGCTTCTAAAATATCATGAATTAGCTGTTCAATGACACTGTCCATAGCATCTTCTTCAATTAAACCTTCTTGTGCTTTAACAGCCGCTAAACGATCTTCAACTTCTTTGGCTATTGAGCCATTAGGAAATAAATTAGCAAGTACTCGTCTTGCTTCAGCAGGACCTAAATGCCTATATAGTCGATTACGGACTGCAGCATCCTCTGCAGTAGTACTAAAAGCCCATAATTCAATAGGACCTAATGTAAGCGTTAGTAATTGTACGTTAACACCTGTTTTAGTAGCGTATTGAGCTAGGAATGTAGCTCCTCCAGCTCGGGGCCCATGGACACGCGTACGCAATGCTATTTTAGCAGTATCCGATAAGCCAAAAATTTGAGTGGTTTTTTCCACTGCTTGAGAAGGCCCTGCATCCATAATATAGATGGAAGTAGCAAAGTCAATCATTACAGAATCAAAGTCTTCTACTGATTGAGAAAGTAAAGCAATTTGCACTTTCCATTTTCTACCTTCTCGCATATCAATCAGTACTTGATCGCGAACTGCTAATGATTTAGCTGTACGGTGGAATTCATCGTATACAATACGTTTAGGATCTTCACGAATTTCTAATATACGATTTTTATGATAGTCTCGATATTGATCTGGTATACTACTTAAGCTTTCTTCCGTTAGATAGTAATGACGGGCTAAAACATAACGTGCAAGCATATACATCACAGAAGTTTGTCTATCCGCAGCATCTCCCCCGCTTTTCGCAACCTCATCTAAGTCTAACGATACAACTCGAGCATCGCCTATATCAAAACTTGTTACTCTTGATAAAATAGGATATTCACGTACAGCACCAGAAATCATACGCGAAAAAGCGTTTATTAATGATTCACCAGTCGGTGTAGTTACTTTTTCATATAAATCCTCAATTGATGCTGTACGACAAATTGATGCAGCATCAGCAATCAGGGGCATTGCATAACGCTGTGCGAGCATGGCCTCATGCATAAAACCTGCCGAAAATAATGAATCAGTTACTTCCCACCAGGTGGATTTCGAATCTCTGATAAATCCTATCTCTTCTAAGATGCTGTCAATAAATTCTTCCACGCCTGGGGCATAGGGTGTCGGATTAAATTCATCAGCCATACTTTTATATAACTCATCAACCACCATACCCGCTAAATCTGCCATGCCATCATACGGTTTAGGTGAACCTAAGGGAGTGGTAAGTAAAGTTAAAAAATTAACTAAAAACGAACGCTCAGAAGCTGTGGGATAACGACAGCCTAACTGCGTATCAAAAGGGTTAATAGAATACTCAGGCGTCATACGCAATCGATAATAAGCGGCTAGATGGCGTTTAGATGCAGGCAGAGCCTCTTTTAATAAAGAAATTAGACCACTACTTGAAGGGCCAATATCAATAATTGCAATACGTGCTAATCTGGTGATACCAGCTGAGAGGCATAAAGCTAGATTTAAAGCATTAGATAATACTGACTTACCCGAACCAGGGCGAGCATAAATTAAATCAATCCATGTTGTTTGTTGGGTAGACCCAGGCTGATATGGCCATGGTTTACCATCAGGTGAGCGAAATAAAATTGCACCAGTAGCCCAGGGCGAAGCAGGGCGAGTAATTGGCAACATAGTGATTACATCAGATAAAGGTGCGACTGAAGGTACAGCTGCACTGTTAGTCGTAGTCGCTAACATACTAGAAACAAAGCCTGCAAAAGGATCACCACAAATTTCTGATATATCGGTTGAGCCCCATCCTTGAATTGCCTTCACTAATTCAGAACTACGACGACGTAATAAGGGAATTTCACCTTCTTTAGCCCAGGTTGTTGCTACCACACGTAATTTTACAATAGCATCATCTGTATTTAGCTTTAAATATTTTAAGAGATTTACAGAGTCACTTATCAATCTATTTTGAGCCGAAGAAAAACTTAATATTGAAGATAATAAGCCTTTAAATCTAATCGTATCTAGTCCTTCACTTTCGATTAAAAAGGAAATTCGCCAGGGCACATGGGAGGGTAAAATTCGGGAAAAAAGGCTAATAAAAGGTCTAACTTCTTTAGGAAACAAATCAATAAAAACAGAGGAATATATTTTATCTCCTACTTGTACTGTTCTTAAGTCAAGGCTGAATGCATCACGAGGAATAATTTGCTTCGCTAATGAAGGCCATAAGAGATCTGAAGCGTCCCCTTCAAAATCATTAATTTCGCGGGGAAAAATTTTATCTCCAGGTAAAGTAGCTCGCCAATCCTCTGCTGTAAAGTCAGCGTCTGCCGTCATGCGAATAGCATGTACTGCCTCATGAACTTCCATTAAATTAGCAAAAATATTAAGGGTTGCCAAATCATTTAATATAGCACGCACATAAGCTTCATGTGTATCACGTAATTCTGGAATAGCTGCATAGACCGTTTGAGTGTTTTTAAAAGGAGGCGCCTTAGTATCTCTAATCATCTTGATTTTGGCTTTATTAGCAGCTTTTAACTGTTCTTGTGCAAGATTAATAGGCCTCGTAAATAGTACAAAATAAACTTTTTCATCAGCACAATATTGTGCCAAATAATCAACTCTCTCTTTAAATAAATCAGCTAGATTCAACTCAAGCCGTTCAGCTGTACTATGAGCCGGTGTATAAACCTTTTCAATAACTTTTTTAATATTTTGTTTATCATGACTAAAAAAGACTTGTAATGCGTGACCTGGTCGACCCATCGCAGCTTGGAATGAATTAGTTAATCCTTCAACTAATATCTGAAATTCATCTGTGCCGGATAAAGCAGTAATTCCTTCTACTTTGATAATAGAAAGCAAAGAGCCATCATGATTTACCAGAACCGTGGGGCTATCGGCTGTTTCTAATTCACAATAAGATTCTGTAGTCTGCTTTAAAGAAGTACTAAGCCAGGCGAAAAAAGTATCAACCCCTTCAAAAAAAGACTCTGCCCACTTACTCATACCCTTTCCTATTTTAGCTTCAGTGCAACTAATGCAGCTAAATTAATAATTAATAAAGTTAGCTTACTTCTTAAACTATCTTTCTTATTTTAGAGTATCTTTTTAAAGATAATTTGTATATCTAACTATTTCTATTATATATAGAACATATTCTTTAGTAATTCTTTAAATAGACTTCTGGAAACTCGCTGCCATTGCAGTAGAGTTTCCAGAAGTCTAATGAGATTTAATGAAAATTAGATAATCTAACTAGCTTCCGTCATTTCTTCTAACGCACTTGCAGCCCACTGCTCAATTTGCTTTCGGAACTTAGCCCGAGATGGTAAAAGACGAATATTATGAAAAAGTTTATCTGCAGTATCAATAGAAGTACCAGAATCAATGATCAATTGGCCAAAAATAGCCGGATCACTTGTCCCCTCGCCAAATTTCTCTTCTACAGCTTGCGAACGAAATTTAAAACTTCGATATATATTTTGGGCACTTGTTTTATACCCTGTATCGTTTGTAATAGCGCAAAATAAGACATGGCACAGGCTATTTAATTCCTCTTGAGAAAGCTCAGGCAAATAAATTAAGGTACCACCACCATAACCACCAACCCCTACAGATTCTATAAAAAAACATTGCGCACAAAAGCAACATGCAGTTGCCATATTAGCTAAGCGATTATTAGTATAATTGCCATCAAGATTTACTACCTCTTGAAATAGCTTTGCCTGAAAACCACAAAATTGGCAGGTGTAACGATCACGTTGAAATACTTTTAATTCAAATGACTTAAATCGTTCATCTGCTTTTCTGGCTGAATATAAGCGCCAAGAACCAGGACTAGCTACAAGTTTTAACTTATTACTTTCCTGATCTAAACCCATATAAACCTCTGTATACTTCTTAATTTTCAAACAAGTCATAAAAGTTTAGAAGCCCTAAAGCTTCTAAACTTTTAATAAATTTATCTACAGACAAATTATAGACTAAAATAATATCATTTTAGGTTTCTGAACCAATAATAGAACCGCTAGGACCAGCTACCTTACCACCACTAGTTCCAAACATAGTATAACCAGCAACATCTAGAATTGTTGGTAGGAATAACAATGCGGCTGCTATAAGTACTAAAGCTATTGGGGTACCAATGGTTATTTGCGTAGGGTTATCCTTATGCTGTTTAAATTTCATAATAGCACCAATTGAAAAACCAATACCTGCTAAATATGAACCACCCGTAATCAATCGAGTTAAACTGGCAAAAGATTTAACTATATTAGATGCCATTGAGCCGATTGTTGGGCCGCCAGCCAAGGCAGACTCTGCTACTATTATTAAACTAATACATGATACCCAAGCAAATAGCCTTTTAAAATTTATTTTCCTAAAAAAAGCCGAGCTTTTCACTTTTATTCTCCTATATATTAACTTGTGCCATATAAAGTATTATTAATTATTTCTAAAGTAAGAACAATGTTCATTGCAATAATACCACCAATAACATGAACCATTCCTTTACCTAATCCTCCCGGAGACTGCCCTTGGGAAGATGAACGAGCAATTAATACCCACCCTCTTACGAATGCAATTAAACCTATAACTTGAATGATAATTGCCAAAGAACGCCCCACTACGCTATCATTACCAAATAATGCACTTATAGTTGGGTTTTGGCTATCAACTGCCGTATAGCCAATAATGTTAGGTGAACCAAATGTTGTATTAAGTAGAATACTTAATCCGGTAGGAAAATAAATAAACATACATGCTACCAAAAGATAGACTAAAGGCTCTTTCATACTTGCATGGCTAGACATCATCGTGCGGGATTCTCCATAACTTTTTAAAGAATAAATAGCTTTAAAAGCAAAGAAAACACCTATAACATAGGCAGCACCAGTAATAAGCCTTTCTACAGGAATTAAACTTTTAGCAATATTAATAATGATATCTGCATTAGAGGTTATCCAATTTGTAACTGAACCACCACCTGTTGCCATAACTGCCTCAACTATCTTGTTGACTAAACCTAATTACCTGACCTGAACTAGTCAAAACACGTCCCTGATTAGGATCAATCAATTTAACCACACCATACCCTGGAATATTCGTCCCCTCCCTTACCGTAAGTGTAGACCCATTTGATGCAATTAACCACGCCCTACCTGGAATAACAGCTTGTATATAATATACTCTACGTGGAACAATTACCCGACGTACAACTTTTCTTACTTTAGGCGCTTTTTTTACTACAGATAATGCCGTAATTTGGCTAACTTGCTTCTCTATTGTAGCAGAAAGTGTATTAATTGTTTGGGCTAAATTTTCAATCTTTACATTTAAATTACTTATATTTGAGCTAATACCACTAAGCTGATTATTTAAGGTATTAATATCAGCTCGCATTCCCTGCTGATTAATATCTATTGCAGAAATTTTTTGATCAAGTTGACTTACATCAGGTGAAGGAGTGCTTACAGTAACAGTGGTTGGTGTAGTTGTTGTAGACGATGATGTTGTTGTTTGAACTGGTGTAGATTCTGGCGATTGGGGCTGCTGCGTTTGCATATCACCCGTAGGTAATGCTGCGATAGGTGCAGAAGTATCAGCTGGTATAGCATTAGTAGTAGCTGTATTGGTTGTGCTCGTTGATGATTGATCAGTAGGCGTTGTTATAGTAGGAATACTTGCATCACTTGATGTAGTCTTTTTAGTAAAAGAACTTATAAACCTATAGACTACTAAAGCTAATAAAATCAGTACAATTGCAATAATCGCATTTCTTATAACATGACCGCCGCCCGCAGAGCGTACACGAGTTGTGCGTTCGACTACTTCATCATCCTGGCCCATGGGATCAGTACTAATAGTATCGTAATCAACAAATTCATATTCATCATTATCTTGAATTTTATCTACCATGTCTTACCCACTTTTAGCTTAAAGATTCATTAAATCCTGAGTAAATAATACACCTATCCCAGTTCCCGAATAGACATATACTGTCGTTGGCGTAGAAAATTGTTGCTGTGCAAATTGCCCCCAATTTCTACCTACTGTTGCCAATCCAATAACTGCATTTTCTAATACTGAACGCCCAATACCATTTTGAATAGTAACCGTACCACCACCACCTATTCCACCAACAGTGACTTGCGTGTCAGCAGATTGAAAGGCATTACCTAGCCCTTCGATAAAAGAAGAGGCAAATAAAGAACCATATCGCAGCAAATAATGATGGTCTGTCCGACTAGAAAGTGCTGTTCTCGCTGTATTTATATCAATGGCGTAAGCATTTATTGGTGTACTTCTACTTGCTCCAGGAACTGACATAGTGTTAAAGCTAATCACCATCTTATCGGCATTACTAGGCAAATTAAAGCTACCAATTAATTTTGCACCTTTAAACCTGCCAGAAACAACAGTTGCTAAGATTGGCCCTGGCTCATCACTATTTACAGACGTATCTATTACGGCAAAAAGCACGTCTCCTGTTTTAATTAACGCTTTTTGCTGAGGCCCAATGCCATTAGAATTAATAACTGCAGTTGAGCTACCGACTACAGCTCTATTAGTTGAAGTCGTTTTTGTTGTAGTCGTGGTCTTTTTTACAACAGGATTACCAGCTGTATACACTTGTAGAGCAACTTTATTCCAGTTTTGCAAGTATTGATTTGCTACACCAAGCATTCGACTTTCGCGATCTTGTAAGCGCTGCTGATATCTTTGGTCAGCCATTTGCTGATTTTGTCGAGCAACAACAGCTTCTAGTTGAGCGTCCCTAGAATTGACATTAGCTGTTGGAATATTACTTGATGCTATACTTTGTGTAGCTGCCGTTGCTCCTGCAATAGTAGGAATATTAGAATCAACTGGCACCCCACCAGATAATGTATTTAAACCTGGAACATGAGAACCAATAGCAGACTCAGCTGGGCCAAACCCAGCAGCCTTTAAATCTGAATCACTATAACCTGCATCTTTTAATTCCTGTGCGCCAAATCCCGCAGCTTTTAAATCTTGTGCACTAAAACCAGCTGCTCTTAACTGACTAGCATTAAGTCCTAACGCTTTTAATTGAGCTGCCGTAAAACCTGCCTCTCTTAATTGAGCAGGTGTAAATCCAAGGTTTTTTAAATCTTGTGCAGAGAAACCTGCTTCACGTAATTCTCGTGGCCCATAACCTGCTGCTCGCAATTGATCAGCCGTAAACCCTGCATTTTTTAATTCAGCGGCGGTAAAGCCTGCATTTCTTAGATCTTGGGCTGAAAAGCCTGCAGCTTTTAAAGCAGCAGCACTACAACCTAAGGTTTCTCTAATAGTTGTTGCTGAAACACCTGCGGCGCGTGCGGCACTTAAAGCTGCAACGCTGCAATCTGCAGTTCGTCCAGCAGCAATTAAAGCAGCTGGCGTTCTGTTTAATTGACTTAATTGAGCTGGTGTTAATGTTGCTCCAGCTAATCCACGAGGGCTAAAACCCGCATTTTCTAATGCTCGTTCACTATAACCTGCTGCTCTTAAAGCCTCAGCACTACAGCCATTTAGTTGCTTAATTCGACTTGCTGAAACACCTTGTTTAAGCAAAATGTTTAGCTTAGTGGGGTCGCATCCTGCTGCTTTTATAGCAGCGTCAGAAGCTGCCATGGCGGCTCTTATTTGTTCTGGATTAAATCCAGCTGCTGCTAAATCCTGCGGGGTAAAGCCTGCATCTGCTAGTGCTCTAGCATTATAACCAGCTGCCCGCAATACTTGTGCACTACAACCATTTAGATCACGTATTTGAGTTGCTGAGACACCCTGTTTTAAAAGAGCATTTAATTTAGTAGGATCGCAATCGGCAACACGAATGGCTACATTAGGATCTGCTAAAGCGGCTTTAATTTGATCAGGAGTGAAACCAGCTATGGCTAAATCTTGTGGTGTAAATCCTGCGTCTAATAAATCAGCAGCATTAAAACCTGCAGCCTTTAACGCTTGGGCGCTACAGCCATTTAGCTCATGTATCCTCCTTGCAGACACACCCTGATCAAACAAACTTCTTAATTTCACTGGATCACAATCAGCAGCTCTAATAGTATTATCATCAACCGGCACTGCGCCTGCATTACGTATTTGGGCTGGCGTAAAACCTGCATCTGCCAAATCATCTCCGGTAAAACCTGCAGCTCTTAATGTTTCTGGATTACAGCCGGCATATTGGCGAATAAGCCTTGCACTTACGCCAGCTAATCTTTCATTGCGTAATGCAGCTACATTACAATCAGCCTGTCTAATATCATTAGGTGTAATACCAGGTGGCAATTCAGATTGAGCTGCAGAAATAGCAGCTGGTGGAAAGCCTGCCTGAGCTAAATCTTGTGGGGTAAATCCAGCATTTAATAAATCACGAGCATTATAGCCAGCTTGGCGAAGTTGATCAGCGCTAAAGCCTGCACCCTTTAAATCAGCTGCGGTAAAACCGGCTTCTCTTAATTGCTGAGGGGTATAATTTGCTGCTTTTAACTGAGATACGCTACATCCATTAATTCGCCTAATAGCACCTGCGCTAACACCTGCAGCTCGTAGGCGAGCCAGTGCTTCCGGTTGGCAATCTGCTCTTTGAACATCACCTATTGAAATATTATTGGGCAACCCACTGGCACGTGCTATTTCTTGCGGCGAATAACCTGCGCCCTGTAACTCACCATCACTAAATCCACCGTCTTTTAATGCTTGAGCACTAAAACCTGCGTCTCGGAGTTCACAAGCATTAAACTGACAGGTACGTAGTCGTTCCGCTGTATATCCAATACTTTTAAATTGGTTGGCATTAAAGCCTGCTGCTTTTAGCTCTTGGCAAGAACAAACTTGCTGTAAGGCATTTATTTGATAACCCACATCTTTAAGTTGTATACAACTACAAGCATTTCTAAGCACGGTTAAATTTGCGCCTTGGGCAGTTACTTTATTTACTGTTGCCTTACTACAATTATTATTTTGTAAGTCTTGCAACCATAGGCTACGTTGATTTCCAGCTTGCTCAGCCGTATTTAAGCCTGTAAAACTTAATCCGCCTTCTCCTCCTTGCGCGCCCACAACTTGCACGCCAGAACCCAGTGCCTGTGAACGGACTATGGTAGGAATTGCGCTATTACCTGTTTTAAGTGCAGCTTTCGCTTGGTTAACATTTTGGGTCTCTTGTAATTTGGCATATTGAATAGTTGGGTCAAGAGCACCCGGAATAGATTGAATACCTGGCACAAAATTTACCGAAGAAGGACTTACTGATGCCTCTTCACCAGAACGCACAAAACGTAGCACGCCATATAAGACCGCTATGATTAAAACTATGGCTGTAAAAACAATAATAACGCGTGAACGGGTATTGGTGAATAACGCCTGCAAATTTTCTTTTCTACCTGCCATGTGATTATAACCCTTCTACCTTAAGCTGCATGACTTTTCCATGCCAAGATACAAGCAGAACAGGAGACTTTTGCATTTCATAAGCATGCATACCATCTGCACTTGTCATACTGCTAATCCATCCTGGCGATAAAATTGTAAGGTTAGTTCTAACATACATTCTATTGTTAAATAACCATGCTCTAGCGTCACCCCCGCTGACAGTTAACCGCTGACTTCCACCTGGAGGTACACCATCTAAAACATGCAACAAAAGATCATTTGCACTTGGGGGTAACCCTACTTCAGCTACAGGTGTCACAGCATGGGGACCATAACCTTGGACACGTAAATCAACTCGATAATCAACTGCTTTTTGGCCAGGAATTAGAGTTAACATCACCGGTGTATTTAACCCTCTTAACCTTACAGCCAAATTTCCATATGTATAAAGCTTCGTTGCTTGAATCATTAAAGTATTACTTGTTCTATCCCATTGAATATTAAAGGATGAAGGATCGCCAAGGTCATATGCACTAATAGGCCATGGTGCGCCTGTTGAGTCTAAAAATACCAAAGAAGAAACAAACCCTTGTGCTAAACGAATAACAGGCGGTGTAGAGCCAGGAGATAGATTAACAAATTGTGACGTTGCCGTAGGTTTTGGCGGAATTCCAGCCGGTGATGCTTGAGCAAATTCTGCTGTTTGAAACATTTGCTTTAAACGGATAGTTTGCTCTGGAGTTAAAGGGAATAATTGTTGAGTTATACTTTCAAAAGCAACAGCGTCTAAAGATTCCTTATTGATAGCTGGCACAGGATTTACATTAGCTTCAGCGGTATTAATAGTAGTTGATGTGCTAGGAACTGTGCTAACAGCTGGTATAGATCTACTAGTAGTCGTTGTAACGGTTCTACGCGGAGGATTAGCAATATTAGGTATTACACTTGTAGTTTGCGGGTTAGTAACGCCAGCTGTGGTAGTGGTATTTCCAGTCTGAGCTGTATTGGCATTATCCCCTTGATTCTGGTTTGCTAATCGCTGTTGTAATAGCCGTAACTGCTGTAGAGCCTGCTGTGCAGAATCCGATTGATCAGCAGCATAGAGTACTGTACTGACTAGAGTCATAGCACTAACAAATAGCGAACTAGCTCTTGTTATAATACTTTTTTTTGGCTTAAACATAATTAGGTTACTCCGCCGCTCGCTGGACCAACTACGAACTGTGCAATGCCTATACCTCGAGGTGAATTAAGAGTTGAAACTCGCGTTATTAGCATAGTAACTACATTATTTTGTTGAGAAAACTCGCTTGCACTTTGATAAGTTACTAATAAGGGCATTTGTACTCGCCATGAATAACGACCATTTAGTAAGCCTTTTTGTAAAATAATAGGTGCCCGTGTTGCAACTGCTGATACAATTAGCTTTTTAGCTTTAACAGCATCCAAGTTATTAGATTGTTGCAATGCGACTAAAAATTGTTGCCAACCGTCTGCCGTAAAAAACCCTGAGGCTGCTTGCAACTCATCACGATAATTAACAAAGTTATAAGTAAATGCTGCAATAGCAGCCTGATTGGCCCATTGTAGAACTGCTGAATCAGATTGGTTAGGCTCATTTAAAGGGAAAATTGGCGTAATGCGCCCGTTAATACTTGTAGCAAAATATTTAGGTGCTGGGGGATGTGTGAGTAAATAAGCTAACATACATCCTAAAGCAAAATTAGTAAGCAATGAAATGAGTAAACCTAAAACCATTTTTCTTTGACCGTCTCGGTAAAACTCATTACGCAAAGTTACCGCTGTTAGCGAATCTTTAACCATCTTTTCCTCTTTTTATTGTGGTATGGCTTTCTCTTCATTATCATCAACTGGATCTGGTGACAGTAAAAATTGTGCTGAATAATTTGGTGTAGCTAATGGGGTAAGCTCAATAGGAGGCGTAATTCCACTCGTTGCATAAAATGTCCGCTCAGGCCTATTTAAATATACGTAACTAATAGCAACACAAAAAAATACGTTCAATGCCATAGACAACAATAAGAACTTTAATGCTCGTCTATATGTCATTACATAAAATGATTTTGACCGTTTTATTCTATTCCAAGACTGACGACTCATTTAAACCTCATTTAAGGCATTAAGCAATAAGCTTTTAAATTTCTTAACAATTATTAGTTGCTATATAATTACTTCTATTTCTCCCAATACTACCTTTATCATTTAAGGGCGCGCATAAGCTCCTACAAAATTTAATTACCAATTTAGAACAGTATACTTTTACTTAAGCAACAACATCTCTAAAAGTAATCTCAACTCTGGAATTTAAAGAGCGATCTCCGCCTTGCATAAATGCTGATATAGGCTTTTCACTTCCTGCACCTTCTGCAAAAAGAAAACGACTGTCTATACCTTGTGACCATAAATAATCAGCCACTGCCCTTGCACGCGCTAAAGTTAATGATTGTTCTCTTTTAGAGGAAACATACTGGCTACTATAGCTTGTTACATTAACGCCTACTTTTCTAAATTGCTGCATAAATTTAACAACTTTATTTAGAACCGAATATGCTCCCCACTTTATTCTTGGAGATTGATCAGCAAATAAAACAGCTGAAGGAATACTAATTAAATAATCAGAGCCAATAGTAATGACTTGAACCCCACATTTAGCAAATCCTGCTTGCTGCGCAATAACGTAAGCATCAGAAGAGCCTTTAACTCGAGTAGGCAATTTAAAACCCTGTTGAGTAAGGAGTAACATTTTGCCATTACCACAGCAACAACCTGTCAAAATTAATGTTGCTAACACGATAAAATATCGTATCAAAAAGGTTAAATAACCAACACTTACTCGTTTCACTTAAAATCCTGCCGCCAATATTGCTGATTCATTTTAGTAAAATCAAAACATACAAATCTTCAGGTTACAAGGGATTCATAAAAAATTCATAAGCCATTCAAAAAAATGCCTATTATCAGAGCAATAAATGTTGTTATTTCAGAACCTTACATATGTTAACTCATTATTACTGTCAAGGGTTGATAAAATAAAAATAATTTTATTTAATAAAAGCTAGTTATATACACTTTTGTGTTTAGGTTCAGACTAGGCCAAAGAGAGTGTGACAAAGGAGAGTACTAGATTTAAAGAACCTAAGTCAAAATTAGATGAGCTAATTAATTTTAGTAGTTATTAATCGATTTTATCTTCTAGGCTCGCTTTCTCTCGTTCACTAGCAATTCTATTGGAAAGCTCGTTAGCAAGCTCAGCTAGTTCTTCGCCACTAATGTAATCCCTTTCTAATGGTGGATAACTGGTAGCTGTTTTGAAATCTTTAATAAGCTCATTTGATATAGAACCTGCATACTTATCTTTTGCACCACTTAAGCGCTCGATAGTAGATAGGTAATTACGAGTATTATTAACATCTAATAGAGGCTGAGAAAATTGCTCTGTATCATTAACTAGCAGAGGTAAAGAGCCTGGTTGTTGGCGTAATTGATTAAAGATTGTTAATACGCCTTCTTCTACTTCCTCAACAATATCTTCAAGTGGCGGTAATTCATTTTGTCCATGATAAGCAAGTAAAGCAGCTACGCCACGTTCTATTGGCTCTGAAATTGTGGACTCATGTAACGCTTGTGTAATGAGAGAGATTTCCTCACTTTCTAGATCTTTGTCAATACTTAAATCACCACTATCTAATATGCGTTGAAAACCAGAAAGTTGCTTTTGTAATTTTGCTAAATAGTCATCAGCTGGCGGTTCAACTTTCAAAAATTGATTTAGTTTTAATTGTTTTACTGGTTTAGGATTAGCATAAAACATGCGGGCTCTTACAATTTTTGATTTAAAGAAGATATGCGCTTCACCTTCAGTCTGTTCTTTTAGATCTAATAAATCAATACGAGCACGTTTCTCAAATGAAGAACTCTTTGTATCCATATAAGTATTTGCAATACTCGTATCTTTAGTCTGAAAAGAATCTACTTTAGTGACATAAGCTTCACCCGCAGTCTTCGTAAAGAAATCCCAAGTTTCAGTGGGATCTTCAAGCTTCATACAAATCTTAATGTTAGTATTTGCACCAATTGAGGCAGCTTCCTCTTTAGAAGCCTTTTGGAAGGCTGGTAAATCTTGTCCTGCAAAGATAGCGGAAAAACCTAATGAACGCGCTTGGGCTGGCACAACAGCAAAACCTTGTACTGCATAATAGCCATACTCGTCTAATATACACATATACGGCGTAGGCGCATTGGTCGCTTTACGCTCAATAACATCCCGATAATCCCCTTCTACTTCTTCTCCTAAGCCTGCAGCCATCATTGCTTTCAAGGAAGATACAATCACTTTACCTAGGTTCGCTAATTCATCGGGAGATTTTTCTAAAGCAGGCAATAATACGACCAAGATACGTCGATTTAAAACAACGTCTTTAAAATCTACTTCAGCAAGATTTGTCCTAATAATATGACCATAAGTATCTGCTAAAGATGAGAAAGTTCGCGTTAACTGCATCGTTATAAAACCATGCTGTTCTAAAACTTGTGATACTTGTTTACCTTTCTTTTCCTTATTATACCCAGGTAAATTAAACACGTAGTTACGTAGAGGATCGGTTACAAGTTTTGGCACTGATTCAATATTAATACTTTCTTGTTCATCACGGGGAAATACTTTATCTATTACAATCGCTTCTAGCCGATTTAAATCAAAGTAATTTCGAATAGTATTGGCATCCAATAAAATGGCACCTTCATCCCGCATATAAACTAATAACTTCATTAAGGCTTCAACGAAGCTTATAGCTCGCCCTTTCCACATATCACCATCAGACGATTGATTAGATGAGCCCATTAAGCTTACAACTAGCTGGGTTAACATACTAGATGAGCCTTGGCAAAATGGATTAAGAGTATTAGAAAGACGTTTTTCCTGCGGACCGATAATGTCTCTAGCGCCTGTCATAAAATTAATAAGTAACAAGTCATCCTCACGCCCCATGCTACGTACCATGGAAAAGACTTTAGCATACAGAGAGTTATCACCTTTTCCATCGACATAAATAAAACCGCTTGCCTGCACTAAAGCATTAAATGCGAGGGACACTAACGCTTCGGTTTTACCACTACCAGTTGAGCCAAAGATTAAAGCATGAGTTCGCATATCTTCATTAGCAAACCATAACTCTTCGTTCGTTTTTCTATCGTTACCAAAAAATGTAATTCCACGTGCGATATTTGGTGTTTTGATACCCGGCTTTAAATCATTATAATCTTTTACTTGAGCAACTTTAGGTAATCTAAAAGGAAGCGTTTGTTTTCTAGTAAAGCTATAAAGAAAACAAAAAAACCCTAGCACTAATCCAACGGTAGCAAGTGCAGTCATATAATAGGCTACACCTGCAAACATCACTAATATAATTGATGCATTAGTAGGGTCTGAAAAAAAGTCAGCAATACGTTGCCCTATTGTACGCGTATCTCTTAAGAGCAGCGTAGGGTCAATTTCATGCCTTGAATCAATACCACGCATCATGGCTTTAACTCCTGCAACTCACGAGGAGACAGCTTAACTTCTTTTATAGCTATCTCTAAAGCTTTAATAGCTTCATCAATCATGGGAACTAACGAACGCCTACCTAATGCTTTTTCTGCTATCCAATGAGCAAAAGGACCTGCTACTTCAGCAAATGGCGTTTGTCTACCAACACTATTAAGCATATACCATAATCGGCGATCTAGGGGCTTTAACCATAAAAATTCTGCACTAGGCACAACGCCGTCTTTACGAGCACTTTCTAATAAAGAGGCCATTACGGTCAACATATAAGCATGTTGACTCACTATTTCTTGAACAATTTCTGAATTTTCGTATTTTTTTAAAATAGGTCTTGCAACAGCAAAATCCGGTTTACCTTGGGCAAACGTTTTGTCTATATGCTCTAAGATCATACTGGCGGCGCCACGATCCCGATTAATACGAGCCATAAACACTGCTGCTAGGGTATAAGCTTGAGGAGAGCAACGCTCAAAACTTTCCCAATAAGGCCCAAGCTGCAAAGTAAAAACGCGCTTAGCATCGCCACGACGAACGCCTGCTGTAAATTCCATGCCTGGAAGAGGATTATCTAATAAAGCATCGTCTTTTTTTAACAAATTATATTTACGTGCGAATTCCATGGGTGTTAAACCCATTGCCCAACGACCTTTATTTACATCCTCACTAACAATATCTTCTTTGACAATAGGCATAATAGCCGGCCAATTAAATTGCTCTTGCGCTCGTAATGTTTTCATATCGTGTGCTTTACGAAATTTTAAAGTCACATTTGATGTATATAGATAAACAGCTAATAGAGCTAGGATAGCAACAATAGGATAGCGAATATAATCTCCAACACTTGCTGTTAAATCAGCGAACTGATCCCACTTAACAGATGAGGGATTAAGTGTTTGCATCAAATAAACATCATTAGCAAGTTTAGGATTATCAATGAATAAGTTAACAAACTTAGCTTCTAATAAATTAATGTGAAAAACAAAAGCTACTATATATTGATGGGCAGCGTACCAAATAGCATATAAAACCACAAAAACCAGTAGGGTTATCCATACTGGCGCCATGGAATTATCGCCTCCTCCGCCACCACCAGATTGCTGTGGTTGTTGGGCCATCGGCTATTTAAATCCAGTTATTTAATTCAAGTATATACCTTTCATTATAACTTTATTAGCTAAAATTGGCGAAATTTCTCCCGTTTTTAACTATAAATTATCTTTTAATTCATCAATAGATTTTTACCTAGTTGAAAATAACACTAATGAAGCAAGTTATAGTTAAATTTCTATTATTTAAGCAGGTAACTTAACAAGTTAAAATTATTTATCTCAAGTACTTAACGTTCTACACTAGTCATAAGTAGTCGTCCTCTTTGATAACGATAAGTCCCTGAAAGATGAACAAAATAATGAATATTGTTAAGATCTAAAGAGCGGTCCCTTAAAGTCAGCAATTGCTTACCAAATCGGTCTCGAGGCATTTTATCAGGTGGTAAAGTCAATATACTGTTTTTATCAACAAAAATAGCAATATACCCTTCATTTAATTTATTTTCTTTTGATTTAATTAAGCTCTTAACATCTTCTTCGTTGGCATAGATAGGCCGAGAAATCATCTGTTTAGGGAGATTAAGAATAATACGCTCCCAAGCTTGTATATTGCTACCATCCATAGTGTAAAGAGAGATAAAAACTTCTTGCTGGTTTGGATTTACCGCTCTGCCAAATAATGTGTTACTTCCAGCCGTTGCTTTATTAATTTTCTCCAATTGAGCAGCTAGCTGATCATGAAAATCTTGAAATGTTTTTCCAATCACTTTTAAAAAATTAGACGCTTCCCATGGGCCTCGATTACTAGCATCTGCCAAAATTTTTAAAATAGCTTTTATTTGTTTCTCATTTAAATGATATTTACTCATACCTATGGATTTGCTTAGTTATTTAAGAACAACGCGTATTAGAAATATTATAACAGTACTTAACTAAGAAAAGTTAAATACTGTTTAAATTAAATTCGGCTTAAACTCTAAAAAGAGAATGATTTTGAGGAAGTATTATCTTGAGTATCAGTGGATTCTGTTTGCTTTTCTACAGAATTTGTAGAAATAATAGAATCTGTTTGCTTAGATTTTAATTCATATTGCTCAGTAAGTTCTGCACCATTAAGGACAGCTGTCATATCACTTGTCGCTTCATTTGCTATCTGGCTGGCTTTTTTAGCATCTTGGCTTAGCCCCCTACCTAGAATTTTTTCAAGAGCACTCCTTTGTCGCTCTAAAACTCCTAAATTATTGGTTATAATATTAGCTGCTTCATCAAATAAATCAGTGACACTAGACTCTTTCTCATTAGAAACAACCTTTGTTTCAGTTTGAGCTTTAGCCTTAAAAAACTCAAATCTACTATAATTTGTAAAATTTGTATCAGCCATTTTTCTTCCAAATCTTTTGTTACCACGTATAGATTAACAGAATTTTCCTTAAGATAAACTTAAAAACCTAAAAATTTCAATTTTTTTACAATTAATTTTTAAATTCGTCGCTAAGTTAAAATTTCTTGCAGTGCATCATGTTTAGTGTACCCTAATTGTACATTATATTTAATGCATGGTCAACTTTTAATCATACATCAATTCATCAAGAGGCGTATAATCCCGGCTTGGTCCTCCTTGAATTAATTCATTTAACACATCTGTCATACATAAAAGACGTAATGAATTGGGAGTAACCTCGTCAAAGACCACCCGAGTACCTAAGAGAGCATTTTCTGCTTCATCAAAAGTAGCGCCCAATCCATAGCCTAAACAAAGGGAGCATAATTGGTCAGCACGACGAGCAATAGCCGGCAATAAACCTGTGTCAGAAAAAACCTCGTCTAAGCTCATAAACCTATCATTTAAATAAAATTTAGCATTCATTGAGGTAGCAATGAGGGCTAAACTTTTACGAATATCAATATCAGTACTCATATTTATCGCCACCAGGGTTGAGATGATTTAACTCGACCGGCAAGAAAGCTTCTAAGCCATCTTAAAAAAACAGGTACAGTAAAGCCATAATGTTCAATAACACCGAAAAAAATTGCCGATATTACGACTAAGAAACCCGTCCAGAATCTTATATGCATTAAAAATATAAAGATTGGGAATGCGGCTCGTGCATCGACAATAAAAAAACGAGCACTTCTTGCCGAGTCGCGCCAATGGGTTGTCTCAGAAAAACTAGCCATATGTACTCCATCTAACCACTACGTATAACTTAATTAAAATAACAAACGTCATCTTATAAGTCGAATACTTGTTAGAATTAAGTATATAAAATTTTGTAAGATTTATCTAAGAGGAGGTTATTTAAATTTTAAACTATTTAGGCACTAAATTAGGAGCACCTTTTTTGGTGAGACATTCTTGAAGAACCCTAGTCATATCTTGAGCAGGTGAGAAATTAGGCATTTTTTTTGCAGTATTATTTTCAACTGGAGATTCTTGACTTATTTCAACCCCAGAAGAAACTAGATTTTTTTTCAAACCTGCTAAAATATTATTTGTGCTAGCCATAGAAGCACCTCATATTAAGTCTTGAAGTTATATTAACAAACCTAGATTAAGGTTTTATTAACTATATTTAAGCTATAGCATTTTTTTTATATTTTACAAAGATATTTTTTTTACAAATTAAAAAAATAATTTTCAAATAATATTAGAAATTTTTTATTAGTAACTTAAGTCATTATTATATAAAGATATTTATCTTAAGAATTGTTAATTGCCACAATAACCTTTAAATCAACTTATGCTACCAATTTAATTAATTCTTTTAATAGAGGATGCTGTTCACAATAGTGAAATTCATCTAATGCTTTTACCGGCCGAATAGTTTGTAATGTATTACAAATAAATGCAGCTTCCGCTTGCGCTAACATAGACTTAGAAACGTTAGTTTCAATACAGGGTTTATTTAATTGCTGACAAATTGCTAAAATTCGGCTGCGAGTAATACCAGGTAAAATATTACAGGTTAGTGATGGCGTAACCAGTTGACCATCAATGATTAAAAAGAAGTTAGCAATGGTGGTTTCAAGAGCGAATTGATCTAAATTAAAAAATAAAACATCATCTACCCTTTTTTCTTTGGCATAGCGAGAAGCCATAATGGCTTCAAGGTAATTAATTGACTTAATTTTGTAAACAGGATTACTACTGTCTCTTAGCCAAGGCGCTTGAGTAAGTATTACAGCAGAATAGTTTGGTTGATAACTAAACGCTTCTAAAAATAAATAAGGTGTTTTACCTTTAGCATTTAGTCCTCTTTCCCCACTGCCTCCACTTAAAACAGCTTTAATACCACCATTATTAAGCGCAATAGATTTAATATACAAAAGAAGTTTATCAACCCACTCTGTTAGAGAAAGGTTAAATGGTATCTCTAAAAAATCGGCAGATTGTTTGAGCCTTTGCCAATGAAGATCAGCATAACAAGGCTCTCCATTTACTATTTTTATAGTTTCAAAAAGTCCTTCACCTAACAAAAGACGATCGTGACTTACAAAACTTATATTATTACTTAGTCCACCAAAGACAACCTGACAA
This sequence comes from Legionella busanensis, assembly GCF_900461525.1. NCBI lineage: Bacteria > Pseudomonadati > Pseudomonadota > Gammaproteobacteria > Legionellales > Legionellaceae > Legionella > Legionella busanensis. The sequence continues at coordinate 763,547 of NZ_UGOD01000001.1, read as the reverse complement.
GGCATTATTAATAATCTACAAAATCATTCAGTTCATCACGAAGACGCTTTTCTTCTAAAGCCTGTTCAAGGCGACGACGCGCATCTAAAACTGTGCTTTCAGATAGGTCAGCAGAATCAACAGGTACTGTATCATCAGGGCTAAATACGTCTTCTAGTAAATCATCTTCGTCATCAAATAAATCACTCATTGCTATCTCTCATCAGTTAATTCAATAACTTTAAAAAGTTAAACCAATATGGGCTAGGCACGTCTTTGAGTCTTTATCTTGCTAAAAGCCCCTGCTTGTCAATAAGCCAGCTTATAATTTAAATATTAAAACATACCTGCACAATAAATTGCCATGTAAGCTTAATTTCCTAGCATTTATTAAGTAGTTAATTTATTAAATTACTAAATATTTTGCTAGAACGGCTATATACAATATTTTTCTTGCCCTGACTAGATAGTTAAATAAAAAAAAGTACTCATAAGCACCTTGAATAAACCGATCTATCCGAGTCATAATTAAATATATAAGTTATTATTTTTACAACCATGGCTGATCGCTTTAAAAAAATTTTACGTAATACTATCAAAGACATAAGAGAAAATTTGTCACTTTCTTATCAAAAAGAAGCTTCTAGGAAAATATGTGCACGTATCCGCCAACTTAAGCATTACCGTTATGCTAAGAACCTTGCTCTTTATAATGCTTCTAATGGAGAAATAAGCCTTAAAGAAATCTGGCAGTCAGCGCCCAGGCAAGGCAAGTTTTGTTGCTTTCCTGCTCTTACTAAAGATAAAACACTTCTATTTTTACCAGCAACACCAGCGACTCCTTTTAAAGAGAATCAATATGGGATCCTTGAGCCGGATATTAGCTTTTCTCAAGCAATTCCACCTAAAGAGCTAAATTTAATTTTCCTTCCTTTAGTCGCTTTTGATGAGTATGGTACCCGTTTAGGTAGAGGCGCAGGCTATTATGATCGTACCCTTGCGAAAGAGAATCATCCTTTACTTATTGGTACTGCTTATGATTTTCAACATCAGCACTTGATTATTCCTCAGGAATGGGATATCCCTTTAACAGCAGTGATTACACCAAATAATACGTACTGGTGGGGTGAGCAATGATTAATTATTGGTTAATGAAATCCGAGCCTAATTGTTTTAGCATTGATGATCTTTATAATTCACCTAATAAAACATCGCATTGGGACGGTGTACGTAATTATCAAGCACGTAATTTTATGCGAGATCAAATGTCCATTGGCGATTTAGTATTTTTCTATCACTCTAACTGCAACACGCCAGGAATTGTTGGTATTGCAGAGGTCAATAGTGAAGCTTATCCTGATCACACCGCTTTTGATCCATTAAATGAACATTTTGACTCTAAAAGTAGCGTTGAAAATCCACGTTGGGTTATGGTAGATGTAACTTTTAAAGAAAAATTTACGGAAGTGATTGAACTAAAGCAATTAAAACAACATCCAGAACTTAAGGATATGTTATTGTTACGTAAAGGTAATCGTTTATCCATTATACCAGTTAGTAAAACAGAATGGGTTTTTATTAATTCGCGATTACGTTAATTATTAGACCTCTTTCCAAACCGGCATCGAAAAGACAAGTTGGGTCGAAAAGGGTTTTAAATTATTATAAAATACATAAGCATGTTAAATTTCTTTTTTGGCCGACATTAGCCATCAATATTAGTTTGGAAAGAGGTCTATTATTACCCTAAAGCATCTTCTCCTACTTCGCCTGTGCGCACACGTACAACTTGGAGTAAGTCATATACAAAAATCTTACCATCACCTATTTTGCCTGTATAAGCTGCTTTACAAATAGCATCGATAGCAGGTTCAACCATATTATCAGGAAGAGCAAGTTCGATTTTTATTTTAGGTAGAAAGTCAACAACATACTCAGCACCCCTATAAAGTTCAGTATGGCCTCGTTGTCGCCCAAAGCCACGGGTTTCAGAAATTGTAATGCCAGGGACACCTATCTCCATTAAAGCTTCATGAACATCGTCAAGCTTAAAAGGTTTAATAATTGCGGTAAGCATTTTCATATTGTTTTCCTAATTCAATTAAGAGAGATATTTAATCACAATTTTGGAATTATAGAAAAATTAAGAGAAAGACAATAGGCTTCTATAAACCACTCCAAAACGCTTGCATAATTTGTAAAGTTTACTTTAATGCAAGATTCAAACGTTTAAAGAAACAACATTTATAGAGTAACTAGCCTTCTTAAAAATTCACTATTAAAAGCTAAGTAGCAGATTATCCAAAAGCGCTACTATCTTTATTATTAATTAATGAAGTAGAATTACCTCTAGTGAGTACTTAGTATATTTTGTAAAATTGATGTAGATTGCCTAATCTTAAGGATTTTCATGCTGGATTCTAAACTATTTGATGATTTAACTAAAAAACTTTTTACTACATTACCTTTAGATTTGCAAAATTTAGAAAAAGAAACACGGCAAAAATTTAAAGAAGTTTTGCAATCAACGTTTTCTCGTTTGGATTTAGTGACCCGAGAGGAATTTGATATTCAACTTAAAGTTCTAGCAAGAACTCGAGAAAAACTTGAAAACCTACAAACTCAAGTGAATGAATTAATAGAGAAAAAAAAATAATGATGTAATCAATAAACCAGATTAAAACAAAATCGTCCAACTTCATTTAAGGAAATTAATGAATCTTGCATTTAGCAAAACGCGCAGTGCATTAGGCATAGACGCGCGTTCCGTGTCTGTAGAAGTTCATTTATCTAATGGCTTACCTAGTTTTACAATTGTTGGGCTTGCTCAAACTGCTGTTAAGGAAAGCAAAGACAGAGTACGCAGCGCAATTATTAATAGCCATTTTGAATTTCCCTGCCGTAAAATTACCGTTAACTTAGCACCAGCTGATTTACCCAAAGCAGGAAGTGGCTTTGACTTACCTATAGCGATAGGTATTCTTGCTGCATCTAAACAAATCTCTAATAGTAGATTAAGTGATTATGAATTTATTGGTGAATTAGCGTTAAGCGGCGAAATAAAAGCTGTGCATAGTATTATTCCCATCGTTCTTGCTGCTATGCGCGAACAAAAAACGCTGATTATACCTGAAGCAAATGCTAAAGAGGCAGCTATTACAGGTTATCCTCATGTCTATACAGCAACTAGCTTACAAGAAGTTTGTAATCATTTATGTCAGGATATTTCACTAAAAATCTTACCTGAACGTTTAGTAAACCTATACAATGAAGCAATTGATTGGTCAGATATTAAAGGCCAGAAACATGCTAAAAAAGCAATGATTATAGCAGCTGCAGGCGGCCATAGTATTTTGCTAAGCGGACCTCCTGGCAGCGGTAAAACAATGCTTGCTAAACGTTTTAAAACACTTCTCCCATTATTATCTGAATTACAAGCTCTAGAATGCGCTGCCATTTACTCTATTCAAGGTCGAGCAATTAATCCTCAAACTTGGTGCATACCTCCTTTTCGTGCGCCACATCATACAGCTTCAGCAGTATCGTTAGTAGGTGGCGGTAATCCTCCTAAACCTGGCGAGATTTCTTTAGCTCACCATGGTGTTTTATTTCTTGATGAGTTGCCAGAATTTAGCAAGCATGTACTAGAAACTTTACGCGAACCCCTAGAATCTGGAAATATTTGTATTTCTCGAGCAGCCATTCAAACTGAATTTCCAGCTCAATTTCAGCTTATAGCAGCTATGAATCCTTGTCCTTGTGGTCATTGGGGCAATTCTCAAGCTAACTGCCGCTGTACACCAGATAGAATTAGTCGTTATTTAGCTAAATTATCAGGCCCTCTACTTGATAGAATTGATATGCATATTCAGGTACAAGCGCTACGTCCTGATGAATTGATTAAAGAACATGATGATAAAGCGAATAAAAGTTCTCTAGTAAGAGAGCTAATAGAAAGCATACGTAGCTTACAAATAAAGCGGCAAGGTGTCATTAATAGTCATTTAAATGTTCAAGATTGTGAGCGCTTATGCAACCTTACGTCAGAAAAAAAAGAGTTTTTGCAGCAAGCACTTGTAAAACTAAAATTATCAGGTCGTGCTTATCATCGCTTATTAAAAGTAGCCCGAACTGTGGCTGATTTGGAAGAAAAAGAGGATGTAAGTTTAAATAATTTAAAACAAGCACTATCGTTTAGACATTTATTGCAGGCACCTTCTATTTAATAATATCAGGTAGACCAAGGCCCAAGCTACTATGTTTCACTCAGGCTAAGGTTATAGTTAGCAAGGCTAGTTTAACTCTATGCTTATGTTCTGCGACTCGTTCGCGGAATCTGTAAATCAAGCATTTCCCTAGATCCTGCGGACAAGCCGCAGGACGTAGGCCGGATAGGATGCTGCATATCTAGAAGTGTCATAGCAATTGTCTTGAATAAAAAGTTCAAGACAGTTGCTACAGCCATATATTTAGATACTGCCTAAAGAGGCATGAGAAGCATTGATGTAGGTTGGGCCTTGGCCCACAATAGATAATACGATTATATATTAGATGCCATCTACAGATAGAATTATCAATGCAAATTTAACTTATTGCTCATATTGAGCTAACAAGCTCTCAATAATAGCCATACGCATAAAAACGCCATTTGTTACTTGATGTAAGATACATGACTGTGAGCCATCAGCTACATCGCTATCAATTTCAACGCCACGATTAATGGGACCTGGATGCATAATCATGACATCTTTCTTAGCATACTGTAACACCTCAGCAGTTATTGCGTAATTAGCTCGATAGGTGTCTAAATTTATAACTTCGCTAGATGATAAGCGCTCATTTTGAATGCGTAAGCAAATAATCACATCGGCATCTTTAATACCTTCTTTTAAGGAATCAGTAACCTGACCATAATGAACCTGGCTTGGTTGCCAAATAGATGGAGCAACTAGCATTAATTCTTTAATTCCTGTAAGAGAAAATAAATATTGTAATGAATTTGCTACTCGTGAGTGACGTAAATCTCCAACAATAGCGACTTTAAGCTGTTGTAAGTTTGACTTTTTCTCTTTAATAGTCATTAAATCAAGCATAGCTTGACTAGGATGAGCATGCTTACCATCACCAGCATTGATAATATGAATACCTGGCCCAACCTGAGCAGCTAACTGGTTTTGTAAACCGTCTTGTTGATGGCGAATTACAAATAGGCTAATACCCATTGCTGCTAAGGTTTGAATAGTATCTATAATACTTTCACCTTTACTTTCCGAAGAAGCGGCCAAGGTAAAATTAACTGGGTATATTGATAAGTGATTAGCTGCCAGCTCAAAACTTACTCGTGTGCGTGTACTGTTTTCATAAAATAAGTTAGCAAGCTTATGTTTAGAAAAATTAGGATAAATACCGAGCTGTTTAAAAAATAAGGCACGCTTTAATAAGTTTTCAATTTCATTAATTGTTAATTGGCTAATTTCTAGAAAATGGTTCATGATTCACTTTTAAACTGCTGCGAATGCAACCACTGCTGAAGAATGATACAAGCAGCTATACTATCAATTTGAGAAGACTGGATCTTACGATATCCGCCTTCTTCAAACAAGTAAGCGCGCGCTTCTTTTGTGGATAATCGTTCGTCTACTAGATGAACAGGTAGACAAAACTGTTTTTGTAACTGCTTAGCGAATCTTTTTGCTGCCTCAGTTGTATAAAGCTCTGTATCATCAATGCAAGTTGGCAACCCAACTACACATGCCTCCGGTCGCCACTCTTTAATTAACTTCCTTAATAACTCCCAATTTGGTATCCCTTGTTGAGCTTGAATTATTGTTAACGGTCTAGCTGTTAATGTTACCTTTTGCCCTACTGCTACACCAATACGCTTAAAACCAAAATCAAAACCAAAATAAATGCCTGAGGGCATATCAACTCCAAAATACGACTAAACTTTCTAAGATTTTAATATAAAGATAAAGATAAAGCGCTTTTCAATAATATTTTTAAGCATGACCAATTGACGAGCTAAGTTGAGACATTTTTATACCAATGAGCGAACCTGCATATTCCCATCGCTGCCGATACGGAACATCATATAAAATCTCCTGTTTATAAGGGCATACAAGCCATACATTGTCTTGAACTTCCTGCTCTAATTGGTTATCTATCCAGCCAACATAGCCTAAAGTAACAAGCGCGTCCTGTGGGCCATTTCCTGCTGCAATAGCACGAATAATATCATTTGAAGTTGTTATCGTGACGTCATCTTGTAAAGATAGACTTGAGCGCCACTCTCCACTAGGGCGGTGAATAACAAATCCCCGCTCAGGTTGAATTGGACCACCAAATAATAAGGGCCGCAAACTTATTTCTTGATGTAAGGGTAAAATATTTAACTGATCAAAAACCATGCTGAGCTGATACTCTGTAGGGCGATTAATAATTAAGCCAACGGTACCTTGCGGATGATGTTCACAAATATAAATAACTGTTCTCTCAAAATTAGGATCAGTTAAAGAAGGCATAGCAATTAACAAATGGTTAGCCAATGAGGTCTCAATTGTCATAATGCGCTTCTCCGAAACCGAAGGGTTTGATTTAATTATATACTAATATAAGTAAAATTAATCAAATTGATTTATTTATAAATAATAAGGCGATGATTAAACAAGGTATTATGGTTAAGAATATTTATTGTAAACAAAGATTTTAGATAAATTTTTTTCTTTATTTTCGTTTAATCCAACAGTAGTTTGTTTACTTACCTATAAGATAAATAATATTTTTTTTCTTAAAGACTATACTTGTGGTTAAAAGATAATTATTTCATTTATAGAAAATTTTATTTTATAAATTTAAGTTAATCATTTTAAAGGGCCAGTTTGTGGAAACAGTTGATTTAAGTAAAAAAGATCTTTTTATTTTTCGTGCACTCGAATACGATGAAATAGTCCTCTTAGTTATTATCTTAGGTATAATAGTTTTATTAATTATTACCTATATCTATGATCGACTTCAAAAACCTCATACCATCTTACGTAATTTTCCTATTTTAGGTCATTTTCGTTATATCCTAGAGTATTTCGGTGGGTTTTTACGTCAATATTTCTTTGCCAATGATCGAGAAGAGCTACCTTTTAATCGAGCTGAACGTTCTTGGGTTTATCGAGCTGCTAAAAACATTGATACTACCATTGGTTTTGGCTCTACACGGCCGCTACACATACCCGGAACAGTTTATTTCGTTAGCGCTCCTTTTCCGCCGCTAGCAACTGAGGCAGCCATTAGACCTTTAACGATTGGACCTTATTGTAAGCACCCCTATACAAGTAATCATATCTTTAATATTTCTGCGATGAGTTATGGTTCAATTTCAAAACCCGCTATTAAAGCTTTATCAAGAGGAGCTAAGAAAGCCGGTTGCTGGCTTAACACAGGTGAAGGAGGTCTTTCTCCTTATCACTTAGAAGGCGGCTGTGACTTAGTAGTTCAAATTGGTACAGCTAAATATGGGGTACGAGATGAACATGGTAATCTATCCGATAGTCGCCTACGGGAGTTAGCATTACATCCTAATATTAAAATGTTTGAGATTAAGTTAAGTCAAGGTGCTAAACCTGGCAAAGGTGGTATTTTACCAGCAGTTAAAGTTACACCTGAAGTAGCACAAATTCGAGGTATTCCTCCCTATCAGGATTCAATTAGCCCTAATCGCCATACTGATATTGCAAACGTGGAAGAACTTCTCGATGCGATAAATCATATCCGAAAAATTACCGGTAAACCTGTAGGATGTAAATTTGTTTTAGGTAGTTACGAATGGTTGCATGATTTATGTTTAGCTATTCATAATCGAGGCACACAATATGCACCTGATTTTATTACGCTTGATAGTGCAGATGGTGGAACAGGTGCATCACCACAAGGCTTAATGGATTATATGGGCATTCCTATTCAGGAATCTTTACCCAAATTGGTCGATATCCTTATTTTATATAATTTACGCAAACGTATTGTTGTTATTGCAAGTGGAAAAATGATCACACCAGCAACAGTAGCGTGGGCATTATGTGCTGGCGCAGATTTCGTTAATTCTGCGCGAGGATTTATGTTTTCTCTAGGCTGTATACAAGCTCTGAAATGCCATAGCAATACTTGTCCTACCGGTATTGCCACGCACAATGCTAACTTACAAAGGGGATTAGTTATCGAAGACAAAGCTGAACGGGTCTTTCACTACGCTAATAATATGGCTCATGAAGTAGCTATTATTTGCCATTCTTGTGGGGTAGATGAACCCAGACAATTACAACGTCGCCATGCACGAATTGTTCGGGAAGATGGATTTTCCATTTCATTAGCAGAAATGTTTCCTGATCAGCAGTCACTTGATCAATATTTGTAAAAAACTAATCTTTTTAATAGAGCTTACGAAAAACCCATAATCTCTTCGTTCTAAATATGTTTAATTCGGTCATTTAGCCTAGCTAAAACTCCTTATTAAAATATTTTTTGCTTAGATCTTGGCATTTTTCTTATGTCCTATTTCAATTAAGGCTAATGCTTGTTTTTTTGATCGTATGCGTAATTTTTTTGTTCTTTAATTAAAAAAAACTTTTAATTATAAATAAACTAGAAAAATAGTATAAAAAACTATTGTGAGTTATGCCTCTTTTGCGTTATGTTGAATAAACCCATACATATGGGCTTACCAATTGTCATTTAAGGACGAATGCAATTGCCAGCTGATTACTTTCAGCCGACGATTGATACGCTTTAGCAAAAGGAGGATTCATGGCTACAGGCGAAGTCAAATGGTTTAACAATGCCAAAGGTTGGGGTTTTATTATACCTGAAGGTGGTGGTGAAGATATTTTCGTTCATTTTTCTGCTATACATGGTACTGGCTACAAAACATTAAATCCAGGCCAAATAGTAAGTTATGATTTAATAAAAGGTGAACGAGGTTTACATGCAGCAAATGTTGTAGTTACAGCTGAAGAAAGAGAGCAAGAGCCTGTGTAAGGCTCGGCTGTCTTTTTAAACGAGCTTCATTGTTCTCAAAAAGCTAACAAATTTAATTTATTAAATTTCTATAAAAAATAATTTTGATGTATTATTCAGTGTTTCGCTTTATCAATTATTTAGATGAAAGACGGCTTACTATTAATTAATTTAGGTACACCTAAATCCCCTACTACTACTGACGTACGTCACTATTTAAAAGAATTTCTTGCTGACAAACGAGTAATAAACCTTAATGCTCCCCTAAGATATTTTCTTCTTTATGCTTTTATTCTTCCTTTTCGGCCTAAGCAATCTTCTCATGCATATAGAACTATTTGGACAAAGGAAGGATCGCCTTTATTAGTTAACCATCAACGTTTAGTCCATAGATTGCAAAACAAATTAAACAATATTCAAGTAGCATTAGCTATGCAGTATGGTGAACCCTCCGTAAACACAGCACTACAAGAATTAGAAAATTGTCCCCATATTACAATTTTACCTTTATATCCGCAGTATTCTTCTGCGGCAACTGGTGCTGCTTTAGAGAAAGTACTCACACTTTTAGCAAAAAAAACCACGCATCCTTCTATACAAGTGATTAGAGATTTTTATGACCAACGTAGTTTTCTATTGGCGCAAGCAACACTTATAAAGCCTTATATAGAAAAATATGATCACATTTTGTTTAGCTATCATGGCATTCCTGAGTTTCACTTAAAAGAATCTGGTTGTAATACTATTTGTCATATTTGCCCGCCTATTAAAGATGCTAATCCTGTATGTTACAAAGCACAATGCCATCAAACTACTCGCCAATTAGCAGAGTTACTTTCGCTTCCAGCAGATAAATTTAGTATGTCATTTCAATCTCGTTTGGGTAGAACGCCTTGGATTAAACCTTACACTGATTTAGTTTTACCTGAACTTGCTAAGCGAGGAATAAAAAAATTGGCAGTTTCTTGCCCATCATTTGTAGCAGATTGCTTAGAGACACTTGAAGAAATAGGTATTCGTGCACAGCAACAGTGGTTAGATTTGGGGGGCGAAGAATTAACGTTAATTCCCTGTCTTAATGATTCAGAAGCTTGGGCAGAAGCGATCATTGACATTTGCCACTTGCAATAAGTGGCTCAACTACCATACTGGTTCCTTCGATTGCAACTATTTTAACTTTTGTTCCTGCAGGTAAATCTGGTCCTTTGACAAACCAAGTCGCATCATTAATTCTTATTAAACCTCGACCATCTTTAATAGGTTCCACTAAAATAACAGTTTGATCTAACATGGTATGAAAAGGCTTATTTATCAAAGAAGGCTCTTTAGTATTTCGCTTTTTAATAAAAAACCACCAAGATATTGCAAATAAAATGCATAGAAGTGAAAAATAAATCAACTGCCACTGCCAAGTTATAGCAAATAGCCAAGTAAGTATGCCTGTGGTTGCTGCAGCCATGCCTAAAGCAATTAAAAGGCCAGCAGCACCTAATGTTTCAGCAATAATTAAAACAAGTGCTATCGCCAACCAATGCCAATAATTTAATTCAAACATAACCCTATCCTTTGGGGGAATTTACTTTATTAAACAACTCTGTTATGCCTGCTAATGAGCCAATAATTGCTGTGGCTTCTATAGGCATTAATACCATTTTACTATTCTCTGAAGTGCCAATCATTTTTAAAGCTTCTACGTATTTCTCTGCAATAAAATAATTAATGGCATTCATATTACCTTTGGCAATCGCTTCAGAAACCATACGGGTTGCCGTTGCATCTGCCTGGGCTGTACGCTCACGTGCTTCAGCTTCTAGATATGCCTCTTGTTTAGCTGCCTCTGCCCTTAAAATTTGGGCTTGTTTATCACCCTCTGCCCTTAAAATTTCTGCTTGACGATGACCTTCAGCAGCTAAAATTGATGCCCGCTTATCCCGCTCTGCTTTCATTTGATTCGCCATTGCATCCACTAAATCTTGAGGGGGCCTGATATCTCTAATTTCAATTCTTGTTACTTTTACTCCCCAAGGATTTGTTGCTAAATCAACAACATGCATTAAACGGCTATTAATTTCATCCCGTTGACTTAACATAGAATCTAATTCTAGAGAACCTAGAACCGTTCTAATATTAGTCATTGTTAGGTTACGAATCGCATGCTCTAAATCATCTACTTGATAAGCAGCTTTCGCAGTATCAATTACTTGGAAAAAGCAGACTGCGTCAATAGTAACCATAGCATTATCTGAAGAGATAACTTCTTGTGGCGGGATATCCAAGACGCGTTCACGCATATTAATCTTATAAGTGACTCTATCAATAAAAGGAATAATTAATCCTAAACCTGGATGTAAGGTATGTGTATAGCGCCCAAATCTCTCAACAGTCCATTCTTCGGATTGAGGGACTACTTTCACACCAGCCAATACAAAGGCAATTGCAAATATTGCTAGTAAAACCAGGGTAATTAATGAGTCCAATTTTTGCTCCATTTAACAATAAATTAAGTCTAAATTCTAACTTATTTATTTTAAGCCATTATTATAAGCTTATAGTCGAGTCTTAAAATTATTGCAAAACCCTTTTTTTATGCTATAGAAATTAATAATCAAAAATATTTGGAGCGAGCATGTCCAATAAGCGATTCGCTGATAGGCTAAATAGAGAATTAGATAGCATAGGCGTTCCACTTTTAGCAAATGAACGTGTTGAAGTATTTTCTAAATTGCTAAAAGTACCTAGATTTAAAGCTGAAGCCTTTTTAAATGGCGCTGCTATTCCTGATCCTAATCTATTAAATATTTTAGCTGACGAGCTAGAAGTTAATGCAGAATGGTTGTTAGGGAAAAGTGATCTTAAAAAAAGAAAAGATTCCTAATTCCCTTCTTGTCTACTATCCTTGGAATCTTTGTTTCGATGTCTTAGGTCTAGCATGCTTCTCAATATACTGAATTATTTTTCCAGCAATATTTATGTTAGTAGCTTTCTCTATTCCTTCAAGGCCAGGCGAAGAGTTAATTTCTAAAATTAAAGGCCCATGGTTTGAACGAATTAAATCTACGCCAGCTACTTTTAAACCCATTGTTTTTGCAGCACCTACGGCGATTACACGTTCTTGTGGTGTTAATATTACTCTAACTGCTTTGCCTCCTTGATGCACATTAGCTCGAAAATCGCCTTCTTTTGCCTGTCTTTTAACAGCGGCTACGACCTTATCACCGATAACAAAGCACCGTATATCAGTACCTCTTGATTCTTCGATAAACTCTTGCACTAAAATATTAGCGGACATCTCTTTAAACGCATTAATAATACTAACTGCTGATTGATGACTATCAGCTAAAATTACGCCCTTTCCTTGCGTTCCTTCCAATAATTTAATAACAAGGGGTGCTCCCCCTACCATACGGATTAAATCTTCAGTATCATCAGGAGATTGAGCAAAGCTTGTAAGGGGTAAAGGAAGACCTTTTCTTGATAATAATTGCAAGGCGCGAAATTTATCTCTCGAGCGAGAAATGGCAAGAGATTCGTTTAACGTGTACATGCCCATGGTCTCCATATGTCTTAATACAGCTGTACCATAATAGGTAATAGAAGAGCCAATACGAGGAATAACCGCATCATATTGAGGCAAAGGCTCACCGCCCCGATAATGAACTTTAGGAGAGGAAGTTGCAACGTTCATATAGCAATAAAGGGGGTTAATAATTTGGACTTTGTGTCCTGCCTCTTCTCCCGCTTGCTTTAAGCGCTGATGAGAATATAAATGAGGGTTAGTGGCTAAAATCGCAATTTGCATATAAGTCATTCCTAAATAATTTTATTGCGGCTACTACCACAAAACCAATTCACGTCTTTTTATTTTTATAAAATAATTAGTTAAGCATAGGACAACTAAATTTATTAAACATCACTTTAAATTAAGTATAGCCTGACAAATATCTACTAAGAGAATAGGCTTCTTCAGAAACTGCCATTGACAGGGAGTCTTGGCCCAACAAGGTCTTCATAATGCTCATGTACTTCAGGTACCCTGAACTTTTTCAGCCATTTTATTTGACCTCGTCTCCCTATTAGCACTAGCTGTCTTCAAAGGAGTCTAATATTAATAAATTTATATCAGGAAATACAATTAATTGAGCAGTAAAGGCAAATTATATCCTTTATTGCTCAAAAGAAAATACATTTTATAATTAGATTTTACTATTTAAGCTATTTAACCTACTAAAAGCTGATAATCTTTAGCAAGTAAATTGGCCTGATGAGGAGTAGTGAAAAATGCACTTAACTCACCTTTTGGATTAAATAACATAACAGCGCCGCTATGCTGCATATCATAGTTTTCTGAATCTGTTGAGTTGGGTAAACTAACCTTGCTATAAGCCACGCCCATTTCATGAGTCATTCTCTTAACTATTGCTTCCTCACCGCGAGCACCATAAAAGTGGGAATCAAAATTAATAACGTAATTTTTTAATTTATCTAATGAATCTCGATTTGGATCAATAGAAATCATAACAACTTGTGGCAAAGGCTTAATATGTTCTTGTTCAAGGATACGATACATTTTAGCCAATTCACTCATCGTGGTTGGACATAAATAACCGCAACTAGTAAAGCCAAAAAAAACCATTGTCCATTTACCATGCAGACTTTTATTATTAAATGGCTGATTGTCTACGCCCGTAAGATTAAACTGTTGAATTTCCCTAGGTTTTTGTAATAGAGTGCCATGAAATTGCTCAGGGTCTATTTTTTTCTCTTTATAAAATGAGTTTGACAGTGTCACACCCATTGCTAGGGCTATAACCGCAAAAACGCTACCTACTACAACTCTTTTTTTCATTGGCATTTTACTCCTCCAAGCTTTGCATCCATTTTGCTTAATTAAAAATTTATAAAGCCTACAACAATTATTTTAATTTCAATCCTAAACCATATAGTGATCCAGCAATAAGAAAATAAATAACATCATTAGATAGATAATAGAAAAACGAAAGGTACGCATGGCAATAATAGGCTCCTCTTTTAGATAAAGAGAAATTGCCCAATATAGAAAACGCCCTCCTAATAAAAGTGCACCAATTAAATATAAACTGCCACTCATACCTACTATAAAAGGCAGCACACTTACTGGCAAAAGTAAGATAGTGTATAACAAGATGTTTAATTTGGTAAATGCTACACCATGAGTTACAGGCAACATAGGAATAGCTGCATTTTTATATTCTTTAAGGCGATAAATTGCTAATGCCCAAAAATGAGGTGGCGTCCAGGTAAAAATAATTAACACTAAAAGGAGAGCTTGAGGATCAAGTTGATTGGTAATGGCTGTCCAACCAAGTAAAGGAGGCGCAGCACCTGCTAACCCACCAATAACAATATTCTGTGGCGTTGCTCGTTTAAGGTAACCTGTGTAAATTCCAGCATAACCTATTAAAGTAATAAAAGTCATCACTGCAGTTAATAAATTTACAAAAACAACTAAAATAAAGAGACCTATTATACCTAGTATTAAAGCAAAGTAGCATGCTTGCTTGACCGATACTCTTCCTTGGGCAACTGGTCTTTTACTGGTACGCTGCATTAATGCATCAATACGTTTGTCTACTAAATGATTAATAGCAGCAGCACTACCAGCGCAGCAGGCGACTCCTAACAAAGTAGCAAAGAGCGTTGCTAATGGCACCCAACCAGGCGCAGCCAGAAACATCCCTACTAAAACAGTTAAAAGCATCAAAGCAACAACACGTGGTTTACATAACTCAAGATAGTCACGCCATATTAGCGGTGATAAATTTGACTCATTAGAAGACATCACTTAATCCTCCTTTGAGTCAAATAGAGCATAGATAAGGAAGTTGCTAATAGTAATGCAGCAATACCGTTATGTGCTACAGCAATACTTAAAGGTAATAAATAAACTACATTTAATGCACCTAAAGTAATTTGTATAAAGACTAATAAAATAATTAAGATTGCCAGCACTCGCATAGCTTTATCTTTTACCTGCCATAAAATTAAAGTAGCCAAGGATACCATATAGAGGGTAACAATAAGCGCACCTAACCTATGAATAAATTGAATAGTAATTCTTATCTCATTTTCTAATAAACCACCTTGATAATTGGCGCCGACAGGTGAGAATAAATAAAAGCCTTGAGCTAAATGTAGTGGCGGCAACCACTGGCCATTACATTGAGGAAAACCTATACAAGCTATTCCTGCATAATTAGCGCTCACCCAACCACCTAAAGCAATTTGGCAAAAAATTAGTCCCACACCTAAACAAATCCAAAAGGTCCATAATGATGATTGATGAAAAGCGGTTGGAGAGTTATTTAATTGTATTCTTAAGCGGAAAAGCAAAGAAAAAATTAATATCCCTCCCAACAAGTGAGCCATAACTACGATAGGTAACAATTTTAAAGTTACAGTCCACATACCTAAAGCTGCTTGAAATAAAACTAATAGCATAAGAATTATAGGTAAAAGCTTTGCTTGCGTCTTATCTTTGAATAATAGCCGTAAATTGTAAAAACCAATGCTAAAAATTAATAAAGCTAACAAGCCAGCAGCATAGCGATGTACCATTTCTGTCCAAGCTTTACTAGCTTCAATAGGAACTTCTGGATATTTTAATTGAGCTTTACTTAAATCCTGATTAGCGCTTGGCAAGACTAAATGACCATAACAGCCTGGCCAATCTGGACAGCCAAGGCCAGCATTTGTTAAGCGCGTATAAGCGCCTAACATAACAACTACCAATGCAAGCACTACTGCCATGGTTACCATATAAAGTTCTAACTTGGAATTTTTTTTAAACATCAATTACCTTTCTCATTTGCATGCAACAACTTTTGAAGATCATGGAAGATATCTTCAGGACTTGTGGTTGGTTTATAAGCTAAAACCAAATAATTATTTGGATTAGCAATGAAGATACGCATGTTTTTATTAAGTTCTTTCTGCCTATCTTGTTGAGTTTGCGAAATTAATAATAGATGAATATCTTGCTCATGTAGGCGATCATTAAGTGAACTTGGTAATTGATTTTGATTGTTCATAATAATTAACTCATCTACATTTAAGAGACGTCTACCTAAAGCCAAGCGAACACGAGCTAATTTATCAATTTGAGTTAAACATTTTTTCTTACAATCATGAGGTACCCACAAAACTAAACGCCATTTAGGTTGCTCATGAATATTTTCTAAAAGCTCAGGAGGATTTAATAACTCACCTTTATTAATTGGTTGTCCCTGTAACCACTGTGGGTGAGTATAAAATAAATAAGCTGCTGCACCCGGAAAAATAAAAATTAATGCAAGAATTAACAATGTAATGTAATTATTCTTTCGTATTTTACTCATTAGTCTTCTTTAAATTTAAGCCAATAAAAATCACCCAAATAGCTAATGCCATAGCAAACCATTGCAATGCATAAGCTTTATGGCGCGCCGGTGGCATAGAAATAACTGCCCATTCACGGATATAGCCATTCTTTTCTAATTTATGTAGGCGAATGATAAATGGATAAACAGATTTATGCAAAAATTGGCTAATTTTTACAGGATCTATTTGCTCTATGACAGCTAAATTAGGTGTCTTTTCTTCTAAAATCTGGCCTAGAACCCAATTTTTGGAAGAAGGATAATAAACTTGACCTAGTAATTGCAACGACTTATTTAGAAAAGTAATTGTTGGAAGTTTGCGTCTATCTAAGTCCCCTTTAATCCAGCCTCGGTCAATTAAAATAACTTTCCCATCAGAAAGCAGAAGCGGAGTTAAAACGTTATAACCAAATTGATGCTCATAATGCTGATTATCTAGTAAGAAATTTTGAGGAAGATATTGACCTTGAACAATAATTTGTTGATATTGCTTCGGGTTGCTATTAACCTGCCATTTAATAGGTGATTTTTCTGATAAATACTTCTCAGTTATTAACATGGACTTTTTCTCGTGAGCTCGATTTAATTGCCATATCCCTAAATAGATAAAAAATGAACTTGAAAAAATAACACCCATTATCATTAGCCAATTAAAGGTGAAACGACGGTGAAAACAAGTTAAACTGGCCATTCTTTTTCCTAAGCGAATAAATGTTAAAACCATTTAAATAAATAATTCTCGCTATTTTATTTAGAAGATTAACAAATAAAGCATTGTATTAAATCGGGGAGTATAACAAATGTTCACCAAAATTTTTATTATTAGTGTTATGTTTATCATTTTAGCTGCACTAGGTAGTAGTTTGATTTTTTTAGTTCGCGATGAAGGGAAAACAAAGCGAACTGTTAAAGCTTTAACTTGGCGTATCGGCTTATCCCTTGCTTTATTTATTTTTCTTTTTTTAGCGTTCAGTTTTGGTTGGATACAACCTCATACAATCTAATTTTAATAAATTCAGCAAATCTTATCTAAATTGTTGAAGATTAACTATTATTAAAGAAATGGATTTTTTCATACTTGTGAATTTTGCTTTAGTGCAAGGCGTAAACGTTATGAGTGTCGAGTTTGGTGTAGCACTGTAGAAACGTTTACAACCTATCAAAACAGTAAAGGGCTGGCTATGCAAGGATGCAAATATAATTTAATTAACTTGTCTTCAATCCTTAACCTCTATGTTTATACAAGACAATTTTATTAAATTTAATCAGGATGAATTTTTCCTTGCACTCCATTCAAATTTATGCTTATAAATAAGTTTCAAAGGAAAAAAATACAACAAGGAGTCGTCATGGGAACTAAAGAAGAAGATCTTGTTGGTGGGACAGAGCTCTCTGAAAATCCACTATCTGAGGTAGTTATCCGTGAGTCGTATAAAAATGAGCAAGATAATCTACAAAAAATAGCCTTAACTGAAGAACATCTTGCGCAAATAAAGGAGAATCTTTCTAAAATTATCGATATTTTATCTCGCAATAGAAGCTTAGTTACTAAAGCGGCCGATTATTGGGGTGGATTGTCATTGTGGCAAAAATTGGTAGGTGGTGCCGTATTAACTGTGCCTACCCTTGCGGCAGGTATTGCAGCCCAGCTTGGAGCACTATTAGCTTTAAGTGGCGCAACGGTAGCTGTTTATACAACGGGCAGTATTATTCTCGATGACCACCATAATTATAATAAAAATATAACTGAAGATTTAAAAAAAGGAGTTTTTAGCTTAGCAGACATCTTGGCTATTACCATTTCCGCATTAGATAACATTCGTGTAGGACTTTCTAAAGAGCTTGAAAAGTTCAAAGAACAAAATAGTAAATTAGCAGGCAATATAGCCTTACTTAATGACAAATTAGAAACATTAAGTAATCAAGTAGAAGTTTTTGTTTTTACTGAAAAATTATTACGTGAAACCCAAGAAAAATTAGAACAAGAGGCAGAGCGACTTAGGCAAACAGCAGTAGAAAATGAAGAGCTACTAAAGAAAAATGAATTAGAGTTATTGCAAGTTAGAAAAGATTACGATAAAAGTCGCCAACAGCTTAATGAGAAAGTAACTGAACTTGTTAATGTTAAAACTTCTATGGAGATAGAAGTGAAAAAAGCTAAAGATGTGTCTATTACTCTACAAAACACAGTTAAAACGTTATCAAATGCAGTAATTGATGATAATAATCAACGAGAAGTTTTTCAAAAGAAAATTGCAACAATAATCAACGATAATGAGCAAAATGCTTTACTCATCAATACTAGGGTACAAGAGCTTGAAAAAGAATTACGTGAAGTAAAAGAACAGTTGGAACTCAGTAATAATCGGTATCGTGACTTATTAGACAGACAAGAAAGTCAAATAGAACGCTTAGAAAGAATAGGCGTTAAAGATTTAAAACTTAAACACCCCCCCGAAGAGCATGCCGAAGTCGAGTCCTTACCTATTCCTGGGCCGTCAGTCCTAATGAATAATACGTTAACACCTAAAGGTGAAATAGGTGCTCAGGAAGAAACAGGTGTCCTTAAACATGGTCTTTATGCTAAAAAAAATAAGTTAATTACTGCAGAGCCAACCTTCGAAAACACATCTGCCCTTATAAAATAGCCGCTATAATGCGGCTATTTCAATCAATTTAAGGCGTCGCTACATGCGGTGTACCACCACCTAATAGCCCCATTACTAACAGTACCAAGAACACAATGATAAATATAAAGAAAAGTACTTTAGCAATGCCGGCAGCAGCGGAAGCAGCTCCTCTGAAACCAAAAGCACCTGCGATAATGGCTACTATTAAAAATACTAGTGCCCATCCTAATAAAGACATATGTCACTCCTTGAGTTAAAGGAAAAGTTTATACGAATCCTCCGTACAGCCTCTGTGATTCCTTTTTATATTAGCCGTGTTGGCCCCCATTTGTAAAATATAAATTATGATAATTTTTCTACTTTCCAGTTAAAAACAGTTAAGGTTAAAATGTGCGTAATAAATTGTATTTAAAAGAGATTAAAAAATAAAATAATTGTAAATTTATTAAAAGCCAGAGGTATATGAATTTCTAAATAATAATAAAGTAAATGACAATTTAGCACTACCTTGCTAATGTAATGCTGCTGGATGACTCTACCAAAATTCTACTGACATTGGAGTTAGTTATGCTTATTTTTTTAAAGCGTTTTCTTGGACTACTATTTATTTTCACTACTCTTTCTGCATTTGCAGCTGAGAAATGGATCTTTGATAATCAACATTCCTATGTTCAATGGACTATTAAACATTTAGGATTTTCTTATCAAACCGGCAAATGGTTTGTTAATGGCGAAATTATGCTTGATCCTAAAAATCCACAAAATAGTAAAGTCATTGCTAATATTAACCTTGCTAATGTTATTACTGGCATTCCTGAACTTGATAAACATTTACGGGAAAAACTGTTCTTTGATACCGCACAATATCCTATTGCGACTTTTACAAGTAAACAAATTGATATTACTGGTAAAAATACAGCTAAAGTAAATGGTACATTAAATCTACATGGTATTACGAAACCAGTTATTCTAGAGGTTACGCTAAATAAAATGGGTAAACATCCCATGAAAGAAAGAATGACAGCAGGATTTTCAGCTACAACAACAATTAAGCGCTCTGATTTTGGTATGACTAATTTACAAGACGCCCTAGGAGACGACGTCAAAATTGAAATTGGTGCTGAAGCATATCAAGATAACCAAGCTAGCTTATAAGGGATAATCATGCATGTAAAAAACACCAGTTCTCATTATGGTCTAGTTGCTATTAGTTTGCATTGGCTTTTAGCTATTATTGTTATTGCTATGCTATGTGTTGGCTTATATATGACTTCCTTAGATACAAGCCCTGAGAAATTAAGATTATACGGTTTACATAAAGCAGTTGGAGTAATCGTTTTAACATTGGTTACTTTAAGAGTTCTATGGCGATTCGTAAATATCACGCCCCAACTCACAATACCCCGCTGGGAGAGAAATGCTGCTTTAACTGTCCATTGGTCGCTTTATATTTTGATGTTCGCTATGCCTCTTACCGGTTGGCTTATGTCATCTGCCGCTGGCTTTCCTGTTTCCTTTTTTGGTTTATTTACGCTTCCTAATTTAATTGCACCTAATGATTACTGGCGTGACTTTTTTGCCCAAGCGCATGAAATTTTATCTAATATTTTAATTGCCCTTATTGTATTGCATTTATTTGCTGCGTTAAAACATCATTTTTACGACAAAGATGATACAATACGGAGAATGCTCCCATGAATTGGTCACAAAGACTGCTAAGAATTATTGGTTTAGTTTTTTTCTCTTCCCTACTTTTTGCTAATAATTTGCCTAAATGGGAAATTTTACCTGACCAGAGCAGCTTAACTTTTACCGCCATTCAGAATAATGCGCCGGTGTCTGGCCAATTTAGGCACTTTGATGGTGAGATTATAGCTGATGCAAAACAGTATGCATCTAGTCAGATTAATATAAATATTGATATAGCCTCATTAAGTGCTTCTTATCATGACTTAATTGTAATGTTACTGTCAGCTGACTGGTTTGATGTAAAAAAATTTCCTATAGCTAATTTTAAAGCTACTCATTTTAATAAAGTTAACAAAAGCACTTATACAGCAGATGGATTATTAACGATTCGCAATAAAACTTTACCTACAACGCTAACCTTTACAGTAGACGAAAATGATAGGGGTTACACTGTGGTGGAGGGAAATACCGCCATTAAGCGAACGCTTTTTGGAGTTGGACAAGGCGAATGGTCCGATGTGAGCACTGTTAAGGATGAAGTACAAATTAATTTTAAAGTAGTTGCACAAAAAATAAGATAATTTTTTAATTTATTAGCTAAAATTGAGTTAACTCGCTTTTTATCCTCTAAATGCAGAAACCACCCGCAGGTGGTTTCTTTAAGATCAAATTAAAAACATAAAAGCCTTTAATTGATCTACACTTTAATTATAGTAAAACACATGATTTTGTCAAATTTTTGTACTATAAATTTTATTATATTCCTTTAGATGTTCTAAAAAATAGCTAGGAGGCTGTAATGAAGCATAAAGTACATAAAAAAAATGTAGAGGAAATCAGCGTTACAGACTTTAACCTCATTTTAAATCCCATTCTAAATAAAGGCTCTGCATTTACATACGAAGAACGAGAAGAATTTAATTTATTTGGCTTACTTCCCCCGGAGGTAAGTACCATGGAACAACAACGGGCCCGTTCTTATGAAGCTTTTCGCAGTAGAAAAACTGATCTAGAAAAATATATTTATCTACGCGATTTACAAGATTCGAATGAAACACTTTATTATAGTTTGCTTATTGAACATATTACAGAAATTATGCCCATCGTTTATACACCTGTTGTAGGTGAAGCCTGCCAATCCTTTAGCCATATTTATCGCCGTCCGCGTGGAATTTTTATTGCTTACCCTGATAGAAAACGCATTGATCAGATTTTGGCAAACCCTCATTTTGATTGTGTTAAAGCCATTGTTGTTTCAGATGGGGAACGTATATTAGGATTAGGTGATCAAGGTGCAGGTGGAATGGGTATTCCTATTGGTAAACTAGCTCTTTATTGTGCTTGCTCTGGCATTCATCCAAGAGCAACTTTACCTGTATTACTTGATACAGGTACAAATAACCCTGATCTCATTAATGATCCTCTATATATTGGTTGGCGGCACGAACGTATCCGTGGTCAAGAATATGATGATTTTGTTGATGCATTTATTAAAGCTATAAAAAAACGCTTTCCTCATATCCTATTACAGTGGGAAGATTTTGCACTACAAAACGCGACTCGTTTGTTAGATAAATACCGCAATAAACTTTGTACCTTTAACGATGATGTGCAAGGAACTGCCGCTATTGCAACAGGAACACTTTTATCGGCTGTACAAGTTACTCGTATCCCCTTAGGTGAACAACGTATAGTTATTTTAGGTGCAGGCACAGCAGGCTGTGGCATAGCAGAATTAGTTATTCATGCCATGATGGAAGAAGGATTATCTGAAAAAGAGGCACGTAAGCGTATTTTTATGGTCGATAGAAATGGCTTATTACTAAATGAAATGAAAGATTTATTACCCTTTCAACAAAAATTAACACAAACACGAGCAGCAATCACTGGCTGGAAACTTGAAAATAAAGATAATATAAGTCTTTTAGATGTCATTAAAAACTTACACCCCCATGTCTTACTAGGCGTGTCAGGCCAGCCAGGATTATTTACAGAAGAAATCATTCGAGAAATGGCTTCTCATGTTAAACAGCCTATTATTCTTCCTTTATCTAATCCTATTACCCATAGTGAAGCGACGCCATCCGATTTGATGCTTTGGACAGAAAGCCGAGCTGTTATTGGAACTGGCAGCCCCTTTGGTAATATTGTTAAAAACGGCAAATTATTTCGGGTGGATCAAACTAATAATGTTTATATTTTTCCAGGTATGGGTTTAGGTTTAATATCCGTTCAAGCACGGCATGTGACGGACAAAATGTTTATGGTAGCAGCAAAAGCACTTGCTGATTGTTCACCCGCTCGAAAAAACCCTGAAGCAAATTTATTACCTCCATTAACTCAAGTTAGAGAAGTGTCATATCAAGTAGCTTTAGCAGTAGCTAAAGAAGCCGTAAGAGATAATTTAGCAAAACCTATGAGTGATGATGAAATTGAGGCGTGTATAAAGCGTCATATCTGGGAGCCAGTCTATGTACCTTACAAACATAAGAAATAGCTGACATGGCATTTTTTAGGATAGTTTATTGTTGTACCAATGGCTTAAATTTTTTAGTGACGATAATTATAAGCTTCGCCCCAATTCTTTACAGCTACTTCGCTAGCCAATAACATAGTCATCTCTTCAGGCGGCAATGCTTTTGAAAAATGAAAACCTTGGATTTGATCACAGCCGCCCTGACGCAAAACCATAAGTTGCTCAAATGTTTCTACGCCTTCGGCAATGACAGTTAAATTTAAACGATGTGCCATAATAATAATTGCCTCAGCGATAGCAACGCTATTTTTGTCAAAAGTAATTTCATTAACAAAAGAACGATCAATTTTTAAAGTATCGATAGGAAAATAACGCAAATAACTTAAGCTTGAATAACCTGTTCCAAAATCATCTAGCGCAATATGAACACCAAGTTGTTTTAATTCATTCATAATTTGAATTGCTTGCGTTACATCTTGCATAATTAAACTTTCAGTTAATTCTAACTCTATAAGGTCTGGATTAAGCTTAACTTCCTCAAAAATAGCTTCTATTGTTTGAGCTAAGTTTCTCTGGCGAAATTGCCGAGCTGATAGGTTGATACCGAGTCTTGCTAATGAAATCCCTTGTTCAGCCCAAGCTTTACGCTGCTTAATAGCATTACGTAATACCCACTCTCCAATAGGCAGTATTAAGCCTGTTTCCTCTGCAATATTTACAAATTGATCAGGTAAAATTAAACCTTTTGACGGATGACGCCATCTAAGTAAGGCCTCTGCACCAGATATTCGACCTGTATTAGATTCAACTCGAGGTTGATAATGAATTTCAAACTGATTGCTTTTTAAGGCATTTCTTAAATCTGTCTCCCAATACCAGCGAGCTGGATCACGATTACAAGAAGTGGAAGTGTAAACACAATAATTGTTGCCACCTTGTTTTTTAGTTTGTTGTAGGGCGGCACTGGCATTTTTTAAAATTTCATCAGCATCTCTGCCCCCCTTAGGATAAGTAGTGATGCCAATGCTACACATAATATAAATTTCTTGCCGATTAATTAAATAGGGCTGATTAAAAACATCTAAGATGCGCTGAGCAGTACGCACTATATCCTCATTATTTTGTGGACTTTTTGCCAATAAAATAGCAAATTCATCACCCCCAATACGGGCAACCGTATCCCTATTACGCACAATTGAAATAAGTCGATTAGCTGTAATTTGTAAAACTTCATCGCCACTAACATTGCCTAGAGTATCATTAACCAATTTAAATCGATCTAGTCCCAAACAGAATATGACTAATTTAGTTTTGTTCTTTGCAGCAATATTAATTGCTTCATTTAGACGCTCAGTAAATAACACTCGATTCGGTAATCGTGTCATATGGTCATAATGTGTTAAATACTCAATTCGTTTAGCATCTGCTTTTTGTTCACTGATATCTTTTATATAGAGAAAACAATAACCCTCCCCCTGATATTCAAAATAAGTTGCGGAAATTTCCACAGGTATTTTTCGTCCATCTGAATGGGAATGTACAGACTCATTACGTCTAGAACCTTGTGTCTTTAGTATATTCCACTGCGTTGGCCACTCAATTTCTCTACTATTAATATCGAACTCTTCAATTGCCATACCAATTAATTGCTCATGTGAATACCCTAAATGGCGACAGGCAGATTTATTAGCATACTTAACTTTACCATCAGCACTAATTTGTATTATAGCGTCATCAGCATGATCCACGGCAAACTGAGTTAATTGTAAGTTTGATTCTAGATAATGCTGGGAAGTAATATCTTCAATAGCAGGAATTAGATAACTTACCTCTCCTTCAGAATCAAATAGAGGATATAAGAAAAAATTGGAAATACACATCTTCCCTTGTTTATCTCGAATATAAATTTCAAAATGGATTGTGTTTCCTTTTGCAGCTAATTTAATAGCCCTATGCAGAAGCTTACGATTAACAATAGAAGAGGACCAGCAAGGAATATTAGGTAAGGGTTTATTTAAAACTTCTTCTGCTTTCATACCGATTACATCAAAAACAAGCTTATTAACATAAATAAAAATACCATCTATAGTCAATAAACCAATGAATACTGTATGACTACAATTATTAGGAATTTGTTTTGCCTGAAATTTTGCCTTATTATTTTTTTTAAGATCAAATTCATCAATACCTAATAAATCAATATGTTTACTTTCTATAGAAGTTACTGCCCCTGGTTTATTTACATTTTTCATAGTTTATACCTTTAATTAATTAAACTATGCATAATCATTGTAAAATTACTTAAGTATAAAATTTCTTTAAAATACTTAGGCTTAACTTAAATTTAGTATAGTAGATAAAGAATAACTAAAGATAATTTTAAAAATTGAGTAGGGTAAATTTTATGCCTATTATTAATTTTAGCTTAATTTAAAGTAAGATTTTCGTAAAAAAATATCTGCTAATCTTTATTTTTATTGAGAAAATAGCAATAATAAAATTTTAATTTAAATAACAAATACTTATAAATGTTAATTTAAGAAATTTTATTAGCTTTAATTACTATTGGTGCTTACCAAAAATTCCGTAATCGGCGCCGAAAATTTTAAGTCACCTACATGCTGCAACTTTATCCCACCTTTTTTGCTACAATTTCACTGCATCCTACACGCCACAATTTCACCTCAGTTTACGTGTCGCGATTCCACCTCAACCTACGTGCCGCGACTTGTTCGCGGCATCCAGGAAAGATGGTAAGTAAACGTAAATGGCCTCTGATATAGGGTTCAACATTTATTTAAATAAGTCTAGGAATCGACAAATAACAAGCTTTCTGGATTTAAAGCAGAGTATCTTTACTTAAAGACTGCCTTCTAGATGGATGGCTCCTTCTTCATGAGGTCTTTTGTTACTACTAAGAGTGTTGTTTCTGAATACCGCGAACAAGTCGCGGTACATAGGGTATAAAGAGCAGATAGGATGAAATAAATTTGCATGCAAGCCTAGAAAAAATTGCGGCATGTAAATCAAAATCAAATTGTAAATATATCCTAGTTTTTTGTAATCATTATCTATCTTTTATTTTGAGCCATTATAAATGTAATTATCGGGGGCAAACACGAAAGAATAATTATACTATAAATAACGATAGAAAAATTTTCTTTAATAATGGGAATACTGCCAAAAAAATAACCAAAAAATAATAAGCTTCCTACCCAAACTACGGCGCTTAAAATATTGTAATAAGAAAATTGTACTGGACGCATATAACTTACGCCAGCCACAAATGGCACAAACGTTCGAATAATAGGTAAAAAACGAGCTAAAAAGATCGTTTTCCCACCATTTTTTTCATAGAATTGATGCGCCCGCTCTAAATGCTTTCTATTGAAAAATCGAGAATCCTTGGCCGTAAAAACACGTGGTCCAATCTTCCTTCCTATTAAGTAATTAACTTGGTTCCCTAAAATAGAAGCCCCACTTAATAATAAGAAAAGAATAATAATATTAAGCGGGCTAGATGGATAAGCGGCAAAACTGCCAACCACGAAAAGCAATGAATCACCTGGTAAAAAAGGGGTAATAATTAACCCCGTTTCACAAAAAATAACTGCAAACAAGACCAAATAAGTCCAGATACCGTAAGTAGACGCAAAATTTACTAAATAAGTATCTATATGCAAAAGAAAATAAATAAAATCCATCAGCATGTTATAGCTTTCCGTAATTAACTTTAAATAAGTTTAATGTTCTATTAATAACGATAATGCTCTGGCTTATAAGGTCCATTGACATTTACACCAATATACTCAGCTTGCTGCTGAGTTAATTCAGTTAACTTAGCACCAATCCTTTTTAAATGTAAGCGAGCAACCTTTTCATCTAAATGTTTTGGTAAAGTATAGACTTGTTGCTCATAATCATGTCCATTCTTATATAATTCAATCTGCGCTAAAACTTGATTGGTAAAAGAAGTAGACATGACAAAACTTGGGTGACCTGTCGCACAACCTAAATTAACTAAGCGTCCTTCAGCAAGTATAATAACCCGTTTACCATCTGGAAAAATAACATGATCAACTTGAGGTTTAATATTTTCCCAACGATATTGCCGCAAACTTTGAATATCAATTTCAGAATCAAAATGTCCAATATTACATACTATGGCTTGATTGCGCATCCTAAGCATATGCTCATGGGTTACAACATGGTAATTGCCAGTTGCCGTAACAACAATATCTAACTGCTCTGCAACCTCGTCTAAGGTCACAACTCGATAACCTTCCATAGCTGCTTGTAGCGCACAGATAGGGTCTATTTCAGCAATTAAAACGGTTGCGCCTTGACCACGTAGTGCTTGCGCACAACCTTTACCAACATCACCATAACCAATCACTAGCGCTACTTTTCCAGCAACCATGACATCAGTAGCACGCTTTAGACCATCTAACAGTGACTCTCTACACCCATAAAGATTATCAAACTTTGACTTTGTAACTGAATCATTGACATTAATAGCTGGTGTTTTTAATAAACCTTTTTTAGCCATGTCATATAATCTAGCGACGCCAGTCGTTGTTTCTTCTGAAATACCCCGAATGTCATCCAGTAACTCAGGATATTTATCATGAATAACAAAGGTTAAATCGCCTCCATCATCCAATATCATGTTGGGCCGCCAACCATTTTTAGCTAAAATTGTCTGCTCAATACACCACCAATATTCACCTTCAGTTTCTCCTTTCCAGGCAAAAACAGGAATACCTGCTGCAGCAATAGCCGCAGCAGCATGATCTTGGGTAGAGAAGATATTACAAGAAGACCACCGGACTTCAGCACCTAAAGCAATTAACGTTTCAATTAATACTGCTGTTTGAATAGTCATATGTAAGCAGCCTGCGATATGTGCGCCTTTTAGTGGCTGCTCTGCAGCGAATTCTTCTCGTAACGCCATTAGCCCCGGCATTTCTGTTTCAGCAATCGCAATTTCTTTACGGCCCCATGCAGCAAGAGAAACATCTGCTACTTTAAAATCATTAAAGGTTTTGCTTGCAGCAACGGTGGTTGTATTCATAAATTATCCTTTAATAGATGCATTATATTAACATAATTAATTTTTAGCCTACTTCTAATTTAGAAGATAGGCTAAAGTAGAGTTTTTATAACCTATTAGACAACTGATATTGACTACTATAAAGCTTGTTTAAGTACATCCACTTTATCTAATCGTTCCCAAGGAAATTCATCACGACCATAGTGACCATAAGTAGCCGTCTGTCGGTAGATAGGACGTAACAAATCATGCTCGTCAATTATACCTTGTGGCGTTAAATCAAAGTGCTTATTTATTAGATTAATAATATCTTGATTAGGTAATTTACCTGTTCCGAAGGTATTAATACTGATTGAAGTGGGCTCCGCCACACCAATTGCATAAGATACTTGAATTTCACATTTATCTGCAATCTCGGCTGCAACAATATTTTTTGCAACATGTCTTGCGGCATAAGCAGCAGAGCGATCTACTTTAGATGGATCTTTACCAGAAAAGCAGCCGCCTCCATGTCTAGCCATACCGCCATAAGTATCGACAATAATTTTTCTACCAGTTAAGCCACAATCGCCTAGAGGCCCTCCAATAACGAAACGACCGGTGGGATTTATAAAATAACGCGTATTGTTTGTTAACCAATGACTTGGCAATACAGGCTTTATAATTTCTTCATGAACCGCTTCCATTAGATCAGCATGTTGGATATCTGGGTCATGTTGAGTTGAGAAAACAACTGTATCAATTGCTACAGGTTTTCCTCCTTCATAATGCAATGTTAGTTGGCATTTAGCATCAGGTCTCAGCCAGGGTAACTTTTGCGATTTTCGAAGATAAGCTTGTCTCTCCATTAAACGATGAGCGTAAGCAATCGGCGCAGGCATAAATACATCAGTTTCTCGACTTGCATAGCCAAACATTAATCCCTGATCACCAGCACCTAAAATTCTAGTCTCTAAGTTATCGACGCCTTGCGAAATATCAGGTGACTGTTTACCAATTGCTGACAAGACAGCACAAGAAGCCCAATCGAAACCCATTTCTGAACTATTGTAGCCAATATCTTTGACTACGTTACGCGTAATGTCTTCAACATCAACCCAAGCCGAAGTAGTAATCTCTCCGCCTATCATAACCATGCCAGTTTTTACAAATGTTTCACAAGCAACTCGAGCCTTAGGATCTTTTTTAATGATAGCATCTAAAATAGCATCAGAAATTTGATCGGCGATTTTATCAGGATGACCTTCAGAGACTGATTCTGAAGTAAAGACATGAAATTCGTTCACTTTATTCCTCTTGAATTATTATCATTGTGCATCATCGTTATAAATTGATCAAAAATAATCTCTATATCATGTGGACCTGGACTTGCTTCAGGATGACCCTGAAAACCAAGTGCAGGTTTCAACTTATGTTTAATACCTTGCAACGTTTGATCGAATAAAGAACGATGGGTTATCTCCCAATTATCAGATAAGGTTGTTTCATCAATCGTAAAGCCGTGGTTCTGACTGGTAATAAATACGCGTTTAGGTTCGCATGTTTCTACGACAGGATGATTAGCACCATGATGTCCAAACTTCATTTTCATCGATTTTGCATCGCTTGCTAACGCTAAAATTTGAAATCCTAAACAAATACCAAAAATTGGGATTTCAGTTTGTAAGAATTTTTTAGTCGCTTCAATAGCATAAGTACAAGCCTCAGGATCACCTGGGCCATTAGATAAAAAAACGCCGTCTGGATTAAGGGCTAAGACTTCCTCTGCACTAGTTTGTGCCGGCACAAGTGTAACGTGACAGCCCTTATCATAAAGAATTCTTAGTATATTGTGCTTAACACCAAAATCATAAGCAACCACATGATATTGTAAAGGCTTTGAAGCTTCGCCCCATTCACCACGACCCTGATCCCAGCGCTCAATGGTCTGTCGTGAAACATCAGAAGCTAAATCTGTACCATTTAACCCAGCAAAAGACTCTGCTTTAGCTAACGCTAATTCTGGTTTATCGACTCTAGTACTAATACAACAACCAAGTGCCCCTTTTTCACGAATGATTGTTGTTAATTGCCGCGTATCTACGCCTGAGATAGCAACAATATTATTTTTTTTAAGCCAGTCAGACAACGTCTGATTAGAACGGTAATTACTTGCCAAGGGCGAATAATTGCGCATTACAAGGCCTGCTGCCCATATTCTTGATGCTTCCATATCCTCATCATTACATCCTGTATTACCAACATGTGCGGTTGTTAACATAACGATTTGCTTCGCGTAGGAAGGATCGGTGAGCATTTCTTGATATCCTGTCATGGCGGTATTAAATACCAGCTCACCCACACAATCACCATTGGCACCCACTGAAATACCTTCTATAACAGTACCATCAGCAAGGGCTAAAATTGCGGGTTTATAAACCATGAGAAAAAACCTTATATCGAGACAATCAATAAAACTTAGAGCCCGTCTGCAAAATCACTTGGGTGGAACGAAAAAAGTTGATTTTTAAGGACCGTAGCGGAGCATACCTAGAAGTAATGAGCCATGGACCCCAAAAATCGACCGCTTTCAGCCGCCTTAGTAGACTTTGAAGGCAGGTTCTTAAATTACTAAAGAGTGCATATTATACCGAATGATAGGTTATTTAGTATAGTATTATAAAACTTCCCCTTTAAATAAGGAGAAGTTTTACGTTTAAATTAGCAGAATTATTTTTAAAGATTTAAAATTTCATATCTTCAAAAAATTTTTTTACACCGTCAAACCAACTAGTTGACTTAGGCGAATGAGTTTTTTTACTACTCTCTAGCGACTCTTGTAATTTAGTTAGTAGATCTTTTTGCTCGCGTGATAAATTAACTGGCGTTTCAACAGCGACTCTACATAATAAATCGCCTGGTGCATGGCCTCTAACTGATTTCATTCCCTTGCCACGAAGGCGAAATACCTTACCAGTTTGTGTTTCTGCAGGGATTTTTAAAGTAACCCGACCTTCTAAAGTAGGCACTTCGATAGTACCACCTAAAGCTGCTGTAGCAAAACTAATGGGAACCTCACAATGGAGATCGTTTTCATGACGCTCAAAAATACTATGGGCTTTAATATTTATTTGGACGTATAAATCGCCTGGTGAGCCTCCATGAAGGCCCGCTTCACCTTCACCACTTAGACGAACTCGATCGCCATTATCTACTCCCGCAGGAATTTTTACGGTAAGCTTCTTGCTTTCTCGAACACGCCCTTGACCATGACAACTAGTACATGGATCGGTAATAACTTTACCTTCACCATGGCAACTTGGGCATGTTTGTTGAATTGAGAAAAACCCTTGTTGAATACGTACTTGACCTACGCCATTACAAGTCTCGCAATTTTTAGGAGAAGAACCAGGTTTTGCGCCTGAGCCAGCACAGTTTTGACAGGTTGCATGCCGAGGAACTGTAATTTCTATTTGTTTACCTACTGCTGCTTCTTCTAAAGTTAATTGCACATTAAATTGTAAATCAGCGCCTCGATGAGCCCTAGATTGGCGAGCACGGCCGCCAGAGAAAATATTTTCAAAAATATCTTCAAATACATCCCCAAATCCACCAAAACCAAAACCACCGGCGCCTGCACCACCGCTAACTCCAGCATGACCATATTGATCATACATAGCTCTTTTCTGGGGGTCAGATAAAATAGCATAGGCACTTTGAATTTCTTTAAATTTTTCTTCAGCATCATTATCATTGGGATTACGATCAGGGTGATACTTCATCGCTAATTTGCGATACGCTTTTTTTATTTCATTATCATCAGCGTTCCGATTAACGCCAAGTACTTCATAATAATCCCGCTGGTCCATATTTTACACCAATTAATGACTGCATCTATTTAAACAGTAAAAATACAAAGGAGTGTTTCACACCCCTCCCCAATATTATTTGATTAAAAACACTTTAACTTACTACCAACGTCCTGCGATTTGTTTGCAAAATTCAGAAATCTAGGTGCTAGATTCCGTAAACAAGCCGCAGAAGGTTGGCTTCAAGAAAAAGCCATCTTGTTATATTTTAGTTATGTGGTAAATAATTTTTCATCATTTATCAAACTAAATTATTTTTTATCGTCCTGAACTTCTTCAAACTCAGCGTCGACAACACCGCTATCATCTTTAGACGCTTGTTGTTCAGTATGCGCTGCTTGATCAGGCTGTGGTCCACCTGCACCAGCTTGTCCTTCAGCTGATTTTTTAGCATAAATACGCTCAGCCATTTTTCCAGAAGCATCAGTTAAAACTTTCATTTTATCTTCTATTTTCGCTTTATCATCCCCTTTGACCGCTTCTTTAAGATCAGCAATGGCTGTTTCAATACCGCGCTTTTCATCATCAGATAGCTCATTTGCTAAGTCACCTAATGATTTTTCACTGCTATGAATTAAGCTGTCAGCTTGGTTGCGTAAAGCAGCCATTTCTTTAAATTTCTTATCTTCTTCAGCATGAGCTTGTGCATCTTTAACCATGTCATTAATTTCTTCATCACTTAAACCACTCGATGCTTTAATAACAATAGATTGTGCTTTACCTGTGGCCTTATCTTTAGCTGATACATTAAGAATACCATTAGCATCAATATCAAACGTCACTTCAATTTGTGGCACGCCACGTGGTGCTGGAGGAATATCAGATAAATCAAAACGACCTAATGATTTATTTGCTGATGCTTGATCACGCTCACCTTGTAAAACATGCACTGTCACGGCTGTTTGACGATCTTCAGCTGTAGAAAATACTTGAGTTGCTTTAGTAGGTATTGTGGTATTTTTCTCAATAAGTTTAGTCATCACTCCACCGAGCGTTTCAATACCTAATGATAGCGGCGTCACGTCTAACAAGAGGATATCTTTTACATCACCAGACAATACTGCTGCTTGGATAGCTGCACCAACCGCTACTGCTTCATCTGGATTGACATCTTTACGTGGCTCTTTACCAAAAAGCTCTTGTACTGTTTTTTGCACTAGAGGCATTCTTGTTTGACCGCCCACTAAAATAACTTCATTAATTTGAGACACATTAAGTCCTGCATCCTTGAGTGCAATTTTACAAGGCTCAATAGTACGCTCTACTAATTTTTCTACTAATGATTCAAGCTTAGCTCGAGTTAGCTTGATATTCATGTGCTTAGGACCTGAAGCGTCTGCTGTAATATAAGGTAAATTGACATCAGTTTGTTGCGATGATGATAATTCAATTTTAGCTTTTTCAGCTGCTTCTTTAAGGCGTTGTAAAGCAAGTGGATCATTATGCAAATCAATGCCAGTATCTTTCTTAAATTCAGCCGCTAGATATTCAATTAGCGCTAAGTCAAAGTCTTCTCCGCCTAAAAAAGTATCTCCGTTAGTAGCTAATACTTCAAATTGATGCTCACCATCCACCTCAGCAATTTCAATAATTGAAATATCGAATGTACCACCACCTAAGTCATAAACAGCAATTGTTGAATCGCCACGTTTTTTATCCATTCCATAAGCGAGCGCAGCAGCAGTAGGCTCATTAATAATACGCTTAACTTCAAGACCAGCAATACGTCCCGCATCTTTGGTAGCTTGTCTTTGTGAATCATTAAAGTAAGCCGGTACAGTAATGACAGCTTCTTTAACCTCTTCGCCAAGGTAATCTTCTGCCGTTTTTTTCATCTTACGTAATACTTCAGCAGAAATTTGAGGAGGCGCTTTATCTTGGCCTTTTACGCTAATCCAAGCATCACCATTACCTGCTTTCATAATCTTGTAAGGGACCATCTTAATGTCTTTTTGTACGATTGGATCGTCAAAACGACGACCTATTAGACGCTTAGCTGCAAAAACCGTGTTTTCAGGATTAGTTACCGCTTGGCGCTTTGCTGATTGTCCTACTAAAATTTCATCATTATCTGTAAAAGCAACAATAGAAGGGGTTGTGCGTAAACCTTCTGCATTTTCTATTACGCGTGGCTTATCACCTTCCATTATTGCTACACAAGAGTTTGTTGTACCTAGGTCAATTCCAATAATCTTTGCCATATTTGTTCTGCTCCAAGTAAAGAAGTTTTAACCACAATGATCCACATATGGGGTAAAATTTAACAATTTCAAGTCATCATTGATCGTTTCGTTACGATTTATTTTTTTGCCACAATCACGCGCGCCGGTCTAATCACCCTATCACTTAATTTATAGCCCTTTTGAAACACAATTAATACGCTATTTGGTTCTGCATCAGGTGCTTCTTGAATAGACATCGCTTCATGTTCTTGTGGATTAAACATTTCCCCTTGCGGATCAATGGGCGTTACTTCATATTTATTTAATACATCTAAGAATAGTTTTAAAGTTAGCTCTAGACCTTCAAGCATTGCCTTTTGCTTTTCTTTTTCGGCTATTTGCAATGCTTGCTCAAGGCTATCTAATACAGGAAGTAGCGAAGTAATGAATTTTTCTAACCCATAGCGATGTGCATTCGCGACATCTCGCTCAGCTCGCCGTCTATAATTTTCAAGCTCTGCTACAGCTCGAACTGCTTTTTCCCAGTTTTCATGTGCTTTTTGTTCAGCTAGCGTTAATTGCTCTTCTAAAGCAGTATAGCTTGGATGGCCTAGTGCAACATCTGCTTGAGCGTCTTGTTCAGTTTCAGTATCTTCAACTGATTCTTCATTTTCCAGCTCTTCATCCAAACGCTCATTATTTTCTTTAAATTTTTTCCAATCTTTCGTGGTATTGTCACTCATTACAAATCTCCCCAATTTCTTGACAAGCTAAATTGGGGGTAAGTGTAAAAAATTCAAGTCTTTAATAAAAGTTTTTTATATTACTTTGCATATTTATTATAAAATTATTAAATTTTGACGTTTTTATAACGTGTTATAGCTTTAAAATTAAGTTATAGAGCCACTTTTACTACCCTTACTTGCAGCATATAATCATTTATCGCATACTTAGCCATCAGACTAGGCAAAAAGGTTTTTTTATGAGTGCATGGTCACCAATTACTTGGCAAAAATTTTCATATCATCAGGCAGCTACTTATCCTGATCCAGCGCAAGTTGCACGTGTTGTTGAGCAGTTATCTGTTTTACCTCCCCTCGTAACAGGCGGTGAGATTAAAAATTTAAAAAAAGCACTTGCTTTAGCAGGCCGTGGTGAAGCTTTTATTTTACAAGGCGGCGACTGCGCTGAATCATTTAATGATTGTCGAGCTGAAATTATTAGCAATAAATTAAAAATCATGCTACAGATGAGTTTAATCTTGCTCTATGGTATGCGTAAACCTATTATTCGTGTTGGCCGTATTGCAGGCCAATATGCCAAGCCTCGTTCTTCTGATTTTGAAACAATCAATGGCATTACTTTACCAAGCTACCGCGGAGATCTAGTCAATTCACAGCAGTTTGATGCACAATCTCGTATCCCTAATCCTAAGCTTATGTTACAAGGCTATAGTTGTGCTGCGATGACACTTAATTTTATTCGTGCCCTAGTAAGTGGTGGATTTGCTGACTTAAATCATCCGCAACAATGGGATTTAAGTTTTGTAGAGCACTCACCTCAAGCCAGTGAATACTATGAGATTGTAAAATCGATTGCTGACTCTTTAGAATTTTTAGAAGCCATTGATGGTATTCGCAGTAGTAGCCTTAATAAAGTGGATTTTTATACTTCCCATGAAGCGCTACATCTGCATTATGAGCAAGCTTTAACACGTTATCTTGATGACGGCTGGTATAATTTGTCTACGCATTTTCCTTGGATAGGTATGCGTACAGCACAACTAGATAGCGCCCATCTTGAGTTTTTCCGAGGCGTAGAAAACCCTATAGGAATTAAAATAGGTCCTTCTGCTAATCCTGAATGGCTTAAAGAAGTTTTAAATATTATAAATCCCAAGCGTGAAGAAGGGCGAGTCGTGCTTATTACACGTTTAGGCGCTAAAGACATTGGTAACTTATTACCGCCTCTGATTGAAGAAGTAAAACGAATTAAGATTCCTGTAACCTGGTCTTGTGATCCTATGCATGGAAATACAGAAACAACACCAGAAGGGATTAAAACACGTCATTTTGATAATATTTTATCGGAATTACAGCAAGCTCTAACTATCCACCATTCAATGTCTAGCTATCTAGGTGGTGTACATTTTGAACTTACAGGTGAAAACGTAACAGAATGTATTGGTGGTGCCCGCGGCCTAAATGAGGCTGATCTTAAACAAGCCTATCACAGTTTAGTTGACCCCAGACTTAATTATGAGCAATCTTTAGAAATGGCTATTAAGCTTAGCCGTGAATTTAAACAATAGATCTAGTACATAACCCCTCTATTTTATCAGCCAGCCTTCTAAGCTGGCTCCATTTTATTAAAAAATTTATTACTCCTAATTTTTTAAATTTAAAAAAACTTAAAATACAACTTACAAAAAAAATAAACACATTGAGAAAAAAATTATTTTAAGATAGATTATGCGCCGATAACGGATAGCCCTAAGTAAATATTAGTATTCATAACTTTTTTGAATCCTAATAACCAAAGCTACTAAGGAGTGAATAAGTCTTAAATTTAATATTGAGACCCAAAATGCAAAACTTAGCTTCATAAAATAAAAACCAGTTTCCTTAAGAGTATTAAAAGACTTAATCCCGTTATATAAGTATTAACAATCATCTTATTATGTAGAAGACAATTGAGAATCTGCTCTGAAATCTGCTATAAAATTCATGGAGAAATGCAATGCCTACTAATGCTCGTTACTTTTCAAATTTAATTCCTAACCAGCCTAAAGATAACTCATTAACCCTCCTCTTCGACTATTTAGGTAATATTAATTTTTATTCATTAAATCTGCTACAAACTGTTAGTTATTCAAGAACTCAAAATAAAAGTCAGACTATCTCTCTCAGTGACATTACCAATGCGAGTATATTTTATGCCTTAATATGCAGGATGAAAGAAGAAGTAGGCAGTTCAGATTTTTATAACGTCGATTTAGTGCAGGATGCGTTAATCGCAAAAATGAATATTGCTATAGAGAATAAAAAAGAAGTCGCTTTAGAAATAATTTCAAGCTGGCATAGATTTGCTCAATTTACACAGGATAAAAGTCGCTTTCACTCTAATAAAAGTATATTACCAACTATTGCAGACTTCCCAGAAAAAATAAATTACATTATTTATATCTTACTTGCTCATCAACTTAATAAGCTCAAAGCTAAACAGCCTATAAACTTAAAAGATTTAAGTCAATTAAGTCTAACGTTAGAATGCATAACCCGCAATATGGTGGGTTCACCCTTTTGCTTTAAATTAGACATAAAAAGCTTATTGTCTAAACTTGCTAAGCAAGTCGATGCCTTCGTATGTCATAACATAAATAATGAATTTAAAAATTACTTCCTTCCTTTACAGGAATTTCTACAAAAAGAACTTATTACACAAAACGGCAATTGGTTAAGCGAGTTAATTGCTTATTTAAATTACGAATTAGATAACATTCCTCCAGGGTTGGACGATAGCACCACTGAAAAGGAATATATAGAGAATGTGCTAAATTATTCTTCCGACTTATCTAAGGCAATTACTAACCTTTTAAATAATGAATTTAGCCCACCATGCACTAATAATGAGGTCGAAGACCTAATAAAAGAAACAAGAAAAGCCATGCAGCTTAATAAAACATTTATAAATAGCTTTTTACAACGCGATAAATTAACAGCCGAGAAAATTGGTTTAGACAGGTTACAAGAAACAACTCAGTTTGCTTTAACAAAAGCAGCATTAAGCAACCACATTGCCCTTGAACCTAGCGCAATTTATAGATTTAAGCCATCTTATTATGATTATAAATATTTTAATTTTGTTCTTAATCATTTGAATAATTTACTTGGTATTACTGAGAATCAAGTCAATATTTTTGGTTTTGTTCTAGCCAAATTGGCACATCTACCGAAATTCCCAATTTTCTGTACAATTGAAGAAGAAGATTCAACACATCCTAATAGTTTAATTTTTCCTTCCCAAAACATAATAATTAAATTGGGTTTATCAGCAAAAAATACCCAAGCATTGATAGATTTTTTAAATATAAATTATGGTAATAATACAGCCACCTTACCAGCAGGCCCTAACACCCCTATTAAAGTTAATCTAGTAACATTAATAGAGAAAATTGTCCCTGACTACTATCAATGCTTAATACCCATGCTATTAAAAAATAATAGAATTAAAGAAATCTATCAACAAATAGCCTGTTATCGTACATCTGTTGAAGATTTACTCTTACCGTTCCAGAAACAATGCACCGCTTTAAAAAGGCCTTTTAGTTATTCATTGTTTGCAACCACCTTACTTAAAGCTTTTAACATCGATGCAAATCCTTCTTACATTGAAATGTTTCGCAATGAAAATCGTACTGATGCACTCTTAGATATTGACATTTATTTTGGAAATATGACTTTAGCTGTTGCAAATGAGCTGGTAAAACGAATTAATACAAGTTTTCCTAAAGCTTACGCTACCGTTCATGAGAAGAGTTTAGATAATGGGTTACCAAATTTATACCAACATATTAGTTTTGATAAAACATTATTTTCAAATCACTATTTTAATAATTTACTAGCTAATAAACTTAAGCAAATTTCCTCAAATAGTTCGTATAGATCTAATGTTTATCCTTATTTGTTTAATGCAGCGCCCGCAGCACATCCTGTAGAGCAACCCGTAGCCGAATCTAATTGTATAATTATTTGAAGTTACTTTTATTATCTTTAATAATAGAGTGACACAAAAGTATAACTTTCTTTTGTGTCACTCTAAACGCTATAAACAATGCTGGTTCGGATTTGTTGTACAGTCATTAGAGTAATAATACTTTAAATTTGATACGAATAAAGTAGGCTCATCATCCATTAAAAAAATAGTTTCTGGCTGAACATCCATATAATTAGCATCCCTTAAAATACGATGATAAAATTTACCGGCATGCGGAAACAACCAATTATCAAAGAAAGGAAGTAATTGTTCTGGATCATTAGAATAGAAACGTGCCTGAATATCACTTATAAGCTCACGACGCATTTCATAATTATTATTAAAGTAAAAACTACTATGATCCTGTCTAGACAAAATTAATGGGCCATTTGAATATTTTTTCGTTCCAACATTCACTGTTAAAGCAGCAACCAACCCTTTTGCATTTTCAACATAAAACTTTGTACCTAGTAAATCATGGCCATTAAATTCGCTTAAATATTGTTGTAAATAATCAATGGCTTCATTACTTAAGGGATCAAAGTAACTATGGATAGAAAAATTCATTGCATAATGATTTTCAGGATTGAATCCACAAAAAATATAAGTATTGTAATAAAATTTATCAGGATTAATTTTATTAATAAAAATTTTATCAATCTCTTTATTTACTTCCTCACAAGTTAGTTTAAATTCTTCTACGTTACCTCCAACCCGCACAATCTGAGTAGGATAATCTTTTCTAGCTAAAAGTAAATTTGGCAGCTCCTTATTTGACTCACTAGAATAATGATTAATAGTAGTATTTTTTGGTACAATAGGCGTTGAGAATATGACATTTTCAAAGTTTCCTTTACTATTTGAAAATGCTACGATTGGACTTAAAATAAATGGCGCAATATATTTGTTGACTCGCATAATAAACTCCTGTTTATTTTAAAGTTAACATCCTTGCAATTATTACTGTGCCATTGTAAAAAAAAATAATCAATTAGGTTAGTATAAATTTAATTACCCTAATGAATTTTTAAGCCCCTGCAAGCTGCTGTAAGAAGTGCCTTTCTACAAAGTTTGTGCAGTACTGAACCCAAGTTTTAAATAATTAAAAGCTCTAGCATTTACCTACAATTCATTGGTTAATTCCAAGCGTTTAACTTCTGGCGCTTCTAAATTAACACTTAAATTTTTATAATTAAAAAAGCGGTTTTCATCCCTAAAAATAATGTTTAATTTTGATACCAATATTTCGCTATCAAATAAACTATCTAGCATTTGTATAACTTCGCTAAAAAAATATAAATTAACATCTTTCAGATATAAATATTTATAAGCCAAACCTAATAAATTCTTAGCTTGATCTAATCGATCTTGCTCTGACAAACGAATAATCAATGATTCTTTATAAAAGGTAGTTAAAAATTCAGAATAAATTTGACCGTAATTTCTATTCTCATTTAACGCCAAATTTTCAGTATAAAATTTTTTTAAAATTAATAAATCTTTTATAATTTCTGGTTTAAAATTTATAATTTTACCTTGAGATATAATATCTATAAAAACAGAATCAGTTAAAAGCTCATCAGAAAATTTTTTAAATAATATTTGAATGTATTTTTCATTTATTATTATTTGATTATCTAAGTCTAAATTTTCAGGTAGTACATCTTTTTCATCTTGGTTTTCCAATGTTGAATTATCTACAATATTAGTTAAATTGTCGAAGCTTATGCTTCGATATAAAAAAGAGCGATCTTTAGTTAGATTTTTTAACTTGCATATATTATTTAAACGCTTAAATAATATGTCTGAGAAGTCTTTTGCAAAGGGTTCGTAATTTTGCCTTTCACTAAAAATAACTGTAGAAAATGAAGAAAAACCTAAATACTCACTTAATGATTTTTGCATTGGAAAAGTTAATAAATCTGGCGGTATTTCTTTTAACGCTTTTAAAACTAGATTATATAACCAATCAATATTAATTTGGAGTCGCAATGCAAAAGCTCTTTGCGCTATTGCAGTAAATAAGCCGTTGATTTTTTTATAATTAAAAATATAACCTTTGGTAATTAATTTATATTTAGACCATCCTTGGTATTCGAAAGGATTAAGAATATCTTCGTAATAATTAAAATAACGAAATGCTGCTCCCCAATCAATACGTGCAAATTGCATTGTCTTTTTTTCATTGTCTGTTGCTAAACGATTCAAGCAAACTATATTTCCACTGTGCACACTATAATCACCAAAGAGCAGAGAAAACATAAGGGCAATAGATAAACCATAGTATGATCTAAATTGTGATGTTAATAATGCATAATGATTAGATCCGTTTAACATCTCTATAAGTGGATTTCGATCAGAATTATCTTTATATCCTGTACCAATTATTTTATAGAGCTCGGTAAACTCTACCTTGGGTTGAATTAATCCATAAGATCCATCTTCAAATTTAATCCAATCTGCATCAATTAAAGAATTGAAATATTGTGGCTCAATTAAATTTTCTTGCTTAAATTCTTTTAATAACAATCCTGCTAATAATTCTGTAAATAATTCTTTCAGATCAGTTGGCTTTTTTACAAAATAAACGTTGCCTTCTTTATCTTTATAAAAACCTTTAAGTTGATTTTTACCACCTATAGTAGCTGCAATTTTAACTAACTCTTTATCTTTATACCTTAACATCCCATACTCCCTGGCAATAAAAACCATGACTTATTTTTTTTATTTTTAATTAAGTAAAATTAGTTTTTTTATTAAAAGTTCTACTTCAGATTAATTAAATTGATCAATTTTATTTAACATTAAATTAAATTTGGGCTAAATCTACAATGAAATAATCAAATTGAATTTATATTAAAAAACTTGTTATTTACTTATCAGAATTTACAAGATAATAACCAAAATTTTACTAAGGTGTAGCAATTTATCCCTTCTTCCTTTTGCTTAAATAGGAGTAAGAAAAGCCTTTAGATAATTAGGAATCCTGTTATCTAACCAATAAATAGGCTGTCCTGGAATATTGCCACTAATAAACCCAACATGTCCCCCTTTTTTACTTAGCTCTAATGTGACACAATGGGGTAGCTGTTCAGGTTGTGGGATTACCTCAGGTGTCATAAATGGATCGTCTTTAGCATGAATAATTAATGTTGGCGTAGCTATCTGGGGAAGATAATTAAGTGAACTCGCCTGTCGATAGTAAGTATACACACTTGTAAAGCCATGTAGGGGGGCTGTTACATTTGCGTCAAACGTCCAGAAACATTTCCATTTTTCGATATCTTTAAAAGCTGGTGGTAAATCAGCAGCCATGCTATCTCGTTTATTAATAAAGATTTGCTGCAGGCGACCTAAAAGTCGATTTTGGTAAATTCGAGAAAAACCTTGATTAATTCGATTTGCAACAATTCGAAGTTGAAAGGGAACAGAAACTGCAACTGCTGTGGTTAATAATTGTTGTTTACCAACTTCTCCTAACCATTTAAGTAATACATTACCGCCTAAAGAAATACCTATTGCTGCTTTAAGCGTATGCGGTTCTAATTGGGCAAGATAATTAACAATAAAATTAAAATCAGCTGTATCACCAGAATGATAGGCTCGAGGTAAACGATTAGGAGGCCCACTAGCACCACGAAAGTGCATTAAGACAGCGCGCCATCCCTGCCTATTTATAGCATGCATTAGGCCACCTGCATATGGCGATTTGACGCTACCACCTAAACCATGTAATAAAATTACTAAAGGTGAATTAGATGATAAACCATTAATAGCCCAGGCTAGATCAACGAAATCGCCATCTATCAATTCTACCCGCTCTATCTTATCAATAGGCGCTTTAATCTTACGCATTAAAGTAGGATATACTGTTTGAGCGTGCGGAGATTGCAACCACCATGCCGGCTTAAAGCTACTTTCAATTATCATATATCTTTGTGGTATATTGGACTAAATTCTGCTACTGCTTCAATCATTACAGCTACTTTTTCTGGCATAATATCCGGCGTAATACCATGTCCTAAATTAAACACATGCCCACTTCCATATCCATATGACTCTAACACCTTTTTCACATTCTCACGAATACTTTCATCGCTTTTAAGTAACAAAGCTGGCTCTAAATTACCTTGCAAAGCAACCTCGCTCCCAACTTGAGCTCTTGCATAACCTAGCTCGCAAGTCCAATCTATACTTAAAGCATCACAACCTGTTGCCGCCATTTCTTTTAGCCATTTTCCGCCACCTTTTGTAAATAAGATGATTGGAATATTAGGATGCATTTCTTTAAAAGCATGTACAATTTGCTGCATATATTGCAAAGAAAATTGCTGATACAAGTTAGTTGGTAATAAGCCTCCCCAAGTATCAAAAATCATAACAGCATTTACACCTGCTAGAACTTGCGCAAGTAAATAATCTTTTATCGTTTGTGCTAGCTTCGTTAATAAAATATGAGCTACTTCTGGGTGCGTATCCAGCAAAGTGATCATTTGGTTAAAATGACGGCTACTTTTTCCTTCAACCATGTAACAAGCAAGCGTCCATGGGCTACCAGAAAATCCTATTAAGGGTAAATCTTTAGGCATTTCGCGCCTGATTAATTTAATAGCTTCAAATACATAAGCTAAATCTTTTTCTATATTAGGTGATGCAATGACTTCAATAGCTTTTGCTGATCTAAGTGGTGTCTGAAAACAGGGCCCCTCTCCTTCAGCGAAATATAAACCAAGTCCCATAGCATCAGGAATTGTTAAAATATCAGAAAAAACTATAGCAGCATCTAGTGAATAACGACGTAGAGGCTGCAATGTAACTTCACAAGCTAATTCAGGCGTCTTACATAAATTTAGAAAATCACCTGCTTGCGCACG
Source organism: Legionella busanensis (assembly GCF_900461525.1). Classification (NCBI taxonomy): domain Bacteria; kingdom Pseudomonadati; phylum Pseudomonadota; class Gammaproteobacteria; order Legionellales; family Legionellaceae; genus Legionella; species Legionella busanensis. The sequence continues at coordinate 719,687 of NZ_UGOD01000001.1, read as the reverse complement.
AACTTGACGATATTCTGGTAAATAGCGCCCTGCTTGTCGCATTAACCAAACTGGTGTGCGAGGAATAGGTTTACGTTGTAGTGCCCGTATTAATAGAGAATTAGCGATATCACTCATAAAAATCCAAAATAAAAAGGGCATTCTACCATTTTTAGCTGAGAGAAAAATGCTTAATTTAGTTATCAGAGTTTAATATATAAAACTCATAGAGTTTAGATTAGCTAAGTTTGTTAACATAAAAGTATTTTATTTGTTAAACCGTTTAATTCTTTAAAATGTAATTTAATAAATTCTAACCGTCTTACCAACGAACCAGCTGGGTTAAACTTTGGATTAACTTGAGCTTGGTCTTCTAAATCAGCAATTACTTGCTTAATTGAATCATTTTCTTTAATCCGCTTAATTGCTTTTTTTACTATATGATGATGATGTCTCGCCCAATGACAAGTCATAAATAAATTAAAATTAGGTAAACTAGTATTTAGTTTAGAATAATCGCTCAGCACAGTTAGCGTATTTTCTTTTAAGCTTTTATTTTCATTCCATAAATGTTGATACCGTTTAGTTAAATTAAAATAATTATCTGGTTTTATTATTTTATTAACCCCTATATTATTTAGAAGTTTCTGCTGTTCTACAGTAAAACGAATTGTAGGATTGCTAATATATTGATTAAGTGCCTGATAAGCCTCCCGCAAATAGTTAGGGTTTTGCCTTTTTAAAAAACTATCGATTTCAGGCTCTTGCAAAGCATTAATTTTTGCTGTTGCAATAATTAACTGTAAGAAAAGTTTAGCTTTTCTTGCACTAGCTAAAGACTGTTTTACATTGATTACATCACGGCTAAAAGGACAAAGAACTTGATTATTAGTTAATACTTTACCTGTATTAGAAAGTAATTTTCTCCTGTTTTCTTCTATTATCGCTGTTTGAAGACAAACTAATTTCCTTTCTGCAAAAATGCTAAGAGACTTATGCTCAACATCAATATTATTGGATTCTCCTACATCTTGTTGATTCATCCTTAACTGATGAAGCTGGATAATATAATCAATAAAAAAAATCATTTCCCTGGGTAAATCACTTAGTTCAAAAGTGATATTTGAATTCTCAGGCATCCCTGTTAAAAGATACATTGCTGCATCAATTCCTAGGCACTCCTCAGCTATCTGACCAAAATTAAGACCTGCATCTACCATTTTTGTTAGTATTTTTTTATAAATAATTTCTTCTTTATTACATGGTGTGTATTCTTTAAGCGCCAATTTGATAAATGATTTATCCTGTAAACCTTCTTCAATAATTTTAGGACATTCTTGTAAGCGAGTTTGTAAACTTAACAGTGTCTGTCTAGAAAATAATCTTATAAAAGAATTATTTTCATAATGAACAAATACTGGATCACTAGGAATTTCAGATTCTATTGGATCATAAAGATGAGAAATGATACTAGCTAAGGCTAGTTTGTGTTGAGTCCCTATCAAGTTTTTATAATTAAACATATCCTAATTCTCTTATTGTTGCTTTCTAACGTTTTCCCTAAGCTTCATCCTGGGTTACAAGCCTGCTTGGTTTAGTCTTATATTTATTTGTACACTTCTTTGCTGCACGAACTTGTATCTCGTCTGAAACTTAATGGAAGTGCATTACTAATTTTATTTTGAATAATTTATAGTTTTATTAAAAATTAGCTCATTTAATATTAATAATATACATATGATAATTTAATTAAGATGGCAAATTAATTTTGATTATTGTTGCAAGTTAGAATTAACACAATTATTAATTGACTGTAAATTTGATTAACGCTTGAGTTTTATAACGAGATCATTTTAATTTTTATGAAAGCTCATTTATCATTGCTCTTAAGAGCATGAATTGCTATCCTAATTTTCTTTAAAAGGATATTTAAAATGGATAGACTTGAAATCACAGGTCTCACTATTGCTACTAAAATTGGCGTACATACTTGGGAAAAACGTATTGTACAGCGTCTAGTATTAAATATTTCTATCCCTACTAATTTTAACAATTGTAATGATGATATTAATAAAACAATTGATTATGCGAAATTAACAGAATTGGTAACTACGTTTGTTGAATCCAATTCTTTTAATTTAATTGAGACGGTGGCAGATAACGTTGCACAATTAATTAAGAAAGAGTTTAGTCTTAACGAAGTTACAGTAAGCGTTAGTAAACCTCATGCTATTAAAAATGCTACTGATATTAAAGTATGTGTGACGCGTTAAACTTTCTTACAAGGAAAGACTAGAATTTGCCGGTACAGATAATTCCTGTACTCTTGAGGTATTAGAAATGAGAGCCTTTTCTTTTCTTTGATGTAAATTAACCTCTTTAACAATCTCATCATTTAAACTAGGTTTGTCTCTTAAATGAAAAATATTTTTAAATTTTTCGTAAGAACCCATTTCTACTGTATCAGTGTTACTAGACTGAGGTTTTAAATGCTCTAAGGATTTTCTTTTAAAGCGATAGGTATTTCCTAAAATTAATGCAGTTTGCAAAACCATTAATGCAACACCCACACCAGGATTTAAACTAAATCCTATAAAAACTAATAATCCACTTGCAACTAGTAATGTAGCCGAATTATAACTTAAACTAAGTGCAAGGTTTTGTTTAATATTACTCACAGTTTGTTTTGCAATTGCAAATAAACTTACTACTGGTAGTAAAGATTCACCTTGAATAATTGCGCCCGATTGTTGCTGAGCATCTTCACTACTGGAACTTGATTTAATAGCTATACCAAAGTCACATTGAGCTAAGGCATGGGTATCATTATCACCATCTCCTAACATTGCGACTTTTAAATTTTTAGCTTGTAAACTACGAATAAAATCAATTTTAGCCTTATCATCTTTTTGTACTGCTAAACCTACATGGGCCGCAGCAACATGATCTGCCGGAATTCCTAGGATAGCTGCATAACGAAGCGCCGTTTGCTCCTCTGCACCCGTACAAATATAAACCTGTTTTTCCAATTTTTTTAAAGCGGCAATAGTTTGATGAGCTTCGTTGCGTAAGGGATCTGTTAAAATAAAATAACCGAGAAGTTTATTATTACGAGCAATGTAAATAACAGTTTCGCCTACATTTAAATCTATACTTTCTCTTACTGATGTAACATCAATTCCCGCTTCACGCATAATACTTTTATCACCAATGGTAATTTTTTCGCCCTTGATTTGCCCAGACAAACCCGAGTGATTGGAGGTATCTACCACAACTTTATTCCCAGGCTCTAAAATTTGAACTTTCCTAGTTTCTACATAATTACAAATTGCTCTAGCCATAGGATGTTTGGATTTTTGTTCTATAGTCGCGGCATAAGCAAGCATCATATGTTCATCTGTATCTGGCGCTAAGCATTTTAAATTGGAAACAACTGGCGCTCCTTTTGTTAAGGTACCATGTAAATCAAAAATAATTGCATCAATTGCTGCAGCTTCTTGTATTTTTTTTGCACTTTTAAATTCGACCTCATTGATAGCCGCTTTTCTTAAACCAATTTTTACAGCAAAAGGAACTATTAATCCAAGCGTGCAAGGGCATGCGGATACTAAAACCGCAATTGCACATTGGATAGCAAGTGCAGGTGGAAAAAACAAACTTATCGTAATACCAGATAGAATTGCAAAGGCAATAACACCTGGGATAAAGTACTGCAAAAGCCGAGTTGCTGTTTCTTCAATAGGTGCCTTTTCAAATTGCGCTGCTTCTATCGCTTTATCAAAACGAGCTAAGTAAGAGTTATGTACGTCTGCGGTAACTTGTAATTTTAAGGGCTTTGCGTCCTCTGCTAGATACATACCAGAATAAACAAGTTCACCTTTTTTAAAATTACGGGGTAGTGGCGAGCCTGTTCTAATAGTTTCATAAATTAAATTATTTTCAGTTAAACAAACACCATCTAAAGGAATAATTTCGCCTGGATTAATAACGATAACATCATCATTTTTAATATTTAATAAAGGACATAACTCTACTTTGTCTTCATCAATCAATAGATTGACACATCTAGGAAGGCGCTGTTGAAAACGCTTATCTATTCCTAGTTTATTTTTAAGTGATTCTTCAATTGCAAGTCCAACATGTCGAAACCCAAAAATTAAAAGTCCTGCTTCAAACATCATAGGAAGCCATGGCACAAAAAAAGCAAGTGCTGAAACAATAAGTACTGTTAGTGTGCTAAGGGTAAATAACATATCCATCGTTAGAGTACGAGATTTCCATAGTTTCATAAATGCATCTTTGTAGGATGGAAAACCTAATATTAAAGTGAGCAAAGAACTTAGCGTACCAATAATAATCATAATTGGTATAGGTAAACCACCTGTAAGCAAGGACAAAATTAATAAACTAAGCCCAACAGTGGTGCCAATTAACCCTTGGAACCAGTGGGAGGTAAAAAACTCGCGAATTTTATCTGCTATTTTTGACCCTTTCTCAATCTCTTTAGGCTCAGGTTCAAAAATGAGGTCTTCTAAAGAAAGAGGTATACATCTAAAACCTATTTCTTCCACTTCTTTAGCGATTATTACATTATAATCAATTTTAGCTTCATTGGTATCTTGTTCATTAATACTAATTTTCAATCGCTTAGTCGTTAAATCAACATAGTGACTTTCTAACCAGGGATGATCTTTTTTATATTGTTCCAATATAATTTCAATAGAACGAGTGCAACTGACGCAAGTTATCGTGGGAAGAGAAAATTCATAAGTCTTTGAGATCATATACCACCTCAAACATCAATTTTACGGATCATCCCTTTCATATGTTCGCTCCTTGCTACTGCAATCTGTGCTTTTTCAGCCTCAGCACGTGAAGGAAAAGGACCAACTACTACGCGATACCAATTTATATTATTTTTTAAAATAGGCGAGATTGCGACATCAAAACCTCGTAATACTAAGGCTGCTTTTAAATGCTCAGCATCTTGACGTCTATTAAAGGCTGCAATTTGTATTAAAAAAGCTTCTCTTGAATGACGCGTAGCTAATAGATTTTCTTTATTATCAACTGGCACTACCGCTTGACGGACTTGCTGGTTTGAAGGTTGAGTTGTTGAATTAATTGGTGCTCGTTGCCCCACTACTGTTTGGGACTGTGTTTGCTGTGCATTTCCTGCGCCCTGTAAAGCTGCACCTTGCATAGCCGAATTCGGTAATAATTGTGGAATAGTTGGCTGTTGGTTTCTGACACTTGCTACTGTTATTCGATTATTAGTTGAGGCAGGTGGGATATTATTATCTTTAGCTAGCAAAGTATAAAATTCAAACTTGGGTTTGACAATTTGCTGTTTAGCCACTTGTATTTTTTCAGCAGGCAACTCTTGATTTTTTAAAACATGCTGATTAAGCCAGGCTGATAAACTAGTAAAATCAAAAACGGTTGCAGTCAAATAGCCACACAAAAAAGAGGCTAATAAAGTGACTAATTGTTTTGGAACATTACGACGCTGTCTTACGGGTCGCTTAACATAATCCTTTGCCATCACATACTCTCAGGGGCTGAAACACCTAATAATTGCAATCCATTTCCTAACACCTGACGTACTGCGGTAAGCAGGCACATTCGGGCGTTACGTAATGACTCATCTTCACATAATAAAATGATTGCATTGTAATAGCTATGTAATCCATTAGCTAGCTCTCGTAAATAATAAGCAAGTTGATGAGGCTCACAATTAGATGCCGCTAGTGTAATCACTTCAGGATATCGACTCAATAAAGTTAATAATGCTATTTCATAGGGTTCTGATAACTGCTTAATTGATTGCAAACCCTGCTCTATCTTGAGAATATATTGTCGCTCTTGCAATTGTCTTAGAACACTACATATTCTCGCATGAGCATACTGAATATAATAGACTGGATTTTCATTTGATTTCGACTTAGCTAAATCAAGATCAAAATCCATATGTTGTTCAGGCTTACGCATGACATAAAAAAAGCGAGCTGCATCATTACCAACTTCTTCACGTAATTCTCTCAAAGTAACAAATGATCCACTCCGAGTCGACATTTGCATGCGCTCGCCACCTCGGTATAAAATTGCGAATTGTACTAACATAATGTCAAGTGCTCGTTCATCATGCCCTAATGCTGTAACAGCAGCGCGAACGCGGGAAACATAGCCATGATGATCAGCGCCAAAAATATCAATCACTCTGTCAAAGCCACGATTATATTTATCCCAATGATAAGCCACATCTGAAGCAAAATAGGTTGTTTGCCCATTAGCTCGAATCAGCACTCTATCTTTTTCATCACCAAAATCAGTCGCTTTAAACCATAAGGCGCCTTCTTTTTCATAAGTATATCCAGCCTGATTTAAGGCATCGATACCTTTCTCAATTGCCTTCCCTTCTAATAACGATCGCTCTGAAAACCAACAATTAAAATGAACACCAAATTCATTTAAATCATCTTTTATATCATTAAGCACAGAATCAAGTGCCTGCTTATGAAACAAATTGAAACTTGCGGTACCCAGCAGAGCCTTCATTCTTAAAATAACAGCATCAATATACGTTTCTTTATCACCACCTTGAGGTTCATCAAGTGGTAAACCTTCCGTAATAACTGACCATGGATAGACATATTGATGACTATGTTTACTTAAAAAATCTTCTGCAATTGCTTGAACATAATCGCCCCGGTAAGCATTTGCTGGAAATATAATTGGTTCACCTGCTAATTCAAGATAACGAAGCCAGACACTAGCTGCTAAAATATCCATTTGTCGGCCAGCATCATTCACATAATATTCATTACTTACATTAAAGCCTGCTGCTTTTAAAATATTAGCTAAAGTAGCACCAAAGGCAGCGCCGCGGCCATGGCCAACATGAAGAGGGCCTGTTGGGTTAGCTGAAACGAACTCGAGAATAACTTTCTTATTTTGGCCAATATTAGAACAGCCAAATTGCTCTTTTTCTGTTAAAATTTTTGCAATTACTTCTAATAAAACATCATTGCCTAAAAAGAAATTAATAAAGCCTGGCCCTGCTATTTCGATACGTGCAACAGAGGGATGTGGATCTACTGTACTTATAATTAACTCAGCCATTTGTCTAGGCGGTTTTTGGCAAGGCTTTGCTAACATAAGTGCTAGATTTGTGGCAAAATCACCGTGATTAGCATCTTTTGTTCGCTCAATCTTAACTTCGACATCCTGCTCAGTTGAAATAATGCCTTGGGCTTTAAGTTTAGCTAATGCATCTAAAAGTAGCTGTTCAACAATGTGTTTCATCAGATTTTTCGTTTATCAAAAGGCAACTATTATGCGCTTTTTCCTGCCAGAAGCAAGGTTTTTACAATACATCCTAATTAGATTAATAAATATACTTATTTAACTAAAATGAAACTTTGTAAATTTAACCAATAGCTTCTCAAGCAAGTTAAACCCTTCTTTATTCTTCTACAGGTAATTTTTCATATGCTTTTCTAATATAACCATCTTGAGACAGAATAATAGCAAGGGGCCTTGTTTTATCAAAATGAGCAAAAACAATCATCATCATAACTGTAATGGGTACCGCAAGAAACATACCTAATATACCCCATATTGATCCCCAAAAAGCTAGAGAAAATAAGATAACTAAAGGGCTTAAATGTAATGACTTGCCTAAGTACCTAGGTTCAATAATGTTACCAATAATGAAATGGATAAATATAAAGCCAAGAGAAATAATAAGAAACGGTAACCAATCATCAAATTGAATCATCGCTAATAAGGCTGGAAAAACTGTTGCAATAATAGCGCCTATATTAGGAATAAAATTTAGAAAGAAAATAAGAAGTGCCCAAAACTCAGCGAAATCAAGTCCTACTATTTTCATTAATACCCAACTGATAATTGCCATTATCACACTTAAAAACGTTTTAATTCCTAAGTAGGTTTGGGTGTCATTCACAATATGATTAATAATATTGTCTACTAATTCCCGATGCTCAGTTTGAGGAAATAGCGCATCTATTTTTTGTCTTAAAAAATGTTGCTCAACAAATAAAAAAACAACGTATAAAGTAATAAGTACTGCAGAACCTGCAATTGCACTAAAAACAGAATAAACATTAACAATTATATTTTGTACGCTTACATCTTTTAAAAAATTATCAAAGCGAGCGAGCATCTTGATATGAAAGAAACTATCAATGTTTTTAAGAATGCCCATAAGATTTTCTTGATAGCGCGGTGAAACATCAATAACTTCCATCACATTATCAGAAATAATATTTACCAATATCGTAAATAAAACGATGACGATTAGAAAAGCAATTACCATCCTAAGCCAAGGTGGCATACGAGCACCAAAAACAGGAATATATTGCATTGATGCAACAATGGTATTGAGTAAATGCCAAATTAAAATGGCGATAACAAGTGGAATAAATAAACCCCGGCCAACTACTAATAAAAAGCCAATAATACAAACTAAAATTATGCTTGCCGTAAAGGTAACAGTCCGGTTCATTCCATCTCCTGTTAATTAACTTCAACTAAACTTCGCTTTTAAAATTTACTCTAGCAGCATTAGAAGCACTGCATGCAAGATCTATTAATACCTATGAATCGAAGCAATGGCAAATTTTGTTATTTAGGTGATACAATAGAGTATTTTATAAGCCCAATTCAACACTTACTTAATTTCCTGTTATTATTCTTTCTTTTAACTTAATTATCATAACGTGCTGTCTAATACTTGTGACATATTACCAGGCGTAGGACCTGCCTTAGTAAACAAATTAAACCGATGTGGTATTAAAACCATCGGCGATCTCCTTTTTCATCTTCCTTACCGTTATCAAGATAGGACACGGATTACACCTATCCAAGATCTTCGTCTAAATGAGTACTGCGTTATCGTAGGACAGATTTGTAAGATTGAAATTAAATATGGTAAGCGCATGATGCTTTACTGTTATGTACAAGATAGAACAAAGGGTATTTTAAGACTTCGCTTTTTTCATTTTAATAAACAACAATTAAATACTCTTAAAACAAATACCTGGTTACGCGCCTTTGGCGAAGTGCGTGATTTTGCTAATCAATTTGAAATGATTCATCCTGAATATCGAATTTTAGATAATGAGCATGATGTCAAAGTTGATGAAACACTAACACCTATATATTCAACCACTGAGGGTCTTACACAAAGTAGACTACGTCAAATTATTAAAATGACATTAGCTAACTATCAATCTGAGTTAGAGCAATTAGAATGGATGACTCATGAGCAGTTGAAAAATTATAATTTTCCTCCTCTAGGCCAAGCAATTACTTTTCTTCATAGTCCATCGCCTGATACAACGATGAACACCCTAGAATCAGGAACACATCCAGCCTTACAAAGAATGAGTTTCGATGAGTTACTAGCTCAACGTTTAAGCATGCAATTTGCAAGACACTATCGTAATCAGTTCTATGCGCCACCTTTATTATTTAACGAATTACTATACAAACAATTTCTTGATCAACTACCCTTTGCGCTAACAGAAGCGCAATTACGAGTCAGTCTCGAAATCAAAGAAGATTTAAATAAAAACAAGCCCATGCTTAGGCTAATTCAAGGTGATGTTGGATGTGGCAAAACAACGGTCGCAGCTATCGCGGCACTGCAAGCGATAGCACAAGGATATCAAGTCGCTTTAATGGCACCAACTGACTTATTAAGTGAACAACATGCGATTAATTTTCAGAAATGGTTTTCTCCCTTAGGTATTCATTGTGTACGCTTAAGTGGAAAAATGAAGGTAAAACAAAAACGAGAAATCCTGACACAGTTAACAACCGACAAATGCCATATTGCTATAGGTACGCATGCTTTATTTCAAGAAGGTGTTGAATTTTATCAGCTAGGCTTAATTATTATTGATGAACAACATCGGTTTGGTGTAGAGCAGCGTCTATTATTGCAACAAAAGGGACAGCAAGAAAAATTTATGCCTCACCAATTATTAATGACGGCAACACCTATACCAAGAACTTTAGCAATGACACAGTTTGCTCATTTAGATATTTCTATTATTGACGCCTTACCGCCAGGTCGCGTTCCTGTTCATACAGCAGTTGTTAATCAAGACAAACGCGAACAAATTATAGAGCGGTTAAAAGCTGCTATTGCAAGTGGTATGCAGGCATATTGGGTTTGTACACTTATTGAAGAATCAGAAAAATTACAATGTACTGCGGCCAGCTTAACAGCTAAAAATTTACAAGAGCAACTGCCTGGGGTAAGGATTGGTTTAGTTCATGGTAAGATGAAACCTGTTGAGAAAGAAGCAATTATGGCAGCATTTAAAAAAGGTGAACTAGATTTACTGGTAGCTACCACAGTGATTGAAGTTGGAGTCGATGTACCTAATGCAAGTCTTATGATTATTGAGAATGCCGAACGTTTAGGTCTCTCTCAACTTCACCAATTACGTGGCCGGGTTGGCAGGGGAAATAATCAATCTTATTGCTTGTTATTATATCAATCGCCTCTTTCCGAGTTCGGTTCAGAGCGCCTGCAAATCATGCGCGCAACGACAGACGGATTTGTTATTGCGGAAAGAGATTTACAATTACGCGGTGCAGGTGAATTTCTTGGTACTAAACAAACAGGCTATCGTCAATTTAAAATTGCTAATCTTCCCCGAGATAATGCTTTATTACCCTATGTGACACATTGGGCTAATGAATTAGTAAATACAGCGCCTAAAACAGCACAATTAATTGCTAAACGTTGGCTAGGTCAATTTGAGCAATTCCTACAAAGTTAATTTAACGTCTCCTCATTTGCTTTTGCATTATTAACTCAATTTAAGCTTCTTACTATTTATTGTAATTAAATTATTAGTCAAGACTAGACATTATTTTTTTCTCTGTTACTATAGCCAGCTTTGTTTTCCCTGCCCCTTTAATATCCTGTGGATAACTAATTCTCTTTTTTTCCTGAACGCTCTTTTTATTAACATACTTTTTAAGCAAAATCCTTACTGGATATAGCTTAACAGCTTAATTTTAAAAATATTAGATTTCTTCGTTATCCACAAATTCTGTGGATAACCTTGTGTATAGGCTCTTAAAATCCTTATAAATACGTGGTTTAGAGAGGTGGTTTAGTTCTTACCAACTTCAAAATTTAATGAATACGCATTTTTGTCTTAATCATCGCCACTTTAATTTTAACTAAATAAGTTACAAACACGAGTTTAGAAAAAAGCGGATTTTATGTTATAATTTAGATCAATATGTATAATAGGGGAATATTATGAGGCTTAATTATACACAAAGAGTTGAATTAATGAAAAAGATTTTAGATAATTTAGACGGCAATCCTGAACAAATAGGGCGCACTCAAAAAAAAATCGCTGAATTAAGAAAGTATTCTGATATTGCTGAAATAGTAGCTAATCCTAAAAATTTAAATGTTGGCCTTATGTCGGAGAGAACTCCACATAAAGAAAGAGCCCAATTTAATACATTTAATAGTAAATTGAGTGAAGCTAAACGCGAGGTGGCTGAACTTGTACGGCAAGAAAAAGGTATAGATATAAACGTGAGTTTACGGGATGTCTTTGATGGAAGAAAATCAGTGGAAGACTTAGGTTTAGATTTAAGCTCAGGTAATCAGCTTAAAGCCTAATAGTTTAAATGAAAGATATTTTATTAAAGCAGCGCTTATAACTAAGCGCTATAACTCAATTTCATTAATTTTTCATTCAAATACCTAAAGCTATAATGCACACTAAAAATTTTATTTCTCATCTACTTAATTCTACTTATTATTTAATAAATTTTTAAAAATCAAAAATAAATCTTAGAGCTTATTCTCATTTGCATTACAATTATTAACCAGATATAGACCTATAACAGCTGTTTTTAAATCTATGATTGTTTAAGAGGATAACCAATGTCTGAGCGTTATCAAGAAGCGAAAAGAGTAACTTTAATTGGCGCAGTTATTAATGCATTCCTGGGAATAATTAAATTAGTAGGCGGATTGCTTTACCATTCACATGCATTAGCTGCCGATGGAATGCACTCTTTTGCTGATTTAATTACAGATGTCATGGTTATTTTTGCTTCTAAATTTGGCAGTCAAGACGCTGATAGTTCTCACCCTTATGGCCATCAACGTATTGAAACAGCAGCGACTCTCCTACTTGCTTTATTATTGATTCTTACAGGCTTTGGCATTGCTTGGGATGCGGTAAATGAACTGCTGGCAGGTGTGCGTAATATACCAGCTCGAATAACTTTATTCATCGCTTTATTTTCTGTGCTCTTTAATGAAATCTTATTTCATTATACCCGCCATATTGGCAAAAAAATTCAGTCGCCCCTTATTACAGCTAATGCTTGGCACCATCGTTCAGACGCTGCTTCCTCGCTGGTGGTTACTATAGGTATTATAGGTAGTTTTATGGGCTTTTCTTATCTAGATGCCGTAGCTGCTATTATTGTCGGTTTAATGATTATTAAAATGGGCCTAGCTTATGGGTGGAATAGTGTCAAAGAATTAGTTGATACAGCAGTAGAACCTGAAATTTTAAAGGAAATTAGCGCGGTCATTGAACAAATTGATGGCGTGCAGCGTATTCATCAACTACGCAGTCGACTAATGGGTGGCGATATTTTAATTGATGTTCATATTTTAGTTTCTCCTTTTATCTCCGTCTCTGAGGGCCACTATATTGCTCAACACGTTCATCATTTGTTAATGAATCAATTTAAACGTATTAATGATGTTATTGTTCATGTCGATCCCGAAGATGATGAAATTAATTGCCCATCTCTTCACCTTCCTAACCGTACTTTATTAGAAAAAACTTTATTAAATTCCTGGAAGGAACAATTTCCAGATATTAAGTATTGGACTCTACATTATCTTGACGGCAAAATGCGTATTGATTTGGTACACAATTATTTAGACTCAGATAATAAATTAACTGAATTATCAGCCTTCCTTGAAAAAAATATAAAACAGCAACCTTTTATAAAAAAGATTTGTTTACTTTATGAAGATAAATTTATTGCCAATCACTAACCTTGCTTCTATTATTCAGACTGTTTAAATTTAAGCTTTCATGAGAGATAAAAATGCCAATTGCGACTAGTTTAAAAATAATTTTCGGTTTAGCAATAGTCGCTGTTATTCTTTTAGCAGGATGGTACCCTTTTAAAAAAAGATCCCGTTATGCGGAAGAACATATTGATTTTCCTATTGGAGAAACATTAGCTACAGGTATTTTTTTAGGCGCGGGCTTATTACATATGCTTCCAGATGCCAATCATTTATTTAATGAATTAGGCTATGATTATCCCTTCGCTTATATTATTACCGGCATTGTTTTTTTATTCTTTTTATGGTTTGAGCATCTAGGAAAAGAGCTTTATCACCATCATGCAGCAAATCATCCCGCTTTTGCTATCCTTGCATGGGCTATGTTATCCATTCACTCTTTAATGCTAGGGGCAGCTCTTGGCTTAAATGCAAGTAACTCTTTAATTATCATGCTTTTTTTAGCGATCATTACCCATAAATGGGCTGAAAGCTTTGCTATCTCGATTCAATTAAATAAAAGTTCGCTTAGCATGTCTAAGCGTTTATTTTTCTTTTTAAGTTTTTGTTTAATGACCCCCATTGGCATTTTTATAGGATGGTATTTTGGGCGTGGCGTTGAAACCCATTCTTTATTTGATCCAATCTTAATGGCTGCCTCTGCCGGTACATTTCTTTATTTAGGAACGTTACATGGGTTGGAAAAGTGTGTCATGGTTGAACGCTGTTGTAATCTTCGAGATTTTAGTTTCGTCATAATTGGCTTTTTATTAATGGCTTCGGTTGCTATTTATGTCTAATTTTTTAATTCAAAAACCCCTAATTCTAGCCTCTGGCTCAAAAATTAGAAAACAGTTACTTAAATCGCTTGGCTTAGAATTTAAAGTTATTCCATCTAACAGTGATGAAGCTTTATTGAAAAACCAGTTAGCATATAGTACGCCTATAGAATTAGCACGTGCACTAGCTGCTGATAAGGCATTAATAGTTAGTAGAAAGTATCCAGATTCTTATGTGATCGCAGCTGATCAAATCTGCGTTATGGATAATTGTTATTTTGATAAACCAGAAAATCACGAAGTCGCTACTTCACATCTTCGTCAATTACGAGGTAAAACGCATCAACAAATTGCAGCGTTTTGCATTGCCAAAGCGGGAAAACTTCTTTTTGAAGGGCAAGACATCGCATTATTAAGTATGAAACTAATAAGTGATCAAACCATAGAAACCTATTTACAAGCAGATAAACCCTATCAAAGCTGTGGTGCGTATAACTATGAAAGTAGAGCTAAATGGCTATTTACTAACGTAGAGGGTCAAGATAGCACGATTCAAGGACTACCCCTTTTACCTCTTGTTCAAGCGTTACAATCATTAAAAATTGCTACCTTATATTAATTCTCAGTATATACTAATAAAAAGTGACGCTGCAGGGATGTTAATATGACTCGGGCAAAAAAAGATAACAGTAAGCATCATAAAGAAGCAATTAGTTATATTAATCAGCCAGAAAAACCATTGCATGAGAAACAGCATTACGATCGAATTGCTTGTGTTTTTCAAGGCGGAGGTGCATTAGGCGCTTATCAGGTGGGCGCTTATCGAGCTATTCGTGAGCGTGGTTACCTACCTAATTATTTAACCGGTGTCTCTATAGGTGCCATTAATTCTGCCATTATTGCTGGTAATCCTCCTGAAACACAGTTAGATAAATTAATTAGTTTCTGGGAAACTATAACGCCTAAGTTATTAATAGATGCTTTCTTTGATTTTAATATGTCTGAATATACGCATCATATGCATAATCATGTTGGGGCTATGTATTCTCTTTTATTTGGTTTGGAAGGCTTTTTTAAGCCACGTTTTATTCCACCCCATGCGTTAACCCAAGATTCACCTGATCATTTAAGTTACTATGACACCTCAGAATTACGCGATACCTTAGAAAGACATATAGACTTCGATAGAATTAATCAAAATAAAAAAATTACTTTATGCTTGGGTGCCGTAAATATTACTTCAGGACAAATGGTTTTTTTTAATAACCAAAAATGCCCAATTACAGTAGATCATGTAATGGCTAGTGGCGCATTACCGCCAGGATTTCCAGCAATAAAAATTGGTGAAGATTATTACTGGGATGGTGGAATCTATGCAAACACACCGCTTGTTACCGTATTAGATGCTCTACCACAGCTCGATACACTCTGTTTTGTTGTGGATTGTTTCAGTTTACAAGGCCGCCTGCCGCAAACGATGGATCAAATCGAAGAAAGACAAAAAGATATTCGTTATGCTAGTCATTCGCGAAGGTTAACCAATGTTTATACAGTTAAGCAGAATCTACAAGCAGCTATTCAATATTTAGGAGACAAACTAACACCAGAAGCGAAAGAGGATCCTGAAGTTCAAAAAATACTAAAATTAGGCCATCGTAAACGACTTAGTATTGTACATATTATTCATCATGCAACGCCTTATTCTCATTCTTTTAAAGATTATAATTTTATTGAAGCAGTAATTAAATTAAGAATGGATATGGGTTATCAAGATGCAAGTGCTGTTTTAGATAAACCGACATGGGAGCAGCAATCTGATAAAACACTGAATTGCTCTATTTACGGTGTTCGAGCAGATTACTTCGACCAACATTAATTAGAGCTCTATTGATTGCAATTTATTTATAACTTAACAAGTACTTCTTGCAAATGCTTCACAGCTTCAATTTCAAGCGGAAGTCCATGTTTGGCTTTAGGCGCGTTAGCAAAAGGAATAATCGCCCTTTTAAAACCGTGTTTTGCGGCTTCTCGTAATCGTTCTTGTCCACTTTGCACTGGACGAATCTCGCCTGCTAAACCTATTTCACCAAAAATAATTGTTTCAGGATCAAAAACTCGATTACGTAAGCTTGAAACGACAGCGGCTAATAGCGCTAAATCGCTACCCGTCTCTGTAACTTTGACGCCGCCTACAACATTGATAAACACATCTTGGTCAAAAGTAGCGATACCACCATGTCTATGTAACACAGCCAACAAAATTGCTAAGCGATTGTGCTCAAGACCTGCAGTTACTCGTTTTGGTTGTTGCCCATGTGCTTCATCTACTAAGGCTTGTACTTCAACTAACATAGGCCTTGAACCTTCCCACGTAACCATAACTGCACTTCCAGGGGTAGGATCAGGTTGTTTAGATAGAAAAATGGCTGAAGGATTAGCAACTTCTTTTAATCCTCTATCTGTCATGGCAAAAATGCCTAACTCATTAACTGCGCCAAAACGATTTTTTATTGCCCTAATCACTCGAAAACGATTGTCACTTTGACCTTCAAAATATAAAACACTATCCACCATATGTTCTAGCACACGAGGTCCAGCAATAGCGCCTTCCTTAGTTACATGGCCAACTAAAAAAACAGCTGTTTGCGTCATCTTAGCAAACCTTACTAATTGTGCTGCTGATTCACGCACTTGTCCTACCCCACCTGGGGCCGAACTAATTGCCTCCGTAAAAATAGTTTGAATTGAATCAATAACCATGACTTTAGGTAACTCTTTTTGCGCATGATTAATAATAGTTTCAACTTGAGTTTCAGCCAGTAACCTTAGTTTAGCTGTAGGTAGTTGTAGTCGCTTAGCACGCATAGCAACTTGTTGTAACGACTCTTCACCTGTTACATAAAGTATCTTGTTATGCTCAGAAAGATTAGCTAATGTTTGTAGCAGCAGAGTTGATTTTCCTATGCCCGGATCACCCCCAATCAAGACTACTGATCCTTCTACCAGGCCACCACCTAAAACCCGATTTAGTTCGGATAATCCGCAGTCCATACGTGCTTCATGATCAATAGTTACATCTTCTAAAGAAGTAATTGTTGAGCGTTGATTAGCGTAGTTACTAAAGCGAGGACTTTTTTCAACTTTAATAACATTTTCTTCAACAATAGAATTCCAGGCACCGCACTGAGTACAATGGCCAGCCCACTGTGCAAAAGTACAAGCACATTGGCTACAAATAAATCGGATTTTAGTCTTCATACATTAAAACATAACTTGTTAAATTGGCAGCTAACTTCTACAATTTTGATCATACTACACTTACCCTAATTAAAGTAGCAAATGACCATTCAATATTTTAAATGGGCAGTAGTTGGTGCAGGCCCAGCTGGAATTGCAGCAGTAGGTAAATTAATTGATGCAGGCATTGAACCTGAAGATATTTTGTGGGTTGATCCTTATTTTAAAGTGGGCGATTTAGGCAGGCTTTGGTCCAATGTATCTAGTAATACAACGGTAGAGAAATTCAATCGCTTTCTCTACGATTCAACAGCTTTCAATTATCATGTTATTGCTGAGCAATTTAATTTAGCTAACCTACAGAAAGATAAAACCTGTATATTAAAAGAAGTTGTTGAACCACTACAATGGATTACTAAACAACTTTGCAATAAAGTTGTATGTAAATTGGGCACTATTAAATGCATGATAATGGATAATAAAAAGTGGATACTATCAACAGAGTCCGATAAATTTATAGCAAGTCAGGTTATTTTAGCAACGGGTTCAGTTCCATCAACACTTGATTATTCTAATGTACCTACTATTCCTTTTGACATTGCGATTGATAAACAAAAATTAAAAAAAATTATTGATTTAAACTTTACCTATGGCGTTTTTGGCTCATCACATTCAGCCATCATAATAATACGTAATTTAATAGACCTGGGTGCCAAACAAGTGATTAACTTTTATCGCTCACCTTGTCGTTACGCCATTGATATGGGCAAATGGATTTTATTTGATAATACAGGACTTAAGGGGGAAACAGCGACTTGGGCAAAGGAATATATTGATGGTGCTCTACCATCTAATTTAGTTCGCTATAATATACTTGCAAAAGATATACATCCCTATCTGGCTACATGCGATCAAGTTATTTATGCAATAGGCTTTGAACGTCGAAATTCTCTCACAGTTAACGAACTACACCATTTTTCCTATGATCCACATATTGGTATTATAGCGCCTGGCATTTTTGGTTTAGGTATTGCCTATCCGGAATTAAAAGCAGATCCTTTTGGGATAACAGAGTATCAAGTTGGATTATGGAAATTCATGACTTATTTAAATAAAGTAATGCCTGTGTGGCTTGAGTATTATGTTTAAATTATAAATTTAATTTTATCAACAAGTTAATCCTCAGAATTAATGACTTATTATCTTTTTTTAAAAAATAACATATCTTGATTGGCTTAAGCCATTCCGGCCAAAACATAGCATTTCTACGTTTCTTAGGTATACTTATCTTTTTAAATTAAGACAGGACGGTTATGGCCAAAGCTATCCAGTTTGAAAAGTCACTTCTAGAACTTGATGAAATAGTGAAAAAGCTCGAGCAAGGTGATTTAACGTTAGAAGAATCGCTCAAATATTATGAAAAAGGGATTACCCTGGCGCGTAAATGTCAGACTGACCTAACTCAAGCTGAACAAAAGATAGAGATATTACGTTTAAATTCTATAGATCCTACCGGGCTATGTAATGATTAATGAACAATTAAGTTACTATCTTAACCGTCATGAAGAATTTCTTAAAAAATTTATTGATCGAGTTAACATACCTGCAACCCGTATAAAAGAAGCTATCTATTACACTTTATTTCCTGGTGGAAAACGTATTAGGCCACTATTAGTTTATTTATCGGGTGAAGCGTTAGATGTAGCCTTACCTTGCTTAGATAGAATTGCTGTAGCAGTAGAGTTAACGCATGCCTATTCATTAATACATGATGATTTGCCTGCGATGGATAACGATGATTTTCGCCGTGGTAAACCAAGCTGTCATCGTGCATTTGATGAGGCAACTGCTATTTTAGTAGGTGATGGTATGCAAGCTTTAGCAATCGATATTCTGCTAACGGAATTACCAGCGCTTTTACCACCTACTCAAGTGATTACTATTGCTCATGAGTTAGTGCATGCTAGTGGGCCTGCTGGCATGGTTAGCGGGCAAAGCCTTGATTTATCGGAGTTAACTAACACTAATATTAATGCATCACAGCTGCATATTATTCATGAATTAAAAACTGAAAAACTCATTTCGGCTTGTGTTAAAATGGCTATAGCTGCTGGCAATGCAAATCAGAAATTAAAAGTAGCATTAATTCAATATGCGGCCTATTTAGGATTAGCATTTCAAATGCAAGATGATTATTTAGATCATTATGCACCAATTGATAAATTAGGAAAAAATCGAGCTTCTGATTTAGCTAATCAAAAAATTACTTTTGCAAAACTTTATAATCAAAATGAGTTATTTGATCTAATTAGCACCTATTTTGAAAAGGCAAAAGGTGAACTGGTCTCCTTTTATGATAAAGCGAAGAACCTTCTAGCGCTAACAGATTCTCTACAAATAAGATGCGAATTAAATTAACTTATTCTATTTTGGTAAATGGTTGACGTTGAGTGTAAGGGTTAATCATTTACCTTGACCAAAATCCTAAGTACTTTTTATTATCTTCCTATCTAACCAATTAAGCATCCATTGTTGAGAATGGCTAGGCGCTAAATCTATACTTTGCATACAAATAAAGACAATATTCCTTTTTAATTCAGCTCGTTTAAGTTTTGATTGAATTTTTTGCAAGGAATAACAAGCACCATTAACAGCAACTGCTTTTAGAGAGTTATCTAGAATAGCGGAATTATTTTGGAGCTCTAAATGATGAACTAATGATATAGGCCAGTATTGCTTAGGATCGCGAAAAGAATAGCTAATATTATCTATTAATAACGCTGGATGGTTCTCAAAGAAAGTTGCAAAAGTCTCACGCTTTAAAGGAAAAGGAGCATGCGGTAAGTGAAAAAAATGTTTGTTAAAACCTGCTAATTTCGCGCTATTCTCTTGCAATGTTCGATGCTCGCTACAAGTTAATAATTTAGGCGTTTTGTTTAATAGTTTAGTTTGCAGTCTATAAAAGTAATTTCGCCATTTTTTACTAGTTTGTGTTTTCCATTCGCCCCGTAATACTACTTTGTTGCCTCTAAAAAAATCTTCTGGCTTAACGGGTCGAATAATTGAACAGTCATCATTTAAATAAATAAAACGATCAGCAAGCCCTTTAATACGCCATAAAACTGTTTCAATCGCAACACTATTGAAAGTGGGTAAATGCTTTTCAAATCCAGCAAAAATTTCCCGATGATCAATTAATTTAATTTTAGCTAGCCAATCTTTTTCTAACGTCTTAATAATTGGGGGCGTCTGTGCATCGGTAATAATAAAAATGTTTCTAATCCACGGTGCAAAACGAAATAATGACTGTAGGCAATAATTAAGTTCACCACACTCATTAAAGCGAGTAGATGCAGCGCCTTCCGGACGATATCTGCCAACTATTGTTAGTGCTGCAGCTAATTTCTTTTGATGAGCTTCATCATTTCCATCGACCCAGGTGATTACTGCATCAATTGGCTCTATTATTTGCATGAGAAAATTTTTTAAATTTGAGGTTCTTTAGCCAACATTATAAGAAAAAAATAAAGATATCGTTAATAATTATGAAAGAGTAATAAAAATTTTTTTAAAAAAATATTTAAAAAAAATTCTATTTAGATAAATATTAATAATAGTGGAGTATTTTATATCACACTAACTTCTACTAATTCATTAGTTAATGGAGTAGACTGTAATTTCATTTAATTCACATACAAAAGGTGATGTATGGTTAAAGCAGCATTCTTCGCAGGAAAATTCGCGCAAGGTTTTTTTTCAAAAACAGCGCCTCTAACACTAGTAAAACAATCAATACCCTTCCTTCTCGAAACAGCCAGTTTAACTACGCAAGCCTTTGTACTTACCAAATTGTCTATGACTTTATCTAATACAAATAAGGTTGCAGCTGAAGAAAAAACCACCCAGGATGAGTCCACATATTCAAAACTAAATATGTAATGTCATTTGATAAATAGTTGGTTTCACCACCTATTTAAATTTATAAACTTAGAAAGATACTTAAGTTAGTATTCCTTCTAAGTTTATACTCAAACATTATTTTGGCCCAGTAGCTTGAGGTTGTTCTATTTCCTTCACTTCTTCAATCTTAGGCGTTGTAGATTTACTAGTAGGATTACTAGCACTAGCAAAAAAGCCGTTCCTTGATTGACTTACTTGTGGTTGTTTAGGTTGCTCAGGTACAAAAACATACCTATTTAATATTTCGGCAAACATATTTACGCCAGCAAAAGCAAGTGCGTAATTAAAAGCACCCCAGCCAGTACCACGTAAAAGTGCTGCTATTCCTTCCTTTTGCAACGTAGTTTTTACAATCTCTCTCACTTTAGGTGACTTAAGTGTAGTGAAGTTAATATCAACTATCTGTCGACGCCATAATCCATCTGCTATATTAGAAAAAGGCGCAATTATAACGGCTGCAACGATGGAAGTTGTTGTATCATGTGCAAAAGGATGCGCTTTCCTTGAAAGGTATGGCTCTAGGAGATCACTTAATACCGTTGAAGTTCCTACACACCCTAAAGCTGAAAAATAATTTCTAGAGCCACGAAGTAAAACACCATTCTTGGCAAATTTAGCTTTTTCTGATAGTGAGCCGGCTACAGCTCTATATCCTACTGAGGCTACCGATGAGAAATAATTTTTAGAACCAAAAGGTGCTGTTATATTACCTTTGTATAGATTAAACCTATCTAATACCGATAGTATTGGATATTCCTTTTGCGCTGCAAGCACAGCACGTACATTAGCAAGATAGTGGGTAAAACCCATATCGATCCAGGTAACTCCCATAGCAGTAATAGGCGTTGACCAATACTTATTTACGTTAACCGGGTTTCCATTATTTTCTTTGCTTTTTTCACCAAATAAAGAATCTACCTGTTTTGTAATAGGTTCTCTTTGCGTAATAGCAGCATTTTTCATTAAACTACCTTGATTGGCTTTTATATACCCTTGAAAAAGTATTTGTAAAGCTTTGTAATTCATAGTAGCGGGGTTTAATGAATACGATACGCCTAACTGACGCTGGGCTTGGATAAGCTCAGGTACATACATCAATGTTGCCATACCAGTACTAGTAAAAACAGCAGTTGTAAGTGCTTTTCCATAAGGATCTGTTGTAAAGAAAGATTTAACTCTTCCTTTGAAACTTAAATCCTGCCCCTGAATAGGCATCACCTGTCGTGCATTTATTACTGATCTATTAGCATCCTGCCCTATTGTCCCTTCTGTCTTATTCTTAGTCATAAAAGTCTACCTCTTATTATAATTTTGACTAGGTATAGAGCTTTAGTTTTAAAGCGGGTCCAGTATATAAAAAAAAAATTAAGTCAGTATTAATGTGATTTAATACAATTCTTATAAATCTTTACAATTTATTAACTTTTCAGTTTTATATGCTCAATTGAGCAAAGAAATTTAAAAAATATATGCGGCTATAATAATTAAATAGCCAATATGATGTACAACACAGATAAACAACTTCAGAAAAAGCTAGCCTTTAAATAAAAGAATCTAACAATTAACCCTTTGATTTATAATAAAAATTAATTAATAAGCTAGTCACAATAATCTTAAATTACTAAGCATATCGTTAGTAATTTCCCTTTGCAAAATACAGTCTTACCTTAACCTGATCATTTTAATAATCGTTTAATAATTATGTCTTTCATCTGTACATTATGTATTATAATATTCTTTTTTGATCCTTTATATTACAACCTAGTAGAAGCAAGCGGAAGATTATCACCTATTGTCTAAGACCGCAAGAAATTTCAACCAATTAGCTCTTAATTTAAAATTAGCGCTTTAAAAAAGATTTAATTTGTATAATTTTTTCAATTTTGCAACAATTTAAAACTAATTAGTAATATTATATCTGCAAGATTTGCTTGATCATGATGATTTTCTAAGCAAATACTTTAAATCTTGATTTAAAATTTATAGAAAGAGGATGCTATTATTTAATCAATATCTTTAAATAAAGGGACAAATATGAATAAAAATGTAAAATGGATTTTAGCTTATATTTTAATGCAACACCTTTTCTATCTTCCGACAGCCTTTTCAGCAAGCAATCCGGATAATATAGTAAAACCAACTGAAGCATTATCAACTGATTGTACAGAAGAAGATAAGCCTAAAGTAAATCAAGAACTTTCAGATGTTGATCTGCAAGTTGGCCAAACAAAAGTTATTTCAGCTGCTGAAGCCATTTCGGGTACAAAGATGTATTACACCATTTCCGCGCTCGTTACCAACCCTAAAAATCAAGTCATTATAAATCGCCGTACTGGGATAGTTGTTATTAAGGCAAACTTTGAAGATGAGTTTCCTATAACTGTAAATGCAACAAATCCTTGTGGAACTACGTCCCTTACTTTTAATGTTAAAATTAATGCCCAATGACTTAAAAAATTATACTTATTTCTCTAATAGGCCTCTATTCAATTTTATTACTGAAACCTCTATGATAAACAAACCTAGTTACTTTTTAACATAATTATGACAATTGCATTCTTAGCCACAGGCGATGAAATTATTCAGGGTGATACTTTAAATACTAACACTCATCAGTTAGCTCATACGCTCAATTCAGAAGGATTAGCAGTTGGTTCACATTTATCGTGTAGTGATGATGAAGAGGATATATATCAATGTCTTCGCTTCTTATCCAATCAATATGATGTCATTATTATGATAGGTGGCTTAGGCCCTACTTCAGATGATAGAACTCGTTATGCGTTAAGTCGTTACTTAGAAAGCCCACTTATTGAATTTCCTGAAGCATTAGATCACATTCACAAGAGAATACACCAAATCAATCTTGCTCTGAGTGAAGGTAATAAACAGCAAGCTAAATTTCCTGCCCAAGCTACTTTACTACCAAATCCTAATGGAACCGCTTTAGGCTGCTATATTAGAAATCATAATAAGCTTTTTATTATGCTACCTGGCCCGCCGCGTGAATGTTTACCTATGTTTAATCATTATGTTTTACCTCTTCTACAACAGGATCAACATACTAATAAACAATTACTGAAATGGCGCTTATTTGGGGTGGCAGAAAGTCAGATTGCAGAGGCGATTGATAAGGCCTTACAAGATATCAACTGTAAAACTGGTTATCGATTAGATATGCCTTATGTAGAATGCAAGGTATGGGCTGAGCCAGAATTAGTCGAACTAATTAATAAAATTTTATGGCCTATTATTAGTCCCCATTTAATCACTAAAACACATAAAAAGGCATCGGAAGAATTAATTGAGCTTATTCAAAAATGGCAAAAACCTCTAGTAATTTTAGATGAGGCAACAGGAGGTATTCTGCAATCATTACTTCAACTTCCACAAACTTATCCATTGATTAAATTTCATGAGCCCAACCATGCTGCAGTACATTTCCACATTTGTGGGCTCTATGAGTATTGGTCCAATCGGCCTAAAAATGGCCAAACGTCACTGGCTATTTTTTATAGGCATAATCGTTTTGAAGGCAAAGAAACCCATATAATACCGCATCGAAGCCCGCTCGTGATTCATTATGCGGCAGAATTAATCAGCTTCCGGCTGCTTCATTTGATCAATCAGCTCCATTAACGCATAACTGAGTTCTTTAGTACCTTCACCTGTAGAAGCAGAAACCATAAATACCCGATCTTGCCAATTTAACCCTTGCACAATAGTTTGCTTAATTTTCTCCCGCTCTTCATCATTGAGTAAGAGATCTATTTTGTTTAATACCAACCAACGAGGTTTATTAAGTAATTCAGAATCGTATTGAGCTAATTCTTGTAAGATGACTTTGGCATTAAGAACAGGATCACTGCCATCTATAGGTAAAATATCGAGAACATGTAATAAAATACAAGTACGTGTTAAATGTTTTAAGAAACGGTGGCCAAGTCCTGCACCTTCGGAAGCACCTTCAATAAGACCAGGAATATCTGCCATTACAAAACTTTTAAATGAAGATACGCGCACTACACCAAGTTCTGGATGCAAAGTGGTAAAGGGATAATCAGCAACTTTAGGTTTGGCACTTGAAACTGCTCGAATCAAAGTAGATTTACCTGCATTTGGTAAACCTAGTAATCCAACATCTGCTAATACCCGCAATTCTAAACGTAAGCGGCGCGCTTCGCCAGGCGTGCCTGGTGTAGTTTGACGTGGTGCACGATTGACACTACTTTTATAGCGGGTATTGCCAAGCCCATGAAATCCACCTTGAGCGACTAATAAACGATCCCCTACTTGCTTAATATCTCCTAATAACTCGTCAGTATCGCAATCAAAAACGAGTGTACCAACAGGTACTTGAATAACTAAATCTTCACCCTTTTTACCAGTACAATTTCCACCCATACCTGGTTGACCATTTTTAGCCTTAAAATGCTTCTGATAGCGAAAATCAATTAGGGTATTTAAATCGGAATTTGCTTCCAGATAGATACTTCCACCGTCACCACCATCACCGCCATCTGGCCCGCCAAAGGGCACAAACTTTTCGCGTCTAAAACTTAAGCAACCATGTCCACCATTGCCTGCTTCTACATTAATGATCGCTTCATCGACGAATTTCATTTACTTTCTCTATTTAAATTTAATCTGATATGAGGGTGTTTTATATTACTTATGATAGTTCTAGGCTTAATGGTAAAGTTTAGCTCCCATTACTAATAAAACTTTTGCATAACGTGCCTACAGATTATACAAGAGCTCTAATGATTTTAGTTAGCTATACCTACTAAATTTATAATTAGCAGCAATCATTAAAAGAAGAATTAAAAGTATTATGAATGCCGCAAAGCAAAAACTGCGGCATGATAACTACAAAGAAATTAACTAGATTTAATTAGCGGCACCTTCAGCTGCTTCTGCTTGAATCATGACATATTTGCGGTTTTTAGCCCCTTTAACACGAAAAGTAACTGTACCAGCAACAAGAGCAAACAAAGTATGATCACGGCCACAGCCAACGCCTTCCCCAGCATGGAAGCGAGTTCCACGTTGACGAACTAAAATTTCGCCAGCATTCACATATTGGCCACCGAAGCGTTTAACACCAAGATACTTAGGATTCGAATCGCGCCCATTACGCGTACTACCGCCTGCTTTCTTATGAGCCATTATTTTCCCCTCTTAACTATTAATCGCAGTAATTTTAATCTGCGTAAAATTTTGTCGATGACCCATTTGTTTCATATGGTGTTTACGACGACGAAATTTAATTATCTTAATTTTTTTATGCCTAGCATGCCCTAAGATTTCACCTTTCACGGCTGCTTTTTTAATTAGGGGACTGCCAAGGGTCACTTTATCACCATCAGCAAGCATGAGTACGTCAGCAAAATCGACTTCACTCCCAACATCGCCAGACAGCGACTCTACTTTGATAATATCGCCCTCTTTTACGCGATATTGTTTACCGCCCGTCTTAATTACCGCATACATAGCTTATCTCCAACTCGCCGAAATGGCTTTATAAAGTTCAACAAAGTTGCATATTTTATGAAATTACTGCTATGACTTCAAGTTGATTTTAAATTATTGTATACTCTGGCTCCAAATTTATTTTAGCACCTGTCTTCAGAATTGCTAAGGTGAGAGGAAAGAAGTCGATTTTTGAGGACCATAGCGGAGCATATATAGAAATATGTGAGCAATGGTTTACAGAAAATTAACTTCCTTCTACCGCCATAGTCAACTTTAAAGATAGGTTCTTAGTGCTTAACTTGGTCGCGTGTTAAGTACAAATGTTTTTTCTATGGAGATAGTTATGCCGTCAATCGTTTTAGAAGCCGAAGCAAGAGCTGATATAGGGAAAGGTGCGAGCCGCCGCCTACGTCGTCTTGAAAATAAAGTACCTGCAATTTTATATGGTGGTGATAAGGAGCCTCAAGCTTTAAATCTTCCTCATAACAAAGTTATTAAAGCACTCGAGAGTGAGAGCATTTATTCATCAGTTTTCGATTTAAATATTGCTGGTAAAGTTGAACACGTTATTTTAAAAGCGTTACAACGCCATCCTTATAAACCTGTTATTTTACATATGGATTTACAACGTGTATCAGCAAAAGATGTTCTTACAAAAAATGTTCCTCTTCATTTTATTAATGAAGAAAATGCAAAAGGCGCGAAGGCCGGTGGTCGTATTAGCCATAATATGACTCAGGTTGAAGTTCGTTGCCAAGCTAAAAATCTACCAGAATTTATTGAAGTAGATATGACTAATGTTGGTTTGAATGACGTTGTTCATCTTGCTGATTTAAAATTACCTAAAGGTGTTGAGCTTACTGTGGATGCCAATGATGCTGACCATAACTTACCCGTTGTGGCTATTCATCCTCCAAAAGGTGGTACAGATGAGGAAGCACCAGCCGCTGCTGCTACTCCAGAAGCACCAGAGGCTGAAGCTTAATTCAAAGTTAATAGATAATATAATTTTTTATTAATCTTTATTGAGGCGAACAGTAATTAATTCGCCTCTTTTTTTATATATTATGACAATAAAATTAATCATTGGTCTTAGAAACCCTGGCCCTGCTTATGCCGCTACACGACATAACGCTGGAGGCTGGTTCGTTGAAATGTTAGCTAAACACTATAATGTTTCTTTTAAAATTGACAAAAAATTACATGCTGAGTTAGCTACTATTGAGCAGGCAGGATATATGTGCAAACTTCTTATGCCTACTACCTTTATGAACCAAAGCGGGCTAGCAACTAGAGCAGTTAGTCAATTTTACCGCATTGATGCAAATGAAATACTTGTGGTGCATGATGAGCTTGATCTTCCAGCTGGCCGTATTAAATTAAAAAAAGGTGGCGGACATGGTGGCCACAATGGCCTTAGAGATATAACAAATCAGCTTGGTAGTTCAGATTTCCATCGCTTACGAATTGGTATAGGCCATCCTGGACATAAAGACTTAGTATTAAATTATGTACTTGGAAAACCTAACTTAACAGATAAACAGCTAATTCTAGCAGCGCTTGAACGAACAATAACGGCATTACCTTTACTTATCCATGGTGAAATAGCCTTGGCTATGAATAAAATTAATAGCTAAAAAATCACCCATTAGCTACTAAAATAATCAGTTATCACGTTGTTAAAATTATTTATAAAGAGGCCAATTATGGGATTTAAATGTGGTATTGTAGGCTTAC
The DNA here is from genome assembly GCF_900461525.1 of Legionella busanensis. NCBI lineage: Bacteria > Pseudomonadati > Pseudomonadota > Gammaproteobacteria > Legionellales > Legionellaceae > Legionella > Legionella busanensis. The sequence goes on along the minus strand of NZ_UGOD01000001.1, from coordinate 691,415 downwards.
CTAACGTTGGTAAATCAACCTTATTTAATGCATTAACGAAAGCTGGTATTGAAGCGCAGAACTATCCTTTTTGTACAATAGAACCTAACATAGGTATTGTTACCGTACCAGATCCACGTTTAGATGAATTAAGCAAAATTGTTAAGCCACAACAAACAATACCTACTACTATGCAATTTGTTGATATTGCCGGTATTGTCAAAGGTGCATCTAAAGGTGAAGGTCTAGGTAACCAATTTCTAGCAAATATCAGGGAAGCAGACGCTATTGCTCATGTGGTACGCTGCTTTGGTGCTACTAAATCAGATATTATTCATGTTGAAGGACGTGTTGATCCCTTAAGTGATATTGACGTTATCAATACTGAATTAGCTTTAGCGGATATGGATACTATTGAAAAAGCCTTAATTAAAGTAAATAAACTTAGTAAGAGTGGTAATAAAGAAGCATTAGCTGAAAAACAAGTGCTTGAGAAGGTAAAAGAGCATTTAGATGCAGGATTTCCGGTTCGAACATTATCACTTACTGCTGAAGAAGAGACTATCATTCGACGTTTTTTTCTTTTAACAGCAAAACCCGTACTTTATATCGCTAATGTGGATGATGATGGCCATCATAATAATCCCCTGCTTGATAAAGTGATTGAATTTGCAGAAAATGAAAATGCTAAAGTTGTTTCACTTTGTGCAGCAACCGAAGCAGAATTAGTAGAACTGGAAGATACTGATCGTTTAGAATTAATGCAAGATTTAGGGTTAAATGAGCCTGGATTAAACCGAGTTATTCGAGCGGGTTATGAACTACTAGGTTTACAAACCTATTTTACAGCTGGTGTAAAAGAAGTAAGGGCTTGGACTATTCTTAAAGGGGCTACAGCGCCCCAAGCAGCAGGCGTCATTCATACAGATTTTGAAAAAGGTTTTATTCGTGCGGAAGTTATTTCTTATGACGCTTTTATTAACTGTGGCGGGGAGCAAGGTGCAAAAGAAGCTGGCAAACTACGCTTAGAAGGTAAAGACTATGTAGTCTGCGATGGCGATGTAATGCATTTTCGTTTCAATGTATAAACTATATCAGTAAAGGATTGAATTTGAGTACAGGCTGCTTCAAATACAGCCGTTTGCTTGCCAATTTAACATAACAGAGCTATTGGCTTTCTTATGTTAAATTTACGCAACCTACACTTTATCTCCAATAAGATAAAGATTATGTTCCAGCATCCGAGTTTGTAATTCAGCCATAATTAAATCATCTTGGAGCGAGTTATTAATAACTTCTGCTGAAGTCATATAACTAATTCCAATTGCTAAACCTTTACCTATTTCTGTACTAATCAACTGCAAAATAGTCTGCTTAATACGTTCAAAAATAACAAGGCAGCTTTCTTGATTAGCTAAGGGTAGAAAAAAGTACATCGTACCATTGGTTCGTGCAGCTAAATCACTTTCACGAAAAACTTGCTTTAGCGTTGTAAATAATTGCCCCATTAATCGTTCAGAATTTTTTTCACCATGTAATTCAATAAACTCATCTTCGTTGGTAACATGTAAAACCATAACACTGAAAAAAACTGAGCTATAACGTTCAGCCAACTTCACTTGCCAACTAAGAATAGATAAAAAAACAGGATAATCAATCACTTTAAAGTAATGACTAAAATTTGTGTAAATACTTTTTTCAATGCCACGAGCGAGGTATTCACCGCGATGGGTTATACAATAATTATAAAGTCGCCGTGCTATAAATTCACAGGGTGCTGCCGTATGCTGACAAAGTAAGCATACTAAATCAACAGCAGGCTCTGCAAAAAAGTGAGAGCATGTATTGCATATTTTATCTTCCAAAGGTATTTCGTAATCAATACCCAGTTCTTCTAATTTAGTATGACAACGAGTACATATTAACCGCTCCTGACGTAAAAATTCTGGCACTAAAGCGATATTTCCACACGCAAAGCAATGAACAAATCGTTGTGGTTTAACATCTATGGAATGACAATTAGGGCAGCTATTTTTTAAATTAAGTAACCCTGAACCACAAGCGGGACAAATTTTTATTTCGTCAACTAGACCTTGTTGAGATAATAAATCTTTTAACGCTAGATCTTCTAGCAATTGCCAGTGTTCTAGGCCAGAAGCTTCATTATAAAGAATAGTTAATAAAGGATATTCATAAATATAGGGAGAATTCGCGCTTTTAAAACCTTGTACATAAGTATTTGGCCGAGAATATAAATAAATAAGCAAAATTGATTCTTTATTTAAAGATTCTAACGCTAATTTTGAAACACTTAAGAGACGCTCATTAATTTGATTAGCAGTTTTATTAAGCAGCTCACAATCGGAAGGGCCATCAAAAATATGTCTTAAATTTGATTCAACATCACCTTGATAAAAAATAGGCGTAAAACGATAATTCGGTTTGCTACGTATTTCCTTGACTAGATCAATCCAATCTTGTTGCGGTGATTTTGCTAAAATTAAGGCAAACGGAGGTTCAGCAGGAAGTTCAGCAATAGAGCTTGCCTCATTAACCTCTAAAGGCAATAACTTTTCAGCATTAATATTGTTTATAATCCAAACTGTTTTCTGGTTCATCAGCATGCTCCAGATTTAATCCCTAAAAATGGTTAAGTTGCTTAAGTTAAATAATTATTATTCGCTAAATTACAATCAATTAATTTACTCAGGTTATAATTTAATTTTAGCTAAAGAAGGTAATAATTTCCTAGTTTACAATGCTAATTTCTGCAATTGAAAAGAAGGTTTGAAACTATAAGAAAAGTAGATGTATAATTTTTGTATTTATTATAAGTTAACTTGACATTCAGTGGTATCAACCTTAGCATGCTTGGATTAAATGCTAGAGGATAAAAAATGTCGGTAGACCGTTTACGAGCGCTAGTTGCTAACGACTTTGAAGCCGTTAATACCCTAATCATTGATAAAATACAATCTCAAATAGGCCTCATTGATGATTTGTCACATCATATCGTAGAAAGTGGAGGAAAACGGTTACGTCCACTTCTGGTTTTACTCGCTAGCCATGCCTGTGGTTATAAAGGTAACAATCATATTCCTCTTGCAGCGATGGTTGAATTCTTTCATACGGCAACGCTATTACACGATGATGTTGTTGACGAATCTAAATTAAGACGAGGTAAAGAAACCGCTAATGAAATCTGGGGAAGTAAAGCTAGTATTTTAGTAGGTGACTATCTTTTTACTCAATCCGTACAATTACTTGTAAATGTAAAAAATTGGTCCGTCTTAAATTTATTTGCGAATACCTCTCATGAAATTAGCTGTGGTGAAATAAAACAGTTAGTTAATCGTCATAATCCTTTATTATCTATTGATGATTATTTAGAGGTAATACGGGCAAAAACAGCTCTATTATTTGCAGCTTCAGCAGCAATCGGTGCTATTCTTGGGGAAAGTGGGCAAGAAATTGAAACTAGTCTTTATCAATATGGCTTACATTTAGGAAATGCCTTCCAACTAGTTGATGACGCCCTAGATTATTGCGCTGATACAAAAAAAACTGGAAAAAATATTGGTACTGACTTAGCAGATGGAAAGGCTACCATGCCCATTTTACATGCGCTTAAGCAGGGAACACCTGAGCAACAATTTATAATAAGACAAAGCTTAAAAGAAGGTAATGCAAATAATCTTTCTGAAATTATAAATATTCTTCACGAAACAAAGGCAATTGAGTTTACCAAGCAATTTGCTGCAAATGAGGTTGATGCTGCCTTAACAGCTTTATGCGTGCTTCCAAACTCATCTTTTAAACAGGCTCTAGAAGAATTAGCAACATTTGCACTTCAGCGCACCCACTAATTACAGTATCTCCGTGAAATCTAGTATGAAGCCTTTAATGGGTGATGCTATATTCTATTAATCGGAGTGTAGCTCAGCTTGGTAGAGCACTGCTTTCGGGAGGCAGGGGTCGCAGGTTCAACTCCTGTCACTCCGACCATCAAGTCAATAAGTTATAAAATATATAGTTATTGGTTCCCAAAAGATTAACAACCAGTTTCTTAGCAGAATTTATATCATCTTTTAAGACGTCTGGTAAGGAAAAAGCCATTTATGAATCGGATATAAGTCAAAAAAAGCTTTAGTTTTGACTGAATTAAAAGCACTTAGTAATAGTAATTTAGGATTTTTACAACAAATAAATCAACCCAGGATCAGTCGTCAGTGGCTTATTTATTAAGTATGTTTTGTAATTAAATTAAAGGGCCAACTAAAGATATTTGGCCTACTTTATCTTGTTAATATAAATACTAGAATACTAGTTTAGAATTAAATTTAAGCTCCGAATGAGCTTCTGTAGTAATATCATTTTTAGTACTTCTCGGTGTGAGTAGCAACTTGTAGTGACATATGAGGTCCTATCAATTTAATATAAGCATCTATATCAAATAGAAAACCTGGTTTTTCTATTTGAATATTTAGTGATATTACAACAGTTATTAAATTATACTTTAATAACTTTAGTATCTGCTATCCAGTGGGATAATTGCCAAGCCAAAATTAAGTAACTTATAAATAACCCATACAACCAGTATTTACAAGAGATTGTTCTCGCTTTAATAAATAATGCCCATGTTGCTAAGATTAACATGGCTGAAAAAACTGGCAGCGCAAAACGATTTTCAACAGCTGATAAACCATAAACTGTAATCCATCCTAAAATAAGGCAAGGGTAAAGTACTAATAGCAATCTTTGTATCGTCTTAAATTGTGGATTGATTAGCGTATTATGGCGCGCAGACTGAATAGCCAGGATATATCCTACTCCAGACCAAAATAAAACAAGATGACTAAAAATAAATAGGGCCCATGAGTATTTCGGTACATAATTATAAATGTAGGGAAATAAGTAATCAAAATCAAAAGCAGCAAAAAAATGTACCAAAATAGTTTTTATAGCTATAAATGGGTGGTGAATATACCATGTCGTTATATCCGCATCTAGAATATATGTAGTAGGATTATTATAAATTAGCGAGCCACCGCCTGATACCATACTGGTTGCGTATTTAATCATACGATTGCCCGAAAAAAGTTGATAATCCCCTAATTTAAAAGTTGGAAGAAAAGTCCATTGATGAAATCCCTCCCAATTTAATAATAATTGCGGTGCCACAGCTAACCCAAAACCAATACAGACAGCTAGAATGTGTCCCATCCGCGTATACATATTCTTACGACATCGTATCAACCAGGTCAGAGATACAGGGGGCAATAATAATAACCAATTAATATTTGCTGGCCGCACTACGATAGCAAACCCCATTAAAAACCCTAATATACTACTTAATAGAAAATTTTTCCGGTTAAGCGATAAGGGAAATGGTGCTGAAAATAATATTAATATTATGTAAGAAATAAATAATAGTAGAATAACCGTAAGCCCATCTGTTAGTGAAATTGCTAGATAAGGATAAACAAAAAAATTAGATAATAGAGCGAAAAAACAGCAGTTAGCAGCTGTACTAGAAAATATTGAAGCGACTTGCCGTGAAAGTAGGAATACTCCCAATACATATAAACCAGTCTGTACTAAATAAACTAGATAATCGAGTTTTATTAAGAGCAGATCGGAAAGCTTGACATTTAATGCTATGAATAAGGGATAGCCATATAAACGAATGTGAGAAGTTGCGTGATTAGTAAATCCATGTTTGGCATAGAGTTGTCCAATAGAAATATAATCTAACGCATCGCAGCATACAGGGTGAATGAGCTGATATTGAAAGCAAAAAAAAGAAAAAAGAGCTGCAAACAATAGGACAGTGAGCTTTATAAGAGAGCGGTAATTAATAGGACGTGATAGATTTATAGTTTCCATTTTGTACATAGTGATTCTTACAACCCTTATTTAACACTAAAGGAATATTTACTATTAATATTCAGTTAATATATGAACAGTTTTTTTCTTTAAGAAACATAAATTGCTGGCTTCAAGCAGTAGCTAGAATTACTTTTATCGCTAATGTTAAAATATCAATTTTGTTAATAACAAGATGTTACTCTCCAATTTTATTAAATCATTTATAAAGTCTCCTTTCAAGAACTCTAGCCTTAAAGAAGTCAATAAATGAAGTGCAATACTATATAGAAATGTACCTAGAAAATTCAAGCTACATAGCCTAAATAAACTTCTGAAAATTTAAATGATTAATATTAAATTGATAATATAAATTTGCTCATTTTATTTTACTTAGTAAATGTTTTTAGAGGCAGAGGTCGAAAATTTAACTTCTATCACTTCAATGTTTATTCTCATAATCGAGTTAAACTTACTACATCCTTAATAAGCTATTTTTCTATTTGGAATATACTAAAAGCACGCATTTACCTTTAAATAATTTACTTTATTAGTCGCTCTTTATGATAATTATAATTTTTTATAAAGAAGCTTATCTATTATCTATAATCCTTATACTTCTGTCGTTTATCTAAAGTTTAAATTACCTTTTAATGAAGACGCCTTTTCATTTACCTTAATATATATTGGGCGTAGCTGATAAATTTCATAAACTTGAATCGGTAAGTTAACCTACTGCACCTTTGCTTATCTTTCTGAATTTCTAGTGAAAAGGTCTTTTGAGATAAGCCCAAAACCAGGCCCACCAGAGATACATAAAAGGTAGTTATTTTGTTCAGCATGACCATCGGATGCTAAAACTTTGCAATAAATCCTACGATTATTAATATAAACGTATTTAGCAAGAATTAATTGCAATAGCTGCTACTTTCTTTATCAATGCATAAATTTTTAATTAATTGTCTTGATTAGCGCAAAGCAAGTTATTAAAAAATCACACTCTTTAGGTGGTGCCAGCTTGAATAATTTTTTTTCCACCAAAGTAAGGCTGTAGCGCAGTAGGAATATGAATATTGCCATCTTCATCTTGATAGTTTTCCATAATGGCTACTAAAGTACGGCCAACTGCTAGCCCTGAGCCATTTAAGGTATGTACTAATTCAATAGACGAATCAGGTAGTCGATAACGTGCTTTCATACGACGAGCTTGAAAAGACGTCATATTTGAACAAGAAGAAATTTCTCGATAAGTATTTTGGCTAGGTAGCCAAACTTCTAAATCATAAGTTTTGGCAGCACCAGCACCCATATCACCTGTACATAATGTAACAATTCGGTAAGGTAATTCTAGACGTTGTAAAACAACTTCTGCGTGCACAGTTAATTGTTCAAGTGCTTCATAAGACGATTCAGGTGTAGTCACCCATACTAATTCTACTTTCTCAAATTGGTGCTGCCGAATCATTCCCTTTGTATCTCGGCCATAAGAGCCGGCTTCACTACGAAAACAGGGTGAATGACATACATAGCGCAGAGGAAGTTTATCCAGCGGTGTAATCGTATTGCGAACAGTATTGGTGACGGGAATCTCGGAAGTAGATGTTAAATAGTACTGTTCGTCACCTTTTATCTTAAATAAATCATTTTCGAATTTAGGCAACTGTCCTGTACCAAGTAAACTTTCTGCATTAACAATATACGGTACATAAATTTCTTGGTAACTATGCTCTTCGATATGAATATCCAACATAAATTGAATGAGAGCTCTGTGTAATCTTGCCAGATCCTGCTTCATAACCACAAAGCGACTACCAGCTATTTTCACAGCTAATTCGAAATCAAGTAGTCCTAATGCCTCTCCTAATTCATCATGTGATTTAACAGGAAAATTGAATTGAGGTATTTTACCCCAGCGTCTTATTTCAACATTTTCTGATTCATCATCACCAATGGGTACAGATTCATGTGGAATATTAGGCAAAGTTAATAACAAAGCATCCAGTTGACTTAGAATTTGTTCAAGCTCTGCTTTTTTTTGATTTAACTCTTGACCCAAATTACTAACCGAATCTAGTAAGGAAGTAGCATCTTCTCCTCGGCTTTTCGCAATACCTATTTCTTTTGAGCGCTGATTACGCTCATTTTGCAGTGATTGAGTAGCAACTTGTAGTGACTTACGTTGTTCTTCTAATTTGATATAAGCATCTACATCAAATATAAAACCTCGTTTCCCAAGCTGTCTTGCTACAAGCTCAGGATTTTCACGTAATAAATGCGGGTCTAACATCGCCTTACCTCAGTCTATTTAACCAATACACATGTCTGCAAGCCAATGCAAAACACGGCTTGGCTCTAACTGTTCACGAAAATGATTTAAAACATTATCTACAATAGAGGGCTCATCGCAGAACTCAATAATCATGGATAAGCTTAAATACATACCCATTATTGTAGCCTCTCGTAACTTACCTGAATGACCGAATCCTTTTACACCTCGAAATATAGTAGCGCCTTTTATGTTATTTTGATGCAAATAATTATATATTGACATTAATAAGGGTGAGTTTTCACTCAAATAAATACGAGCAACTTTTACTTGCATCACAAGCTTCCTCCAACCCACCGCCCAATATGTACACCTAAAAAAGCTAATGATAATGAAAAGATATTATTTAGTAAAATATTTGCCCAAGCAAGTAAACTACTTCCACTTTCAAACAAGGCCCAAGTTTCCCAAGAGAAACTCGAAAAAGTAGTATAAGCACCTAAAAATCCTACTACCAAGAATAGACGCCAAAGATCGCTAGCTGCAAAGCGCTCTAAAATGATTATCATTATAAAACCAGCTAAGAATGAGCCAATACTATTAACCATCAACGTACCAAAGGGAAAGCGCAAACCAAGTAGCTCTTGTACTAATGTCACACTTCCAAAACGTGCAAGCGCGCCAAGAGCGCCTCCTAAAGCAACTATAATAATACTAATCATAATATTATCTAACGATGCCACGCGATGAATTATTTAATGCATCAATCATAGGAATAACTTCAGGGCAATCCTGCTGCATGACTTCCAATTCAGCTACAGCTTGTTGTACAGTTAGACCTTTACGAAAAATTATTTTATAAGCCCGTCTTAGATAGTCAATTGCAGCCGATGAAAAACCTCGCCTTTTTAGCCCAACTGTATTAATGCCACAAGCTGAAGTCGTATGGCCGGCAATCATGACATAAGGTAATACATCTTTGGTCACATATGTCGCACGGGCAACAAAAGCATACGCGCCAACATGACAGAACTGATGAATTGCTGCATAAGCGCCAATGATAGCATAATCATTTAGAATGACATGACCCGATAAGGCAGAATAATTAACCATGATAGTATAGTTACCTACTACACAATCATGACCTACATGTGAATAAGCCATAAAAAAATTATGATTACCTATACTTGTTAACCCGCCACCTTTTACTGTGCCACGGCTTATCATGCAATATTCACGAATGATATTATTATCACCAATTTCTAAACGCGTTGGCTCGCCTTTATAAGTTACATCTTGAGGCTCATCACCAATTGACGAGAATTGGAAAATTTTATTATTTTTACCTATTACTGTTGGACCTTGTATAACTACATGTGGTCCAATCCAGGTGCCTTCTCCAATTTCAACATCAGCACCAATGTAGCTACCTGGCCCTACTGATACTCCTTCTGCTAATTTTGCAGATGGATGGATCATTGCACGTTCATCTATCACTTTTCACTTCCTTCGCTGCACTCATTAAATCTGCGGAACAGGCAAGTTTATCACCAACAAATGCCTCGCCATGCATACGCCAAAAATCACGTTTTTGGCCAATTAATCTAACTTCGAGCCGAAGTTGATCACCTGGCGTAACAATTTGTTTAAATTTAGCATTGTCAATTCCTGCAAAAAAATATAAAAATTCGTGCCCTTCTTTAGGCTGACGAGATAAATTTGATAAAATGGCACTCGCTTGTGCTAATGCCTCAAGCATCATAACACCAGGCATAATAGGATTTCCTGGAAAATGCCCCATAAAGAAAGGTTCATTAATCGTTACATTTTTAATAGCAATTAGATAATCCAACTCTTTATATTCCATTACTCTATCAACCAGAATAAAGGGATAGCGATGTGGTAATAATTCAAGAACTCTTATTATGTCTATAGGTTCATTCATATGCTATCTCTCACTTAATCAAATTATCTGAACTGTTAACAAAATTGGGCGTTTACCTTTGATACATAAATGAGGCTTAAAGTATATCCTGCATTCTTATTGATAGTCACAATAATAGCATTAGACTTATAATGAACCAACTATAACTATTAAATTTTAATTATAATTAATTTCAACAACTTATATTTATATTACAAACTATTTAATTATCATCATTATGAATCTTAGCTGATTGAAAACTGGACTTTAATGAAAATAACACAAACGCAGTAGCAGTTAATTTAAAATAACTGCTACACATATAATTGTTAACCAATTAAATTTAATTAATTTCTTTAACAACTTGCTCAGTGATATCTAATTTAGAAGTACTGAAAGGAGCGGCATCTTTTTGAAGTACAAGATCATATTTTGAATTTTCAGCTATTTTAGAAATGGCTTTTCTTATTTTTGCATAAAGATCTTCCATTGCTTCATTATGTGCAGTGCTCAACTCTTGCTGATATTGCTGTCCTTCACGCTCAAATCGTTGTTGATTCGCTACAATTTTCTTTTCTAATTCTTTTTTCTGACTCTGACTCATTATAGCGCTATCACGCTTAAATTTTTCCATATCTTTTTTTAAATCATCTTCCATAGCTACTAATTTATCACGGCGAGGCTTGAATTCTTTCTCTAGCTTTTGTTGAATTGACTTCATCTGGTTAGATGTTTGCATAATCTTTTGTAAATCAACTATAGCTATTTTTGCTTCATCAGCAAATGCCGTTAAAGTCCCTAAACACATGAGTATCGCAGTAAGAAAACTACTAACACGCTTCATAATTTTTCTCCAGTTTGAAAGTCAACCATGCTAACATAATTCACTCTATCTTGCGAAGATATACCTTACAAAATCTATCTACTTTATAAGGCTTCTTTAAGCCGTTATAGTAAGAAGCCAAACAATTAGTTACTTTACTATTAGAGTTCTTGTATAACCTAGGTCTTTTACTTTTTTGCTACGTTGTAAACGTTTCTGCGGCGCTCTTATACCATGTAAATTCTGTTCCTTGAAACATTAACGCCTTACACTAAAATATAATTCACACGTTATGCAAGCACCCTATTGTCTTTTAAAATGCTGATGACAAAGTAAATTGAAATACTTGCGTTTCATCACCTGGCTGTTTATTTATTGGCTGAGCAACACTGAAAGCTAAAGGCCCAAATGGTGAGCGCCACTCGAGAGATAACCCAGCGGAATAACGTATTGGGCCTGAATCTGTCCCTGTCAATGCGGGTGGAATCCCACGTGCGAATACATTACCTGCATCTACAAACGCAGTTGTTCTAATCGTTTCTCTACTAAGTGGGTAAGGTAGAATAATTCCTAAACTACCATTCACTAAGAAATTAGCTCCTAATCCACGGCCATAAATATCTTTTGGTCCTAATGTATAACTTTGAAAACCTCTTACCATACCGGGTTGGGAAATACCACCGGCATAAAAGTTTTCAAAAAAAGGCAAGACATCTTTATTAAAGCCATTTCCATAACCTATATTACCGAAGGCTGATAAGATAAACCCGCGTAAAAGTGGCTGATATAAATGAGCTGAATACGTTGCTTTGTAGTAAGAGAGTGAATCTGAATCAGCTGGAAGCGCGACTAATCCAGTCAATTGTTGATTTAAACCTCGCGTTGGATAGGGGAATTGATCATAGGTATTACGATTCCAACCACCCGTTAAGCGAATTTCATTAAAGTTACGCCCATATAAATCAATAAAATTTCGAATCTGAGGAACAACGCCTACTGATTTGACATTTAAGTTTTGAAAACCATAACCTAATTGCAGATTACTTACATCACTTAAAGCAATATTGTAACTCACATCGCCACCGATACGATCAGCTGAATAGGAGCTTACATCTAATTTATCCGGATCAACCCGCTGATAATAAAAGTTAAAACCTCTACCTATGCCAGTCTTAGTATAAAACGGGTTATAGTAGTTAAACGAATATTCTTGTCCCCAATAACTTGCATTAAAATTTAAACCAACTGCTCGGCCTGTGCCCATAAAGTTATGCTGATTAAAAGCAGCATTAAATTGAGGACCATTAGTACCATAACCAAAAGATGCACTTGCTTCGGCTGAAGGCGCTTCTTCAACTTGCACATCTAAGTCAACCTGATTATTAGCACCAGGTACAGGATTTGTGGCAATATTAATATTCTTTAAATAACCAAGAAGGCGCAATCTTCGCTCTGATTCTTTAATATTGTGTAATGATAATAGAGCGCCTTCATCTTGGCGGATAATATCACGTAAAACATAATCAGCTGTTTTCGTATTACCATGGAAATTAATACGTCTTACATAAACATGTCGACCTGGGTCTACAATAAAATTAAGAAAAACCGTTTTGTTTTCCTCATCTATTTTAGGTTCGGCATTAATAGCTGGAAAACCAAAACCTTGATCACCTAGGGCCAAGCCAATTGCTGAAATACTCTCAGTAACCTTTTTACGTGAGAACACATCACCCTTTCTAATCTGCACTAAAGAGGCTATCTTCTCTTTAGGTAAAATAGTTCTTCCTATAATGTCATAACCTGCAAATCGATATTGGGGCCCTTCATCAATATGAATATTAATAAAAACATCTTTTTTATCAGGTGATAACATAACCTGTGAGGAAATAATATTAAACTTTAAATAACCTCGATCAAGATAAAAGGAACGTAAAGCTTCTAAAGAAGCATCCATTGCTGATTTAGAATACTGATCTTTCTTAGAAAAATAAGTAAACACATTACTCGTTGATAGAGACATCTGTGAGTATAATTCACCGCTTGAGAAATCATGATTACCTATAAATTTAATTTCACGAATACGAGAAACCCGTCCTTCTGAAATTGTTACTGTAATGGCAACCCGATTTTCTGTTAGGGATGTAATTTTAGTATCGACGAAAGAATTATACTTGCCACGAGCATTGTAGGCTTGTTTAAGTTCCTTCTCCAATCTCTCTAATGCGGAGCGTTGAAACACTCGCCCCTTCACTAAATTCATCTGTTTTAAAAGCTCCTTCATCTTATCAGAAGGAATTTCTTTATTACCAACTACTTCTATAGAGCCAATTGTGGCACGCTCAATAACATTTACAATTAAGGTATTGCCTTGTCTTTCTAAAGAAACAGATTGGAAAAAGCCTGTATCATATAAGGCTCTAATAATTTCACCTGTCGTATCAGACCCTACTTCTTCACCAACTTGTATGGGTAGATAATTTAAAACTGTTCCAACTGTTACACGTTTTAAGCCTCTGACTTTAATATCACGTACTACAAAACCATCTGCATGAGCATGTATTGACCATGCTAACATAGTTGAACAGAAAACACTTAATACTCTTTTTTTACTGACTTTCTTCATTATTATTTTACGTCCAGCACATCATTAAAATGATTGGTTTCGAATTTACTTATTTTAAAAATAGTCCTTAAGATTTGCCTTCCTTTTATAGGAACTCATTAGCTCTGTCAAGAAAAGTCGAAGTCACTTAAGTAATAATCTTGAAATATCATTGCTTAATCCGAGACACATTAAAGCAAGTAATAAAACTAAACCTATACTAAATCCAACTGATTTGGCCTGTTCAGATAAAGGCTGACCACGAATAAATTCAATTAAATAATATAACAGATGTCCACCATCAAGCATGGGAATGGGTAATAAATTAAGCACACCTAAGCTGATACTGACAAGCGCTAGAAATGAGAGATAATAAGTAAAGCCTCCGCGGCCTGATTCGCCAGCCCCTTGAGCAATACCTACTGGCCCGCTAACATTCTGCAAATCAAGCTTACCCGTAAAAAACCGTGTCATCAATGAAAAGGTTGCTTTAATTAAAGTAACTGTTTGGGTAAAGGACGTTCCAATTGCTTTTAAAGGTGACTCATGTTCATATCTAAGTAATTGCTTTGGCCATTCAACTTTTTCTGAACGAACACCTATAAAACCACTAGAATGACCATCTTTCTCTACATTACCAATAGTAAGTTTAAAAGGTAAAATTACCTTTCCTCGCAATACGTTTAAGGTAATAGATTTGTTTGGGTTCTTTAAAACATAGTCTACTAAGGTAAGCCAGTCATCCAAGGGTTTTCCATTAAATTCTTTAATAAAATCACCCTTTTCCAAGCCAGATTTTTGTGCTGGCGAGCCTGGCATGACTTCTCCTACTTTGGGCGGTATTTTTGGAATAAATGGCACAATACCTAAACCTGCTAACAGATCTGGATTTTTACTATCAAATTTCCAGCCAGAAAGAGGCAAAATAACTGTTCGTTGCTCACCAGTTTTAAGCGTTTTTAACGATAAATTAATTGATTCATCACTAGCGATTAGAGGCATTAATGCATATTGAAAATCACGCCAACTTTTTATAGGAGTATCATCGAAAGCAACAATTTCTTCCTGAGCTTGTATACCTGCAAGTGCTGCAGGACTACCAGGTGTTACGGTATCAATTATAGGAGCTAAAGAATATATCCCAATGATTAGAACAAGCCATAAAGCTAAAAAAGCAAACAAAAAATTAAAAACTGGGCCTGCTGCCACAATAGCTGTACGTGCAAGAATCGATTTATTATTAAAAGCAAGATGTCGTTCCTCTTTAGGAACTTCTTCTTCGCTTTCATCAAGCATTTTGACATAACCGCCTAAAGGTAATAAAGACCATACGAATTCCGTGCCATGCTTATCATGCCACTTCGCAAGTACTTTACCGAACCCAAATGAAAAACGTAATACCTTTACACCGCACAGACGGGCGACTAGAAAATGTCCATACTCGTGGACTGTAATAAGTATGAGAAGAGCGACAATAAAATAGACTACGGTAAGAAACATAGCTATATTCCTGGTGCTAAAATTTGCATGCCAAAATAAAAAAAAGGAACAGCAGCTATTAAGCTATCTAACCTATCAAGTATACCACCATGCCCGGGTAAAAGATGACCCGTATCTTTAATTTGTCTACGCCGCTTTAACATGCTAATAAAAAGATCACCAAATAAGGCGATTAAAATAATACCTAATGCAATAATAAACCAATTAGAAATTATCTTAGGATAAAAAAGGAAATAACCCACGATAGCTACTAATAAACTTAATAAAAACCCACCTATAAAACCTTCTATTGTTTTACCAGGACTAACTGTTGGAATTAGTTTATGCCGCCCAACAAATTTACCCATCAAATAGGCACCAATATCTGCTGCCCATACAAGGAATAAAAGATAGACAATGAGTGAGCGACCCTTATTCATTGCAAAAATAGCCATTAAACCTTGGCCAAATAATGGTAATAATAAAAGGCCTAATAAAGCAATTATACTAGCATGTGCCCATACCTTTTGTAATTTTGGATATTGTTGTATACATACGAAAATAAACAGCCATACTATTAGACCTAAGTAAAGCCAATAATTGTAAAACCAACGCATGATAAAAAAAATAATAGCTATGCTCACTATGAAGCTTATCTTAGTAAAAATGTGCGAAGCAGGAACTAATTGCAACCATTCTAAACTACAGCCTATAACTAATAAAAGTATGACACTACTTAATACCCAATAACTACTATAATAAATTCCAATTAGTACTAAAGGTATTAATATTAAGGTAGTCAACAACCTTTGTCTAAACATGCTCTATCTCATTTAGTTGTTGAGAAGTTTTACCGAAACGGCGCTCACGTTGTTTAAAATTAGATAACGCTTTTTCAAATTCTTCTGCTGTAAAGTCAGGCCAGTAAGTTTGAGTAAAATATAATTCTGTATATGCTAGTTGCCAAAGAAAAAAATTACTAATTCTTTTCTCACCGCTCGTCCTAATAAATAAATCTGGGTCAGGTAAATTACCCGTATTTAAATAATTAGCAAACATATTTTCATCGATAGCATCAACTACAATATTTCCAGCAAGTACTTCTCTAGTAACGCACTTTACAGCATTTATAATATCCCACCGGCCACCGTAATTAATGACGACATTCAAGATTAATCGCTCATTTTTAGCTGTTAATTCCTCAGCTTGCTTCATTTGTTTTCGCAAAGATGCCGATAACGTTTCCCTAATGCCACTAAAGCGCAAGCAAACCTTATGTTGATGTAACTCCTTAACTTCCTGATCTAAAGCTTTTAAAAACAAACTCATCAGAAAATCAATTTCTTTTTCTGGACGAGCCCAATTTTCACTACTAAAAGCAAATAAGCTTAGTACAGGAATACTGTGTTGTAGACAACAATGGATGATAGTCTTAACCGTTTCTACACCTGCCCGATGGCCTTCAAAACGTAATAAACCCCGTATTTCTGCCCAACGCCCATTGCCATCCATTACAATAGCTACATGCTTGGGTAATTTATTATTCAACCAAATTCTTCCAATAACTACGCATGTACCTAGTTTAACCGCTTTGCATCAAAATATTAAGTACTAAACTAATTCAATCATTTAAACTTAAATAAAAATCTAAACCAAGTGCATTGGCTTTTTTAAGTTGGCAATTAAAAAACTTAATAAATCAAGCATTGGAAGAGTTTTATTAGTGTTGTAATAAATATTAGACCTCTTTCCAAACTCGCTACAGAGAGTCAAGTGTCGGGTTGCGCCAGCGCGCAGAACCGCAGTGTGTACAGAGTACATGAGGATTCGAGCACTACCGCAGCCTGGCAATTGGCCTTTGCAGTAGAGTTTGCAAAGAGGTCTATTGTTAACAAGATAAAATAAAGGCTTTAATTTATATTTACAGCTTGCATTCAAACATTAAAATACATATATAGTCTATTCTAGTCATTAGTATCACTTATATTAAATTTATCCTTGGAGTTTATAATGTTTCAGCGAAAGCCTCTAGTTTTAATGATTCTTGACGGCTGGGGTTATCGAGAAGAAAAACTACATAATGCAATAGCTGCTGCAAAAACTCCTCAATGGGATAAATGGTGGACAGAATATCCCCATATGCTATTAAATGCGTGCGGTAAAAGCGTTGGCTTACCCGATTTACAAATGGGTAATTCTGAAGTTGGACATATGCATATTGGTGCAGGTCGCATAATTTATCAAGATTTTACTCGCATAAATGAAACAATTGATCAAGGTGAATTTGCAAATAACTTTACTTTAATTAATGCTATTAACGACATGAAGCAAACTAACCATGCTCTTCATGTCATGGGTCTATTATCACCTGGTGGCGTCCACAGCCATGAAAACCACCTCTTTGCTTTTCTTGCATTATGTAAGGCGTTAAACTTTGATAATGTTTATTTACATTTGTTTTTAGATGGCCGTGATACACCACCACAGAGTGCTATAAATAGTATACTTGCTCTTAACGCATGTTTAACTAAATACCCTGTAGCAACGATTGCTTCTATTACAGGACGTTATTTTGCTATGGACAGAGATAAGCGCTGGGAGCGTATTGCGCCTGTTTATCAATTATTAACTGAAGGTAAAGCAGAGAGAACTTTTCTTGATGCGACCGCAGCTATTCAAGCATTTTATAAAGAGCAAAAGTATGATGAATTCATTCCTCCAACACTCATCGGAACAGCAAGACCTATTGAAAATGGAGACTCTATTTTCTTTTTTAATTTTCGTGCCGATCGAGCTCGCCAGCTTACTCAAGCCTTTATAGATCCTGATTTTAATTTTTTTAATCAGACCGTAAAACCACACTTAGCTCATTTCGTTAGTATGACAACTTACGCGAAGAACTTATTAACAGAAGTCGCTTTCCCACCAATACAAATGCGTAATACCTTCGGTGAAGTAATAGCAGCTCAAGGCTTAAGTCAACTGCGCATTGCTGAAACTGAAAAATATGCTCATGTGACTTTCTTTTTTAATGGAGGCTCAGAACAAGTCTTTACAAATGAGGACCGCATTCTAATTCCTTCTCCTCGAATTCCCACATATGATTTAATGCCAGAAATGAGTGCTCCAGAGCTAACCCAAGCACTTGTCGATGCAATTAATAGTGATGATTATGATGTGATAATTTGCAACTATGCAAACGCTGATATGGTTGGCCATACGGGTGATTTTAATGCTACAGTGCGTGCTATAGAATGTTTAGACAAATGTATGCAACAAGTAGGTAAAGCTGTTTTAGATAAGCAAGGTGCTTTACTTATTACAGCTGATCATGGCAATGCTGAGATGATGTTTGATACAACTAATAATCAAGCTTACACAGCTCATACTTGTCAACCTGTCCCGCTTTTATTTGTTGGTAAGGGTTGGTATTTTAAGGAAGCTCATGGTAGCTTAATAGATATTGCTCCATCTTTATTAGCTTGGCTTGAAATAGATAAACCTATTGAAATGACAGGTAAGTCATTATTAACAAAATTAGATTAATTGCTCAGCTCAGTACTATGGATAATTAAGTGATGGCCAATAATTTCTCTATGTTTAGCAAAAACTATCATTTTTTGTTCATCTTATTGATCTTCCTATTTATAAAGTTCTCATTTGCCACTAATACTACATCTATTACTGAAACTCAAAATAAATTAAAACAATTAACTAATCGCATTAACAAACTTAAACAAAATCTTACAACCGCATCTGATAAAAAAAGTATTTTAAATCGAGAACTTGCTAAAACAGAGAAAAAAATCGACGCAAATTTACAAAAACTACAGCTTACTCAACAAGAATTAACCCTTAAACAACAAAAAATCAATGGATTAACTCAACAAATTAATGAGACTACTCAGCTTTTACATTATCAACAAAAATTATTAGCAGAACATATCCGAATCCGCTATCAAACTGGTGAGTATCAACCGCTTAAATGGATAATCAATCAAAATGATTTCTTAGCAGTCAGTCGCTTACTTACTTACCATCAATATTTAGCTTACTCACGCCGGCAAATAATTGACAAGATGACTGTAACTAAAACTAATCTTGGGCAGAATCAAGCTAAATTAAAGATCGAGCTAGAAACAAAACGTGCGTTACAAAAACAGTTAGCATCTTTTCAAGAAAAGTTAAAACGAAATAAAGAGTATCAATCGTTCGTTATTCAAAATTTAAATGATGATATTCAAACAAAGCAACAATCCTTATTAGAATACGAACATAATAAAGAAAATTTAGCAAAATTATTAACTAGTTTAAATGAACAAGCTATTAGTTATACGCAGGCCGCACAACCCTTTACCTATATGCGCCACAAACTACAGCTACCCGTAGAGATTAATAAAAATAATTATCAAAAAATGAATCAAGGCATTACTTTTTTTGCGCCTGAAGGAACGCCCGTTCATGCTATTTATTCAGGAAAAATTGTTTTTAGTGATTGGTTAAATGGCTATGGTTTATTGCTAATCATTGATCATGGACAAGGATTCATGAGTTTATATGCACATAACCAATCTTTATATAAAAAACAAGGTGCTGTTGTTCAAATCGGTGAGCAAATTGCCGCTGTAGGTCATACAGGTGGTGTCAAGCAAAACGGGCTATACTTTGAGATAAGACAACGTGGTAAAGCTGTTCCACCATTTGGATGGTTATCATAAGTTAAAAATTCAACCAATAACTCGCAATTATCTATACAAAAATTACTATAATTATCCAATATAAAAAAAATAAAATAACTTTGGCCATTTCAGTGGATTACTGGCATCTATATTGCTTCCCACTTTATATAGAGAAAATTATTGCGCTACCCACTAGTTTTTAGATATAGGAGTATACGACTGAGCCGAACAAGCTTGCAACGCAGTACAAAGCTTAGTAACCGGCGCTATATAAGAAAATTAGTAGCCAATTAAATTCATTCTTATGGCATAGACTATAGTTTATAAATAAATGATTTGAAAAACTGGAAAGTGGCTTAAGCTAAGCTTTCCTAGGAGAGATGATATGTTAACAAATCAGTGGTATTCAGGTATTTTAGCAGCGCTATTAACAAGTACTTCTTTACTGCCTCTACCTCTTATGGCAGCCGAAGAAGCAACTTCTAATACAGAGCAAACCACACCAACCAGAATACCTATGGAAGATGTGCAAAGATTCTCTAATGCAATCAGTGAGATAAAAAAATATTATGTTAAACCAGTAGATGATAAACAACTCTTTGATAATGCAATTCGAGGTATGCTAACAGGCTTAGATCCACATTCTGATTATCTAGATGAAGATGAATTTAAAGACTTGCAAACTTCCACTGCCGGAGAATTTGGTGGCCTTGGTATTGAAGTAACTATGGAAGATGGCGTCATCAAGGTCGTTACTCCTCTTGTTGATACACCTGCTTTTCGGGCTGGTATTAAGGCGGGCGACTATATAATTAAACTGGGTAATCGCTCTGTGCAAGGTATTAGTTTAAAGGATGCAGTGGAATTAATGCGTGGTAAAGAAGGTTCAACTATTGACCTTACTATTTTGCGTAAAGGAGAAACTAAGCCATTAGTTTTTTCCTTGGTTCGTGAAAAAATTGTAATTAAAAGCGTCAAAAGTAAATTACTTGATGGAAAATACGGCTACATTCGTTTAACTCAATTTCAAGCGATGACTGGGCAAGATATGGAAAAAGCCATTGCTCAACTTAAGCAAGAAGCCGGCGGTAAACTTAAAGGGTTAATTTTAGATTTACGTAATAATCCAGGAGGGCTCTTAGACTCTGCTATTCAAATAGCTGATGATTTTATCGATACTAATAAAAAAGGTGACGAAGAGCTTATCGTTTATACGCAAGGAAGACTTCCTGGATCAAAATTTACAGCGCTCGCTAACCCAGGTGACATTTTAGATAACGCACCGATGGTTGTACTTATTAATAATGGTTCAGCTTCTGCCTCTGAAATTGTTGCTGGCGCTTTAAAAGATAATAAACGGGCTATTATTGTTGGCACTCAAAGCTTCGGCAAGGGCTCTGTACAAACAGTATTACCACTTGATGATAAGCGAGCTATTAAATTAACAACAGCACTTTATTACACACCTTCTGGCACCTCTATACAAGCAAAAGGCATTACACCTGATATTATTATTGAAGAGTTAGAAGTAGCAAAAAATGCTGATGATAAAAAGTCAATCTTTTCAGGTTTTTCTGAAGCAGATCTAAGTGGTCATTTAGATAATGGCAGTAGTAATAATACAGAAGAAAAACAACCAAGCACTCCAATTGTAGAAGCTAATGACTCTATAAAAGATGATCAAGCATTACTACATGAAGACTATCAACTTTATACTGCGTTAACCATCCTTAAAGGCTTAGCTGTAGCTAGAAAATAATACTTTCTATTGTGCTTATCTTGGCAAGATAAGCACAATATACAAACTGATCAATTTCTTTTAGACTAATTTGATTAATATATTTGCTAAAAAAGGTTCTTTATTTATTAATCTATGGCATAATTACACTTTTGCGAAGTAGTGACCTCATGCGTTTTATTATTCTCTTTCTAAGCTTAATAATTATACAATTTAATTGCTTTGCAGGAGTAGAAGATGTATTTGAAACGATTAAAAAGGACCCTAAGAAACTCTACTCTTTTATTAAAGCAATGCCTAAAGGGGGGGAACTACATTATCACCTAGCTGGTGGCGCTTACCCTGAAGCAATGCTCGCCTCAGCAGCTCAAAATAACTTTTGTATTGCCCCAAAAACACTTTCGGTAACTTATCAGCAGGGTTCATGTAATAATCAAGATATTAATATAAGCACTATATCGCCAAAAAGTAATTTTTATCAACAAATTATACAAGCGTGGTCTTTTAAGAATTTTAAAGCAGGAAAAATATCCGGCCATGATCATTTTTTTAATTCCTTTCATAAATTCATACCGATTGTAGTTATCCAATCAGCCCCCTTATTAGCAAGAGTCATACAACGTGCTGCAGATCAACATGAGCTTTATATGGAAGTTATGCTGTCAGTTAAAGACTTTAACAAATCAATTATTAGTAAAGAACCAATTATTCCAAGTCATTTTAACCGCTTAAAAGAACGCTTATTGACTAATCAAGCTTTTAATTCGACTGTACAAGAGATTAGCACTGAACTAACTAACTTATTACCTAATGCTAGAAATTACCTAGGTTGTGATAAAAAACCAGAACAAGCAGCCTGTCAATTAAAAATTAATTTTCAATTACATGTTTTACGTGAGCAACCTCTGGATAAGATTTTCTCACAAGCGCTTCTTTATTTTACGATTGCTGCAAAGACACCTGAGGTTGTTGCAGTTAATTTAGTTCAGGCAGAAGATGGACCTATTTCCCTAAAAGATTACCATCACCAAATGCAAATTTTTAATTTTATGCACCAGTTATATCCTAATGTTCATATTGCCTTACATGCTGGAGAGCTTTCTAAAAATGCCAAGACTTCAACTTTAAAAACAAAAGATCTACGATTTCATATTAATGAAGCAATTAAGTTGGGTCACGCAGAAAGGATTGGCCACGGCGTTGCTATAAAACAGGAAGATAATGCTAATAAACTTATTAAGTATATGGCTTTTCATCGTATCCCTGTAGAAATTAATTTAACAAGTAATAGCAAAATTTTAAATATTTCTAAAGAACAACATCCGTTGCCCTTCTATCTTAAGTCTCAAATACCTGTTGTTCTTTCTACTGATGATGAGGGTATTTTACGCACTAGCTTAACGCAAGAATATGTTATTGCTATAAAAGATTACCACCTTGACTATCAAACCTTAAAACGCCTTAACCATAATGCTTTAACCTATAGTTTTTTACCAGGAAAAAGCTTATGGGCAGATCCTATTAAATTAATACCTATAAGCGCTTGCAGAAAGCTAAATAGTAATAGTTGCCTTCGTTTTATTAAAACAAGTGAAAAAGCAAAATTACAAAGGAAGTTAGAATTAAAGCTCCAAGCATTTGAAAAATTATACCGTACTTTTCCACTAAAAATAGGTTAATAGTTAATATTAAAAATTATCTAACAATGATTTGACTTCAACTAATGCAATATAGCATAGAAGTTATAGAACTCGACCTGTGTTAAATATGTGATGAATTTCCTCTACGGCATTCTTGCTCTTAGAAGTAAAAAGCCCAAAAAAACTTATTTGCTTATAAGTAAAACTGTTATCGCGTAAAAGCCCTTCACACATATTTTTGATAGCATGATATTGCTGTAAGCCGAGACTTGTACCTTCTTCATATTCTATAAGTTTATCCAATAAACTATAGAGCCTTTCTCTTTTATAGGGAGTGGTTTTGGTAAGGAAATTACATATTTTTACAACTTGCGGATAATACATACTTGTTTTAAATTTAACGCTATAGGTATTTTTCTCTATATCCAATTGGCTTTTAGAATCAAACTTACGAATAATTTCTCCTAACTCATGTTTAAAAGTATTACGTTCTTCTTCAGTAAATGTTCGAACTGGCTTATTTGTAAATATCGATAACATTTTTACTGCAGCAGTGAAAGATGGCGTTGCAGGATCATCCGAATAATTTAAAATAAACTCATATAGTTCTCTTTTTCCCTCATCTCGCAAAATTTCTTTTAAGTTATGAGATGTAATAACAAGTGAATTGGTCTCTTGACGTGTTACTATGCTTAACTTAGAACCGGTTAATACTACTTGTTTACTACTATAATATGGAGATATACTGCTTTCAGGAGCTAATTTTGCCTTATTGCCTTTGGGATAATAATTTTCCCACCCATCATTCGGAAACATCCTTTTTAAATAAATTAGTAAATAATTACAAAAAGATTTATCATTAAAATTGGTCTGGGAGGCAATTAAATAGTTTGTAATGATTTCTTTTAGGCTTTCTTCTTTTTCTGCATGTCTTAAATTTTTAAATAAATTTTTAATTTCTGGACAAAAAGAATCACTTCGATGAGATGAAAACCAGCTTAAACCACGTCTACCCTTTTTAAATTGAGAAGCATAATCGCTATAAGCGCTAATAAATACTTCTAAATAAATATTCATAAATTAATACATATTTATTAATTTTATAGCAATTGTACTACCTCAAACTTAACATTTGCTTAAATGTACTGAATCTTAAATGAGAAACGTTTTAAGTTAGGGTTTGTTAAGCTTATTTTTAAAACGAATTAAATAATCGATAGCACGAACTGCCTCAGCCACACGCTCACCGTTTGCTACACGCTCTTGTAGGATTTGAATTGTTGGGGCTGAGATAATGCCATTACCTAGTAATAAACCATCTAAGGTAAATTTAATAAAACATTCTTTAACATGCTCCCAAATGAATTCATAATGATCAGTGCTGCCTTTAAGTAATAAACTTAAGGGGATATATCCATCAAAAGGCTGATGTTGATGATAATATTGCATCACTACAGGAATTTCATACGTGCCGGCTTCTACCTTTTCTATTTGATAGCTATAAGATGTTTTTTTAAGTAAATTAATACAGCTTTCTAATTGCAGCTCGGCTAGCTCTTCATAATAATTAGACCAAACAACTAAGATTCTTTTTTCTGACATGGATTTAATACACTACTTATAATTAAAGCTAATTCACTCATTAAACTTTTTCAGATACTGTCCTTGGGGCCAATCTTAGAAAAAATGTCTTCAAAGCCTGTCCCCATGTAGATGAGGATACCTATGTACTTATTGTACACTGCACTTTTTCAGCCCTGTTTTCGACTGACCTTGTCTCCTCACTAACATTGTCCGAAAAAATCTATTACTCAAAGGGGTTGCGCAATATCATAGTTGAATCACGCTCAGGACCAGTCGATAAAATATCAATAGGAATATCTAAGAGCTCTTCAATACGCTTAATGTAAGCTTTAGCGTTACCTGGTAAAGCATCTATGGATGTTACATCTGCAGTTGACTCCTGCCAACCTGGCATTTCCTCATAAATTGGAATAATACCCTCAAAGTCATCTGCTGCTGGTGGAAATTCTGTAATTAACTTACCGTAGCTATTTTTATAAGCTGTTGCTATCTGAATAGTTTCTAAACCATCAAGAACATCAAGTTTTGTAAGACAAAGACCTGAAATGCTATTGATATCAATTGAGCGACGTAATAAAACAATATCTAGCCAACCGCAGCGTCTGGGACGTCCTGTAACAGCCCCAAACTCATTACCACGCTCTGCTAAGCGACTACCAATATCATTTTTTAACTCAGTTGGAAATGGGCCACCGCCAACTCGGGTTGTATAAGCTTTAGCAATACCTAAAATATAATCTAAGTAACGAGGACCAAAACCTGCACCATTAATGACACTACCAACACAGGTATTTGATGAGGTGACATAAGGATAAGTACCATGATCAATGTCTAAGTGAATACCTTGAGCACCCTCAAATAAAATAGAATCACCTTGTCTACGATGAGCATGCAAGCGAGAAGTTACATCACAAACCATATTTGCTAACTCATCAGCCCAGAGTAGCGTATCATTTATGGTAGATTGTAAATCAACCTCGGGCTGATCATAGTAGTTTTTCAAAAGAAAATTATGATACTGAATTAATTCTTTAGCTTTTTCCTTAAATCGTTGTGGATTTAAAAGATCATTAACTTTAAGTGCTCTTCTAGCAATTTTATCTTCATAGGCAGGACCAATACCACGACCTGTGGTACCGATAGCAGTATTGCCTTTTTCCCTAGCTTTATCTAGCGCCACATGAGTAGGTAAAATTAAAGGACAAGATTGACTGATGTGCAGACGCTCCCGAACTTTAACTCCTTTGCTCTCTAGCTCACTAATTTCTTTTAATAGATCATTGGGTGATAATACAACGCCATTACCAATATAACATTGTACATGAGAGCGCAATATGCCAGAGGGAATTAAACGTAAAACTGTTTTTTCGCCATTAATTTTTAATGTATGTCCGGCATTATGTCCACCCTGATAGCGAACAACAACTTGAATATCACCCGTTAGTAAATCAACAATTTTACCCTTACCTTCATCACCCCATTGGGTTCCTACAATGACTACATTTTTACCCATAACTAACTCTTACTCTGCAAATTGGTGAATAATAGTAAGGAGTATTACACCTGCTAACATACAAAATAAGCCTGTAATACGTAATACCTTTTCATCTTGTGTAATGACTCTGCTTAACAAACGTTTCCAACGCTGAGGAAAACCAAATGGCATTAACCCCTCAAAAACCAATACTAAGGCTAGTGCTGAAAAAAAATTAGTTAACACTTATGCCTCCATGAAAAACAGGTTAAGGCAATTCCTTAACCGTCTTTAACTCAAATTACCAAGCTATTAGATTAATAGCCATATTAATACCACTAATGTCTTCTGACCTTACAAGGTCTAAATATCTAGCCACCTTGCTGTATCCCGTGGACAAACCGCAGGACATTGGCGTTGAGCTGCGCACCAAACTAATTATTATAATGCGTTTTTCCCTTGTACTCCATTATCTTTTAACAAAGAATGTTTAAAGTAATCAAAAAAAGCACTACTTTCATCAAGCACCATCAAGGTACGATCATTATTTAGACTTCCTTCATAGGCTTTTAAGCTACGGTAAAAGTTAAAAAATTCTTGATTCTTAGTATATGCAGCATTATAAATAGCCGCTGCTTCAGCTTGCCCTTGAGCTCTTATAATTTCACCTTGGCTTTTCGCTTGAGCAAGTAAAATAGTTACTTCAGCATCTGCAGACGCTTGAATAGCCTCAGCTTCTGCAATACCATCAGCCCGATGCCTATTAGCAATTTTCTGCATATCTGCGCGCATTAATTGATAAACCGCATTGCTGGTACTAGGTGGAAGCTCAATACCTTTTACTCTTACATCGACTACTTTAATGCCTAAACCACGCGCTTGTTGCTCTGCTTTTTCACGTAATAAATTCATGACATCATCACGACCTGATACTAAGTCAGAAATAGTACGTTTACCAAACTCTGCTCTTAAAAAAGTATTAAGCTGCTGCTCCAGTAAAGTTTCGGCTTTAAATTCATTGCCACCAGTTGATATAAAATAATGAGCCAAACTAGCGATACGCCATTTTACATAGTAATCAACAATAACGTCTTTCTTTTCTCGAGTGACAATGCGAGAAGATTTAATATCTAGAGTTTGTAACCGCGTATCAAATATTCTAGCACTCTCAATAAAAGGCATTTTTATATGCAAACCAGGTTGCAAAATCTTTGCTTCCTTAGTCTGGGAATCATTAACCAAGCGACCTAAGCGCAACAAAATTCCTTGTTGTCCTTGTTGTACAGTAAATATACTCGCTAAAATTAGTATTAAAATAAAAAATATAATTATTCCCAATATTGTTTTAAATGCATTCATTTATTCACTCCTTCCTGGGCGGAGAGTTTGTCTTATAGTGTTACGAATGACTTTCGTATTATCACTATCACTATTAAATCCCATTGCTTGCTCTGCAATAGAATCATTAGCCTCAGTTTTATTTTGGCTTGTATTAGAAGGAAGCGCAGTGGTTAATTTATCTAGAGGAAGATAAAGTAGATTACCAGCTTTTGCTGTAACAAAAATTTTATTACTTTGGCTTAATACTTTTTGCATTGTATCTAAATACATCCTTTGCGAAGTGACAAAAGGTGATTGAGTGAAAAACGGAAGAATTGCCTGGAATTCAGCAACCTCGCCTTTTGCACGTAACACTACTTGTCTAGCATACGCTTGAGCTTCTTCAAAAATACGTTTTGCATTACCTTGAGCGATGGGTACAACACGAGCTTTATAAGCTTGTGCTTGTTGTTTAAAACGCTTCTCATCTTCTTGCGCTTTAATTGCATCATCAAATGCATCTTGAACATTTTCTGGCGCTCTCGCAGGCTGCGGGGCAACATTTACAATAACAATACCCGTTTTATATGGCTCTAAGATTTTAACTAAGGCGTCATAAACATTATTGCCCCAAGCTTCTCGCCCTTCCGTAATAATTTCATCTAAAGTAGTTAATCCAACTACATGACGCAGCGCACTTGATGTTGCTTGTTGTAAACTTTCTTCGGGGTTACTAACATTAAATAAATATGCTTGTAAATCGCCAATTCGATATTGAACTACTAAAGAAACAGCGACTAGATTTTCATCTTTTGTCAGCATTTGCGCTGAATAAGAATAATCCGAAACACGTTCAACATTAACAACAATTTTAGAATCAATTAGACGAGGTATCCAATGCGGACCTGGCCCTACTGTTTTAATATATTTGCCAAAACGAAGAATAGCAGCTTGCTCAGCAGGATCGACAATAAAAATACCTGATAAGGCCCATAGAATAAAAAGAATTAGCAAAACTATTAAAGCAATTAAGCCCCCATTACCATTAGCTGCTGTCGTTTCTTCCGGATCTTCAGGATTATTTGGATTTCCTCCCCCTCTTAAAGCCTTCTTTAACTTATTTTGAAAGCGTTTTAAAGCCTCATCTAAATCTGGTGGCTGCTTTTTGCCAGTCCATGGATCTTTATCTTTCTCTGGCTCATTCCATCCCATTTGTTTCTCCGCCTTCTTAATTTTAAACAAAGCTAGAATTCTAGGGCTTACCTAGAGTTTAAGCAAGGGTATAAGTAATAGAGTTCTCACATAACCTGCATCTTTTATTTAGAACTTACGAAAAAACCAATCTCTTCGTTAAAAAACATTAGACTTCTTTTGAAACTGTTAGTGGCGAGACAAGGTCAAATGAAAAGGGGCTGAAAAAGCATAGAGTATATAAAATACATGAGCATCCCATCTACATGGGGACAAGCTTTGAAGTGCCTTTTTCTTTTGAGATTGGCCGACAATTGCAGTTTCGAAAGAAGTCTATTTTAATTCGGTCATTTAGGCTATCTAAACTTCATTAAAAATGTTTTTTGCTTCGATCTTGGTATTTTTCGTAAGTCCTATACTTTATTGCTGCGTTGTAAACGTTTCTAAAATGCTTCTATGCCATGTAACCTCAGCTCCTAGAAACGTTTACGCTTAGCACTAAAGCAAAATTCACAAATTATGCAAGAACTCCAATTAATGGCAACTGTTAAATCAGCTGCCAGTAAATTATTAAAGTTTGCTTCCTAATGACTGCTCTATTAACGAATCTTCTTCCATTAAACTAACATAGACTTCTGGTTGCTTCTTAGTCATTTCAGCCACAATACGTGCTGTACGAGTTTTAGGATGTTCATTTGCATACTGACAAACACCTTCCCACGAATTAACCTGCCCAGTGGTAATATGCCATAGCATTTCACTCCAAGGTGAATAGATAGTAGCGCGCTTAATACTTTCCTTGTATCTTTTTACAAAGAAGGCAAATAATTTTTCATCGTGATCAAGCTCCGGCTTATTACTATCAGCAAGCGCCAATTTTTCACATTTAAATGCTAAGCGATCTGAAATACCGAAAAATTTCTTTACTGAGTATGACCAAGTTTTATTAGTATAAATAATATTATGAAGAGCGTTATTTTTATCATGACTAGCACGTAAAAACGGAAGACTTGAGTGATTGTCTTCTATTGTATAGCTCTTTACTGCTTTCACTAAATCAACGCGATGTTTATTTAATAAATTTCTAAACGCTTCTGTAGATGGCGTTGTTGCACCATGACACAGTAAAATAGCAATACCCTGTAGTGCTTGTTTTGGAGCAATATTTTCTTGTAAGCGTAAGCATAATAAGTCAATTGCTGTATAGCCGTCATTATTTCTATAATTAAGTTCTTTTTGGCAAAGTGAACTTGTTTTTGGATGATTGAGTAACATTTTTAATACATCTATTGCACCTGAATGTGCCGCTAATAATAATGCCGTGTCTTTAACATCTAAACTAAGATTATCTGCGCAAGCGCCAGCATCTAAAAGCTTACTTACTGCCTCAGGAAAATTGGCGGCTATTGCCTGCTGAAGTGGTTGTAAGAATCCCGTCACCCCCCCTTGTAGTTTAATTTCACTTGCTTGATTAATATCTAATTTAAGTTTCATAATTGTAGAAAACGTGTCAACATCACCTAAATTAATTGCGTAGGATAAAATTGTTTGTCCATTTACATCATAAGAACTTAGTACTTGCTTATAAGTTATATTAAAGCCCAAGTCATTTCTTACTTGCCTATTTAAACCATTATCCAGAATAAATGAGGGTAAACGAGCTAAAAAATCTGGTAATAAATCTACCTTGCCAAGTTTTAATAATAGATGAAATGGCTGATGTAAATAAATATCTATTTTTTTATCTAAAATAACTCGAATAAATTCTATTAAATTTTTATTTTCTTTATCATGTTGCTGAATTAGATAATTTACTATAGAAACTTGTTGCCCGTTAAACCAATAAGCACGAGACAAAAACTCCATATCTAATTCTAACTGATGATTAATGAATTCCTTGAAATCATCAATATTTTCTAGATGCTGCGCCAACTCATTAAACATATCCATAGTTTTACCTCAAGTCTTAAATTAGAGAGACAATCCCTTTTATCCTACAGCAAAAAAATTTATCACCCATAATATAAATTAAAAGTTATGCAAACTAAAAATAAGGTTTATCTAAATATTTAAGTTATAGGCATCAAAAACCCTATAATGTAAGTTTCAATTTTACTTTTTCAAATAAATTAAATCCCAAACGCCATGCCCTAAGCGATTACCCCTTAATTCAAATTTCGTAATGGGTCTTGAACTAGGCCGTGGTGCAAAACTATTATTAATCTGACTATTTTTTAAGGTGGGCTCAGCAGATAAAATGACCTGCATAGACTCTGCATAATCTTGCCAGTCAGTTGCACAGTGTAAAAATCCCCCAGGCTTTAGGTGATTGGTGATTAATTTAACAAAATCTGGTTGGATTAAGCGCCGCTTATGATGTCTTTTTTTAGGCCATGGATCAGGAAAAAAGATTTGCACGCCATCTAAAGATTCAGCTGCAATTTGCTGATTAAAAATAGCTACAGCATCGCACATCGCAACACGAACATTATTAATTTCTTTTTCATGTAAGTCTGCTACTAAACTTCCAACACCAGCTCGGTGCACTTCAATACCAATAAAATTTTTAGTAGGATTTTGCTCTGCCATAGCAATAAGCGAAGCACCCATTCCAAACCCAATTTCAACAATAATTTCAGTATTGCGGCCAAAAATAGCTTGAAAATCCCAAGCAACACCATCTACAGGTAAAATATAATGAGATAGCCACTTATCTAAAGCAAGCTGTTGACGCTTACTCATACGACCTGCTCTTAATACAAAACTCTTAACAGTTCGGTGCATCTGAATCATAATCTCCACAAAAGGCAGCAATTATACGCTGATAATCTATAATTAAGGAATTATTCGTTATCTCTTAACGGATGTAAGCTTTTTTAACTAATCTAAGGCAAAAAAGTCGCTTATTGATTGCAAAATTCTTCTTTTTTTGTTATAAAAGCGCTCTTTGCCTAACACTGAGTCAACACCCATACCCATGGTTGTGATTTTTCAGTTATGGTTTTATCTAGAGAAAATTTGGAGTAACAGCATGTCAAGAGTATGTCAAGTTACTGGCAAGCGGCCCATGACTGGTCATAATGTATCACACGCCAATAATAAAACTAAAAGACGTTTTTTACCTAATATTCAACAACATCGCTTTTGGGTTGAAGAAGAGAATCGCTTTGTCACTTTAAAAGTAAGTATGAAAGGTATGCGTATTATCGATAAGCTTGGTATTAAAGCCGTTATCGATAATTTAAGAGAAAAAGGCGAAAAAGTCTAATTACGAGGATTAATCATGGCAGCTGTCACTATTAAAGTTAAAATGGAATCTACCGCAGGTACAGGTTATTATGTAACTACAACTAAGAATCCAAGAAATTGTCCTGATAAAATGGAATTTAAAAAGTACGATCCAGTCGTGCGTAAGCATGTAGTATTTAAAGAGAAAAAAGTAAAATAAGCTGTTCTTGCCTATTTTATTCATATTTTTTTAGAATTAATGGCGACATTATAATTATAATATCGCCATTAATTTTACCCTATCTTTCAAGCAATCCTTCTTCACCACTAAAATCTCTAAAGCAATATATAAAATTGAGTTGAATAAATTTTTAAAAATTTCGATAAATCATACGAAACATACACACGTCGGACAAATATTTCCTTAACCCTTTAGTTGAAACAGCTAATTAAGCTTTCAAGTTGACTAACTTATAAATAAAATCAATGCCTTACTTCTTTTAATACTGTTGTTTGTCGTATAAGCTACTGGATAATCTTAGTGAATCAGTTAAACTTAATAATAAGCAATGATCTTAAGAGGATTGTGGATGAAACCCTCGTTGCAACTTAGTATTGGTCAACAACTGACGCTTACTCCTCAGCTTCAGCAAGCTATACGCTTGCTCCAATTATCTACTATCGATTTACAACAAGAAATACAACAAGCTGTTGAATCAAATCCTTTGCTTGAAGTTTTACCTAACGAAGAAAAGGAAGATATTAGCGATAACTCCTCACGAAATGTAGAAGATAATGATTTTCAATGGTCACAACTTTATAATCTTAATAAACGCAGTAATTTTGAAGATACAGATTTTAATTATGAAAATTTATACTGTACAACGACTAATTTACAAGAACATTTACGTTGGCAATTAGAATTAACACCAATGACGGATATCGATCGCGTTATTGCGACAGCTATTATTGATGCAATAGACGATGATGGATTTTTAACTCAATCAGTCAGCGAGCTACATACAAGTTTAAATAGTGATACCTACCCTCTGGATATTGAAGAAATTGAAGCTGTTCGACATCGGTTACAATTATTTGATCCAGTAGGGTGCGCCACTCTCAACCTTGCTGAATCGCTCTTAGCACAGCTTAGTCAATTACCTGAATATGATAAAGATATTGAGTTAACTAAGGCCATTGTTAAAAATGACTTAGAGCTATTAGGACAGCATAATTATCGGCAACTAATAAAGAATTATCATGTTAATGAAGATATTATTAATCGCGTTTTACAAATTATTCATCAATTACATCCTAAACCAGGTAGTTTAATCCAACAAAATAATGTGGAATATATCATTCCAGATGTCATTGTAAAAAAAATAGATGGAACTTGGCAGGTTTTCTTAAATCAGACAACCCTCCCCCGTTTGACAATTAATAATCAGTATGCATCTATGATTCAACGTGCTAATACTAGTGCTGATAATCAGTTTTTAAAAAATAATCTTCAAGAAGCACGATGGTTTTTAAAAAGTATTCAAAGTCGTCAGGAGACATTACTTAAAGTAGCTCGTTGTATTGTCGATAGGCAGCTTGAATTCTTAGAGCATGGCGAAGAAGCTATGAAACCGCTTATACTCAATGATATTGCTGTAGCTCTAGATATGCATGAATCTACTATTTCACGAGTAACAACAAAGAAATTTATGCATACACCGCGTGGAGTCTTTGAATTAAAATACTTTTTCTCAAGCCATGTGGCAACAGTTAATGGAGGAGAATGCTCTTCTACCGCTATACGTGCTGTAATTAAGAAAATAATCGCTTCAGAAAATCGCCAAAAGCCTCTTAGTGATAGTAAAATTGCACAGTTAATTAGTGAGCAAGGAATTAAAGTTGCCCGACGAACCGTGGCAAAATATCGTGAAGCAATGTGTATTGCTCCATCTAATGAACGTAAAATAATCCGTAGTTAATAAGTTTTAAGAGGAGAAAAAATTATGCAAATAACCTTCACAGGCCATCAAATGGAAATGACGTCAGCATTAAAATCTTATACTGAGGAAAAACTTAGTAAATTAACTCATCATTTTGATAATATTACTGCTATTAATGTCGTTTTTAATATTGAGAAATTAGCACAAATTGCTGAAGCAACTATCCATGTTGCCAAAGCTACATTTCATGCCCGGGCTGAACACGATGATATGTATGTTGCTATTAATAACTTAGTAGAAAAATTAGATCAACAGCTTATAAAGCATAAAGAAAAATTACGTACACATTAAAATCTAGTCTGCAATTCTGTGCCAAGGATGGGCGCAGATAAACGCTTAATTAACTTATCTAGGCTTGTCAGAACAATCTAACCCACGCTAAAATCTTTCTTTTTAGCCGAAACAATTTTATGAACCTTGGTTATTTTATTACTCCTCAGAACGTTTATATAGACTTAACTTCTCAAAGTAAGACAGCTGTTTTTCATAAAATTAGTGAGCTATTTACAACAACAATGCCTGAGCTTAACTTTAATGAGTTATTTGATGCCTTTTGGCAACGAGAACTTTTAGGAAGCACAGCAATTGGTCATGGAATTATTATCCCACACATACGGATTCCAGCAATAAATCAACCAAAAGCTTGCCTTATTAAGTTAGTAAACCCGGTCGATTTTGGCGCAGAAGATAAACAACCTGCCGATTTAGTTGTATCTCTTATTGTCCCACCTAATCAAGAAGAGCATCATTTAACAATTCTTGCTGCAATTATTAAACAATTTAGTGATCCAAGCTTCAGAAATGCTTGCCGAAAAGCAAATAATGCGGAATCATTATACGCTCTTGTAGTAAACGGT
Source organism: Legionella busanensis (assembly GCF_900461525.1). Taxonomy (NCBI): domain Bacteria; kingdom Pseudomonadati; phylum Pseudomonadota; class Gammaproteobacteria; order Legionellales; family Legionellaceae; genus Legionella; species Legionella busanensis. Next base: position 656,766 of record NZ_UGOD01000001.1, on the reverse strand, counting down.
ACACTAGAGACACAAGCTTCTTAACTGTTTAATTTCGTAAGTTTAACATCTAAGAAAATAAAGCCCTCTAGATGGTAGAGTAAACAAGGTCTATTATAAAGGCTGGTTCAGTATAAAAATAAATCTATCTTTCATATTGAGCTTACGTTAATTAATAATTATAAGTTGATTTTTATGATTGAAACAAATGTTCGAATTATTAACAAACTAGGACTTCATGCACGCGCCTCAGCCAAATTTGTTTCTACGGCAGCCAAATTTCAAAGCCAAATTGAAGTGATTAAGCAATCTCAAAAAGTAGATGGCAAAAGTATTATGGGCGTTATGATGCTTGCTGCTACACAAGGTTCTGAACTAATTATTAAAATTAATGGCCCAGATGAAAAAGATATGGAAAAAGCGCTAGTTGAGCTTATTAATAATCGTTTTGATGAACCGGAATAAAAAAGTTTAAGCTAAAGCTTTAGCGCCTTTTAAATTTCTAATTTTTACTCGTTAGAGGATTTTTTCTGGCTGTGAATTCTTTTTAATTTTATTAATAATTGTATAGGCCCGGATAAAGCATAGATAACAAATCCTGTAAATAAAATTAAAGAAGGATTAGCAGCGATAGCTACAAATAAGATAATCATTAATAATAAATATAAAAAGGGAACATGCCCCTTAAAATCTACTTCTTTAAAGCTGTGATAACGAATATTACTTACCATAAGCGCCGATGCAATAATCGTTAGCATTGCTGTTATTAAGGATATTATAATATGATGATTTTGATGCTGATGACAAAGCCAAACAAAAGAAGAAACTAAAGCTGCTGCTGCAGGACAAGCAAGCCCTTGAAAATAACGTTTATCAACCGTGCCTACCTTAGTATTAAAACGTGCAAGCCGTAATGCAACTGTTGCTGTATAAATAAAGGCAACTAACCACCCAATCTTACCTAACTGCTGTAAAGTCGAGCTATATAATAATAAAGCTGGCGCAACACCAAACGTTACCATGTCTGAAAGACTATCATACTGGGCGCCAAAGGCCGATTGAGTATTTGTTAAACGGGCTATACGACCATCTAAACTATCAGCAATCATACCAATGAAAATTGCAATAATTGCTGCTTCATATTGGCTTTTAAATGATGCAACAATTGCGTAAAAAGCTGCAAATAAACTTGCTGTAGTAAAAAGATTAGGTAATAAATAAACACCAGATGAATTTTCTCTTGAATTCATAACCTAAGCCTACCTAATAAAATATACTTAAAATTATTATATAATATTTAACTTGCTTGAAATTTACTTTCTAAGCAAAAAAGCACTTAAAGCAAGCAATATCACTTAAAATCAACCAGACATCCTAACACAACCAACCTATTGACTGCTATGATTGATGCATTTTTATAAGCAACTTTCTATTAGAATCCTTATATCACTAGTGAATTTTGCTTTGGCGCCACCCAAGCCTATTTTAAGCTAAATTCACTTAAAAGCTTTATATTATAATAAATAATGCCTGCTAAAAGCGAAAAAGAACTTTTGTTGCCTTTATATCTAACTTATATTCATTTTTAGTTATTCTAACTTAATTATTACTTACCAATATGATGCTATAATAGGCATACTGTGTTGTTTGTGCTGCAGCTATGACGAATTCTGATGTTGAAAAGAAAAAAATTGTGATTGAAGGTGTTACGGAGCAAGGTAAGACTTTTCGCCCAAGTGATTGGGCTGAGCGTATGAGTGGGAACATGGCTGTCTTTAAAAATAATCGTCTTTATTATTCGCCTCTCCTGCAGCCTAGTATTAATACCCAAGGTTATAAATGCGTCTTATTAGACCCTAAATTAAAAGAAACGAGCCCCGATGTTTATCAATCTATTATGGAATTTGCAAAAAAGAACAATCTTAAGATCTGTGAAAATTAATCAAGCACGAGTAGAATTTAAAGTAAATGCAGCGATTTTACTGAAAATAGTTGCTATTACACTTACTGTATTATCAAAATTAACAGCTAAAATACCGGCAAATAAAAACATAAATCCTTTTAGTCCGTCCTGACCTTGTGAGCCTGGATGACTGGCATGGGTTAGAAGTACAGCACCGCGAACAAACCAAATCAAACCAGCTATACGAATTATCAATCCAATCGAGCCAAATACACTATTTTTATTGTAATCAGTATAAGATAAAACATTACCAACACCAAAGGTCGTATTAGAGAGTGCTTCTAAAGCAGAAGGTAAAAAAAGTAACGCTGCCCCTAATAAAATATAAGCCATAGGCACAAAAATACTTTCTTGTGATGAGGAATTTGCCCGCTCATCTCCAATTTTTCGCAGTTTTTGCAACGCTGTAATAAAAAAGAGAATACCAAGCATATAAGCAATGCCAACAATCACAGATTGGACTGGAAAAAGGGATCGGCTTAAGTTACCGAGCATTGCAATTAAATCAATATTTCCACTCATAGCTTAATTATACCTTAAATTCTCTATTATCACTTGCAATGCGAGCCATTTAGCCTATATTAGATAACTTTTTCATTTAGTAGTAAAAATATGCAAGCAAATTTATTTCCTATTACCTTAATAGAAGCTTTCATGCTCTCGCCCAATGTAAAACATTTTATTTTTAAGGCAGATAAAACCCCACCTTTTACTTATATTCCGGGGCAATTTATTACTATTCATTTTGAGCGAGATGGCAAATTACTTAAACGTAGTTATAGTATAGCTAACATACCTAGCCAAGATAATTATATTGAATTTGCCGCAGGGTATGTTGAGGGAGGGCCTGGAACCGATTTATTATTTAATTTAGCGCCAGGGGACGTAATTAATATTAACGGACCTTTTGGACGCTTAATTTTGAAAGATGAATTACCCAAGCGCTATATTTTAGCAGCAACGAGCACAGGTGTAACACCTTATCGCGCAATGCTTAAAGAACTTGATAATCGGCTTAAGCAGCATCATGAGCTAAACGTACTAATTATGTTAGGTGTTCAACGACCAGAAGATGCACTTTATGAGTCAGAGTTCCTAGATTTGGCGAAAGCTTATCCAAACCAAGTCTCTTTTAGAGTACAATTAAGCCGCGCTAATGATATAAATCTACAATCGCATCAGTTTAGGGGCTATATTCAACACGCTTTTCCCGAAATAGCATTAAACCCTGTTGAAGATGTAGTTTATTTATGTGGCAATCCAGGTATGATTGATGAGTGCTTTGAAGAATTAAAAAATCGTGGTTTTGCAATGCAACAAATCATTCGCGAAAAATATATTTCTGCTACTACGAGGTAGTAGCAACTGTTTCTACAGCCTAAATAAGGAGTGTAAATTAACATGTATTATGAAGAATTAGCAAATACCATAGAGCAATTAACTCAAGACGGAAAAGGAATACTTGCAGCAGATGAAAGTAATAGTACCATTGGCAAACGCTTTGCTAGTATTAATGTAGAAAATAGTGACGATAATCGCCGCAATTACCGCCTTCTTTTAGCTACAGCTCCAGAATTAGAACAATATATTAGCGGTGTCATTTTATTTGAAGAAACCTTTCAACACCGCGATGATAATGGTACATCAATTGCTGAATTATTTACTCAGAAGGGTATCGTACCAGGTATAAAAGTTGATAAAGGACTAATTAATTTAGCTAATACTGAAGGTGAAAAAGTTACCCAAGGGCTAGATGGTCTTGAAGAGCGCTTAGTTCATTTTAAAAAATTAGGTGCACGTTTTGCTAAATGGCGAAATGTCTATTCAATTACCCAATCAACTCCAAGCTTAACTGCCATGCGAGCGGGCGCTGAGAACCTAGCTCGATATGCAGCTTGTTGCCAATCTGTAGGTATTGTGCCCATTGTAGAGCCGGAAGTTTTAATTGATGGTAACCATAACATTGATTTATGCGCAGAAGTGGCTGAAATGGTACTTCATGAAGTCTTTAAATCCTTATTTATACATCAGGTTGAATTAGAAAATATTATCCTTAAACCAAGCATGGTGACTAGTGGTAAAGAAGTGCAACCTTTCAGTTCACCCGAAGATATAGCTGACTATACAATTGGTGTTTTTCGTAATATGGTGCCAGCTGCAGTACCTAGTATCAATTTCTTGTCAGGTGGCCAAACTTCTGAACAAGCGACAGCTAATCTAAATGCGATTAACCAAATTGGTTATCAACCTTGGAACTTAAGTTTTTCCTATGGTCGAGCCTTACAAGAAGATTGTCTAAAAATTTGGCAGGGAAATCCGGAAAACATTGAAGCCGCCCAAGCTGCTTTACTTAAAAGAGCTCGTTTAAATAGCTTAGCATGTTTCGGTGATTATGAGCCTAGCATGGAAAAAGAATAATATAATCAATGACCTATCAAGCTATTGCTTTTAAAGTTATAGCTTGATAGTGTTCCTCTCAAATTGCTAGGCAACGATCCTAAAGTTTTTTGTATAAAATTTAAGCTCAATTCTTACCCAGCTCTTTAAACTTACGTCACTCTGCCCCCTATCGAAAGGCATTATCCTACTCAAGCTCCTTGCATCGGAGAGGGCACAGAACGACATAAGATTAAAGTTTCATGCAAAAATTAAAGCTAGATTGTATACAAAAAAATTTAGAGACGTTACCTTGTTAAATTAAGTAACTTTATTAAGCAATAGTAAACTTGGCAAATAAAGGTAAATGATCTGATAAAGTTCGCCAAGGCTTATTGCTAAAACACTGTGCTTTTTCTACCTGTAAACCGCGAAAATAGATTCTATCAATACATAGGGTTGGTTTTAAGGCTGGAAAAGAACGCGCATGTTGCCCTTCTAGAACTTTAAACGCTTCTTGAATACCTAAAGCATCTGCTAGAGGTTTAGATAGATGCATCTGCCAGTCATTAAAATCACCGGCCATTAAAAGAGGCTCATTATCAGGAATTACTTCTATAATCCGATTAACTAAAGCCCGACACTGGGATGCCCGTTCTGCTTTAAATAACCCTAAATGTACACATAATAAATGTAGAATTTGGTTATTATCTAATTTAATTTGTCCATGTAATATGCTCCTAGAAGCACGATTTTGTCTTGATAAGTTAATATTTTCAAAGCTTACAAAAGGATATTTGCTTAATATAGCATTGCCATGGTGTCCAGATTGATAAATAGCATTCTTAGCATAAAGATAATGTGGCCAATCTTTCTCAGCAATATACTCAAATTGTGGTAAATCAGGCCAAGTTTGAATTCTTTGAGCACGCCGCTGATGGAAACCTTGAACTTCCTGCAAAAATACAAAATCAGGATTTAAATTAGATAAAGCATAGCGCATTTCAGGCAGCAAAAATCTTAATTTGCCAACGCCGAAACCTTTATGAATATTATAAGTTACCAGCGACACACTTTGTCGCGGTTGCTTCATCATTAATAACCTTCAATAAACAGATTTAATAAGCATAACATTAAAAATTTCTTTTTAAAGTAGTAAGTATTAATTTAATAGTTTAGTTTATTAGAATGACGTCTATAAATATAGGATTCCTAATTTCGTCACAAAATAAAAGTTATAATTTGTCACAAAATTTGAGATAAATTTTAAATTATGTTATCTTAAAATAATTGCCAATAAAAATGAGTCAAATTTAAATACAGATCGTGATGTAATATAAGGAGAAAGCTATGAAGCAATCCTGGTTTAAGAAACTTATATGTCTTGCTAGTGCAATGGTATTTAGCGGACTCATTCAGGCCTCCAAAGACGAACTAAGTTTGAACGATGGCTTACCCATTATGGTTGATAGTAGGACTCAACTAAATGATATTCATTTAAAAGATGATACTGTAACATTTACCTATCAAATTAAAGATATTAATGTTGATCAAGCAGTAAAAATAAAAGAGGATAATAAAGCTATTATTGAGCAGAATGCTTGTAATGATGAACAAATTAAAGATTTATTTTGCAAGGACTTTCATGTAAATTTTGTTTATTGGATTCAAGATAAAAAAATCCTTGAAGTCCCTGTTGACAAACAACTTTGTCGAGCGCGACAAAGTCAGATTACTTAATGGTTGTATAGTGAGAGTTAAGTCTGGCTTAACTCTCACTTTGAAAAGCAATTCCTTTTGCTGTCATTTCTTCTATCTCATCAGCCATTAATTCTAGTGCTCTACAATTTACATCAGGCCCATATCCTAAGACCTTAGCTGACTTTTTATAATTGTTAATATTATGCTCACGTAAAGCAATACGTTGTTCAGCAGAAATAGGTTTAAAAAACCCTCTGTTTAAAAGCGGCGAGATTTCATCATAATTCTTAACGGTAGGATAGTAAGCTGCCACTGGCTGTTTCACTTCTATACAAAGAGGATACTGAACCGGTTGCTGGATAAAGGGAAGCTCAAGAGCGCCTTCCCAGTAAAGCTTGCCTAGCTCATACTCATTATTTACTTTGAAATAGCCTATTATTGTTTGAGAAACGATGGGGCACGCCGGATAATAAAAAACTGGCTCATTCCAATTAAGTTGAATACTAATAGATGGGCAATCATTTAAATGATACTTAATCTTCATATCATAACTCAATAATTATACCTATTGATAATTTATTTTACTGAATTAACATAAAATGATCAATACTCTGGATCGGGCTATTTTTAAATGAAAGTCTATGCTGATAAAAATAAGGTCTTCTAGAAAGATCTATTTAAATTATTTAGTCAAATAGCGATTTAAGGAAGAAGTAATATTATTGACTCACTAAAGGTTATAAGCTGGAAGTCCATTCACTTGTTATCACCATAACTTAAGTGAATTATTTTAATTGGTAAAAACATCGTATTTGTTACAAAATTAATTATCTTAGATAAAATCGATAATATTATGGATGAGCTCAAATTAACTATACCAGGCTTTACTATTGCAGCTAGAACCTGGGGAAGGAATGATTTACCGCCGCTGCTAGCTATTCATGGCTGGTTAGATAACGCTAATTCTTTTGAACTTCTGGCGCCCTATCTTGCTAAAGATTTTTACGTTATTGCCATTGACTTACCAGGCCATGGATTATCCTCTCATTTATATGAAGGGGGTTATTACCATTTTATTGATGGCGTTTTTACCTTAATTAATATTATTGATGCGCTTCATATTAAAAAAATTAACCTACTGGGTCACTCGCTAGGCGCTTGTTTAGCGAGTATATTAGCAGGTATTGCTCCAACACGTATTTCTACTGTCGCTTTAATTGAAGGACTTGGCCCCCTTTCTCGCCCTGAAGATACTTGTCTTGAACAATTATCATCTTATCTATTTAAAGGCATTGAGAAAAAACATTCAAAACCTAAATTATATTCTTCTCTAGAGCTAGCAGCTCAAGCAAGAGCTGCACGTGGGTTTCTCTCCCTTGAACTGGTACGACTTTTATGCTCACGTGGATTAAGTGAAAGCAATGGTAAATTTTACTGGCATCATGATCGTCGCTTAGTTTACCCAAGTCCTTTACGTCTTACAGAAGCACAAGTTATTTCTTGTCTCTCAGGCATTACATCGCCAACATGCTTAATACTTACTGAGCAAGGATCATTATTTAATGAAAATGATATTCAACAGCGAATTGCAGCCGTTAAAAATTTAAAGATTATGAAAGTAAGAGGCGGACATCATTTACATATGGAAAATCCAAGTGTTGTAGCACAACACTTGGATAATTTTTATAGAAGTATTTAGAGATTAATCACAAGAATTAGCATCAATGCCTACTTTCTTTAATGATTTTTTAACCCCTTCTAACTCAATACCAAGATCTTGAGCCGCGCTTAATACACCGCATCCGCCTTCAGCAAAAGTTGTGTAAGGTGTCCAATAATCCATGTTCGCTTTAACCATCACATCGAAAGCTTTACGAGCATCAAAGCCTGGAAGATTAGCTATGAGATAATATAATCGATTAAATACACCACTTGAATAGTGAACATCTAAACCACCATAATAATCATCGGCTGTGTCAATAGAAGTACCATCTCGACTTGGTTCATCCATGAAGCGTAATGCCTCATAGCCACTGCCTTCTTTCATAATCTCTGCACCAATTTGCCAGCTTGCTTTTCCTACTGAATAAAATTCAGCAGCTTGAGCTGCCATGTCAGAAAAGGATTCATTCATACCGCCTGACTGGCCATAATATTCTAGATTAGAATGCTGTTCAGTAAAACCATGGCTAATTTCATGAGCACCAACGCCAAGTGAGACAAGCGGATACATCATATCTTCGCCATCACCAAAGGTCATTTGGCGGCCGTCCCAATAAGCATTTTCATAGCCATTACCATAATGAACACGCATGACTAATTGCATTGGTGAACCATCAGATTTAGAAAGTGCGTTAATGCCATACCAGTCTTTATACATATGGTTAATTACATAACCTGCATAGTGAGCATCATTGGTAGGAGAATAAGCACCGTTTTCTTTATCGTAGCCATCCGCTTTATAGCCTGTCCAGTAGATACCATCTTCACCTACTGTGTCTTTGCAATCAAATGCCATAGGGTTATTTCTAGAAGAATAACGATGTTCCATATCTACTACACGTACGCCATCATTTTCCATATAACATTTAGCAGAATCTGCATCACGTGTTAATTCAAGATAAGCTAATTCATCACCATATGAAAAACGACCTACTTTCTTATTACCACCATAACCTTTACCCTTTACTGCGGAACGCTCAGTTTTTACATCATTCCACTGAATAAAAGGTCGGTAAGTTGCGGCATCAATTATAGCAGTTGGTCTCTCAGGAATTTTATCTTGATAAGTAACAAATACGCTAACTCTATAAGCCCAATGCGCTTTTGAATCCTTGTCAATGTAAACGACTGGTTTAACTGTTTCTTCACTTACTAAGTGATTAGCAAACTGCGCTTTAAACTGCTGTAATGCATTTTTGGCATTTTTCACAAAAGTTGGTGATGGTTTACCTAGATCGCCTTGTAAACCTCGATAAACAATACCATTCATTTTTACATCAGTATTATTTCCGCTTGCTAGAATCGACTGGGCTGTCTGTGGGGCATGGATAATCGCATAACCACCAATCACTACGAACCCTTCATATTGTTGCTGCAAACGAATATGACTAATTTTATTTTTATCTGTATGCTGCTTAATAAAATTCAAGCTATTAGTACTAAACAGTGTCATCTCTGATGATATATTAAGAGTAAATTGTTTCTTAATAGTATCTAGAGAAGCCTTATTTAAAGAAACAGATTCGGCTGCTTGAACAGAAGAAACTACACTAAGCGCTAAGCAAGCTGCTGCAACAGGTGATAAATAAAAATTTGAGTGCATTAATCTTAACTCCTTCAGTTAATACACATGAAGCAAATCCATTTAGAATGCTCACGTCGTTAATCTAATCCATGTGCGCATAACTAATCCTCCATTTAAAACAAAGTCCTTTGATTGTTGTACTATTCCTTTTTACCGCTAGAGATAATAGGTACAACAAAATAAGCTTACTTTTTTATTAAAATGGTTGATTCATAACATCCTAGCTATGAACAAGCATGGTAACAAAAGCAATTATTGAGTGCCTATTTTAATTGCATCGTAGAATTTAAGACTAAGAGGTTGGCCTTACTCTCGAATTCAAGGACGTAATTCTAACAGGTAACAATCAAACTACCATAATTTTTTAAATTTTAAAATCAGTAACTTAATTTTCAGGCTATTAGGTATTCAGTCTGCTTTTTTGTTAACAACACAAGAATCAAATATTTAATGGAACAAAAGTTAGAAAAAATACAAATAAATATTTTCGATTATTTTAAAATTTTCGAAAATCATGCATAATTGAGTTTTATTAATTTTACCAGGCCAGATGATGCTAAATAAATTAAGAAAACAAACTAAAGCATCGCAAATTACAGAGAAGTTACGTCAAGACATACTGAGGGGTTATTTTGCGCCAGGCACTAAATTACAGTTAGAGAACTTAAAACAAAAATATGGTGTTGGCTTTAGCCCACTGCGAGAGGCACTATCTCGCTTAATAACAAATGGACTCGTTCATTTTAAAGAACAGTGCGGCTTTTGTGTACCAACTCTCTCCTTAGACGAGTTATATGATATTTACACAAACAGAATGCGTATTGAAAACATAGCATTAGAGTTAGCCATTGAAAATGGTGATGACCATTGGGAAGCAGAAATCATAGCTTGCTGGTATCGATATTCAAAATTTATGAAAACCAATGATACTCTCGATTCGTATACCTGGCATGCTATGGAAAAAGAATTTAGCTCTACATTGATTAAGGCATGCAAATCACCTTGGTTACTTAAAATGAAGGATATTCTTTATGAAAATGCTGCTCGTTATCATTTTTTGTGCTTAAGCCGTCATAATACTAACCGAGAAACTATTCTTGCATACATTCATGACTGTCAGGATTTGGTGAATGCTGTCATTGCTAGGGATAAAATAAAATCCCTAGAAATTTCAAATAGAGCTTGGCAATCTTCTATTCAAATTATGTCTACTGAATTAAAAAAACATATCCATTTATTGCCTCATAAACCATTCGTTAATTCATTGCAAAATATGGACTAAAACTTAATAAATAAATCGAAGTTAAAGGGATGTAAACGATGTTAAATCAAAAAAAATATTTATTAATACCTGCTTTTCCTACACCCAATGGCAGATTACACCTAGGCCATATCGGTGGCCCTTATTTAAGTGCGGATATTCTTGCTCGGCATCTACGTATATCGGGTCATCAAGCCACAATACTAACCGGAACTGATGATTTTGAATCGTATGTTATGCTGCAAGCGGCTAAAAAACTGACAACACCAGAATACATTTGTAGTTTTTATAATCCCCTAATTGCTGCAGATTTAAAGGCAATGGATATTGAAATTGCCCATTTTGTACAACCTAGCCATCCCCTATTGATGCAAACGTATCTTCGATGGCATGAAATAATTTTCCAGACATTGCAAAATAAGAATGCTTGCCAAAAATTAAAAGAGAATATGATTTGGGATAGCATTAATCAACGCTTTAAAGTTGGTTGTTGGCAAATCGGATTTTGCCCATCATGCAAAGAAAAAACAGAAAGCTATTTTTGTGAGGCCTGTGGGACTCATTATCGTCCAGAAGAAATTATTCAACAAAATAACCAAGAACTTATTAAGCAAGTAGAAAATATTTTTCTTTGTTTAAAATCACCGCCACCTTTAAAAAATAAAGGAATTAACTTAAAGCTTGAGCAGCTTTATCATCAATTTTTACATAAGCAGAATTACTTGTTCCGATTAACCACGCAAGCTGCATGGGGATTAAAGTGTAATCAGAGCAGTACTTTTTTTAGTTATGGTTTTGTATTTGCTTACGCTTTAATGTTAGGAGAATTGCAGGGGAAAATTGAAGGTAATAACCTTAATGCGTTCGCTATTGACTCTTCCACTATTACTATTGCTAGCTTTGGTCATGATAATTTTATACCATTTATTAGTAGTATCTTAGGTATCAGCTCCTATCTTCCTGAGTATAAGCCTTTTGATTTCTATTTGATAAATTATTTTTTTAATTTAAATGGCTTAAAATTTTCTACCAGTCGTCGTCATGCTATCTGGGTAGATGATGTTATTAATCATCAGCAACTTTCTAGTGATATTATTAGGCTTTATTTAGCATCGATAGATATACATACAAGTTCAGGCAACTTTTCTTCACAAGACTTTTCAATTTTTTATAATCAAACACTTGATTGGCAAAACCAATTAGTTCTTAAAATGCAAGCAATGCTACCAGATTCACAACCTAATTCTTGTGATTCAGATTTAAAAGATCACTTACAAAAGCTTTTAGATGTAAATAAACAAGTTTTACAACCTAATCATTTTTTTCCTCATCAAGCAATTAAAAATATTAGCTTATGGTTAAAACTTGCTAATCAATTACCTCCTTATGCCTCTTCTAATTTTTGGTGGCTACAAGCTTTTTCTCTTTTCATATCACCTTTTATGCCAAAACTAGGTCAGGGGCTTTGGCAAGCACTTGGCTATCCAAATCAGCCGTCTATTCATCAATTATTCACTAAACCCTCACTACCTTTTCATAGAAAATTAACTATTAATCAAACGCCCCTTACCGCAGATTCGATCATTCATTAACAGGAGATAATATGATTAAAGGAAATCAAACGTCTGTAGTAGATTTATTAGGCGTAGGTATAGGCCCCTTTAACTTAAGTCTAGCCGCACTTTTATCCCCAATAAAATCATTAAAAAGTTATTTCTTTGATCAAAATCCAGCGTTTATTTGGCACCCAGGTATGCTCATTAAAGAGGCCGAAATTCAAGTAAGTTATTTAAAAGATTTAGTGACCTTAGTTGATCCAACTAATCCTTACTCTTTTATTTCCTATTTAGCTAAACATAAACGCCTGTATCGATTTATGAATGCGCAATTTAGTCATGTTTTCAGAATGGAATTTAATCATTATCTAAATTGGGTTAGCCGCTCGCTACCTAATCTAATATTTAAAGAACAAGTTGAAGATATTCAATTTACGAAAGCATTGTTTACTATGCGAACATCAAAAAGAATCATTCAATCTCAGCATTTAGTATTAGGAAATGGTTTATCTGCTCATATTCCGGATGCAGCAAAGAATTATTTAAGTCATTCTGTTTTTCATAATAAAGACTTTTTAAAATATAAACATAACCTACAAGGGAAAAAAGTTGCAATCATCGGAGGTGGGCAAAGTGGCGCTGAAATAATCCATGATATTTTATCAGATACCTCAAATTTACCTCAGAAATTAATTTGGATAACACGGCGCAATCTGTTTGCCCCACTTGATGATTCAACGTTTACTAATGATTTATTTACTCCTTCTTTTAATCATTATTTTTTTAATTTGTCCGAAGAACAAAAAATTTCTTTTCTCAATCAACATAAACTCGTAAGCGATGGCATCTCTTTAAGCCTTTTAAATTCAATTTATCGTAAGATGTATATTTTAGAATTTTTAGAAAATAAGGGACGTTTCTATAAACTAATTTTTAATCATGAACTCAAAAAAATTACCAAAAGCAGTAACGGTTACAATTTAGCTATTCAGGAATTTCATTCCAAATACGCTCAAGTCATTTCAGCAGATATTATTATTTTATGTACGGGTTATAAATGGGCATATCCCTCCTATTTAGAATCACTTGCAGACCGAATTCCTTTGCAAAACGACCATTATATCGTTAATCAAGACTTCTCCCTTCAATGGGATGGGCCAAAATCCAACCGAATTTATGTACAAAATGCATCTCGACATATGCATGGGTTAGCTGATCCTAATTTCTGTTTGATGGCATGGCGAAGCGCAACCATTATTAACAGTATCAGTGAAAAAGAAATCTACGATTTATCGTCTGAAAATTGCGTCTTTGATATTAATTCGGCCAATAAATTTTATGAGGAAAATAATCATGTTAGCTATGTATAACCCAAAATTAAGCTTTAAAAAAGTCGAAACAGTTAATAATGATTTACAAATTTATCCTATCCAATTTAATGCCAAACCTCCTTTCGAAGCGACTTTTTTTCACTTGCAGCCTGGTGGAGAAACGCCCCTAGATTGTCATATTGAAAATGAGTGCTGGCTTGTCTTACAAGGTAGTGGCATTTTAACGTACGCAGGTACGCCTTATCCTTTGTCTGAGCAAGATATGTTTTATTTTGATTCTTACAAAAAACATCAGTTATTTAATAACTCTCAAAATATACTCATTATTTGTTCCTGGTTTTGGCTACCTTCATAGATTAAAATTTGTAAATGTTATACCGTTTACCTAGAATATCTGCAAAACGGAAATAAATTAATAAGAAATCTTAGACTCTTTATGCTTGTTTTTAGTACAATAAAATCTTTCATTTGCAGATATAGCGCAATATTAGGTTCAAATCACATACAACAACCAAACTGTATGTACCTTTATCATTATAGGAACTTAATAAAAAGCGCTAGAACTAGCCAAGTTAAGTTACTTAAATTATGAGTACTATTACACAAAATATTAATGAAGCAATTACTGAACTAAACGTAGGGAATCTGGTCGCCATACCAACTGAAACCGTTTATGGTTTAGCAGGTAATGCGGAAGATGAAGAAGCTATCTTAAAAATTTTTGCTCTCAAAAACCGACCTATTAATCATCCGTTAATTATGCATGTGGCTAAAGACTGTGATTTAACTAGATGGGTTACCTCTATACCCCCGTATGCTCAAAAATTAATTGATACTTTTTGGCCAGGTCCTTTAACCATTGTCTTTAATTGCCAACCGAATATGGTTAACCCTTTAGTTACAGGCGGCCAAAATACGGTTGCTATCCGCTGTCCTAAACATCCAGTTGCCCAATCATTACTGCAAGCTTTAAATTTTCCTCTAGTGGCTCCTTCAGCAAACCCCTTTGGCAAGATTAGCCCTACCACAGCGTTGCATGTGCAACAAAGTTTTAGTAATCAACCATTATTAATATTAGATGGAGGGCGCTGTGAAATAGGCATTGAATCAACTATTATTGATGCTACCTCACCTATTCACTATCAAGTATTAAGACATGGCTTAATCGATGAGCAATCTATTCAAACGACTATAGCAATAGAAACAGCAAAAAATGAGAGCAACATACGTGTATCTGGCCGCTTATTGACCCATTATCAACCCGAAAAACCACTTTATTGCTTTAGGACGGCTAAAGAGTTAAATCGCTTATTAGATTTATATCCTAATGCCTATATTTTTTCATTTAGCAAAAAATTAAATTTAAATAAAAACCTTTATTATCAATTTTCATTAAACTCGCGTGAAGTTGCTTACGAGCTTTATTATCAGCTTCGTCAGGCAGATAACTCATCTGCCTCTACCATTCTTGTCGAGCTTCCTCCACTAGGAAAGAGTTGGGCAGGCATTACAGAACGCCTATTAAAAATGGTTAATCACTCAGTGAATGGCTTAAAAATTGAATAATTTACCTACATTAACGAAAATAAATGGTAAAATAGTAAATATATAGATTAAATGGAATAGCAATGACTGAATTACAGAAACCTTATAAAAAATTATATCGCTCACGTACTGACAAAAAGATTGCTGGTGTTTGTGGTGGGTTAGCAGCTTATTTTAATATGGATCCCCTGTGGGTAAGGCTATTGTTTGTCCTCTTTTTTCTGGTGGGTGGGTCTGCGTTTTTAGTCTATATTATTTTATGGCTTCTTATGCCGCTTGAACCAACCATATTGCCTCCCACTGGAGATTGGAAGCCTTAAATTAATTTTGCTAACAAAGGCAAATTATCTAAAAAATACAGTTATTAGCCGCTTTTCTAAATTATTAGACCAGGATAGCTTGTTTATCTTTTCTAGCTACCTTGGTCAAGTAGAGTTCATATATTCTTTTCCCCGGGCTAGATTACTTCAACTCAAAATTTATTCCAACAAAACTTAATTTACAATTTGAAGTGAATTTATGCTTTATATCTTTGGCAATAAAGTAGGTTGCCAAATAAATTTTTCTAAAACCTGGTAACAATTATGCTTTGATCTTGCCGATATCATCTTAGTTCTAGACATTAGCTTTAACTTCAGGCAGAATCGCAAAAATGTTGTTTATTTCACCCAAAATGAAAAAAATTTTAGTTTTACATGGACCAAATTTAAACAGACTAGGTACACGTGAACCTTCTGTATACGGTTCAACAAATCTGGCAGATATTAATAATAGTTTGCGCAAACTAGCAACAGATAAGGGCTGGGATTTAAGTTGTTTTCAAAGCAATAGCGAAGCAGCATTAATTGATGCTATCCATCAAGCTGCTGATGCTAGTATTGATTACATCATTATTAATCCTGCTGCTTTTACCCATACGAGTGTTGCGCTTCGCGATGCATTAAGTGCCGTGGCTATACCTTTCTTTGAAGTACATATTTCCAATATTTATGCGCGTGAGCCCTTTAGACATTTTTCTTATTTGTCTGATATTGCTCAAGGTGTCATAACAGGATTTGGTGTTAGAGGCTATCGATTAGCCCTACAAGCCATTTTAGAAGAATCTAATTGAGAGAGAGCTATATTAATGGATATCCGCAAAATCAAAAAACTTATTGAATTGTTGGAAGAAACAGGTATTTCAGAAATAGAAATCAAGGAAGGTGAAGAGTCCGTTCGTCTAAGTCGTTATAGCTATCCTCCCACTGAGATAGCGCCACCTCGCTACATTACGGCCCCCTCCCAGCCTAATTTGCCAACTCATATACCACCTCAAATTCAACCAACCACAGATATAACTGAAGTAAAAACCACAGAGAATTCAATATCAGGTCATCAAATTCGTTCTCCTATGGTTGGTACAATGTATACTTCCCCTTCACCTGATGCACCCGCTTTTGTAACTGTCGGCCAACAAGTCAAAGCAGGCGATACATTGTGTATTGTTGAAGCGATGAAAATGTTTAATGAAATTGAAGCTGATAGAGCAGGTAAAATTATCGATATCTGCGCAAACAATGGTGATCCGGTTGAATATGACCAAGTGTTATTTATTATTGAGTAAGGAAGTTGTGCATGCTTAACAAAATTGTGATTGCTAATCGTGGTGAAATCGCTTTACGTATTTTGCGTGCCTGTAAAGAGCTAGGTATACAAACAGTTGCTGTTCATTCAAGCGTCGATAAAGATTTATTACATGTACGACTGGCTGATGAAACAGTTTGTATTGGCCCTGCACCTTCTCAAAAAAGCTATTTAAATATTCCTGCTATTATTTCAGCTGCTGAAATAACGGATGCTGTTGCTATCCATCCTGGTTATGGCTTTTTATCAGAAAATGCTGATTTTGCCGATATTGTTGAGCAAAGCGGCTTTACCTTTATTGGCCCTCATAGTGACACCATTCGTTTAATGGGTGACAAAGTATCAGCCATTACTGCAATGAAAAAAGCTGGCGTTCCTTGTGTTCCAGGTTCAGATGGCCCACTCTCAGAAAATGATCAGGAAAATATAAAACTTGCTAGAGAAATTGGTTATCCAATTATCATTAAAGCGGCTGGCGGTGGTGGCGGCCGTGGTATGCGTGTTGTTCATAGTGAATCAAACTTACTAAATGCAATTGCTTTAACACGTAGTGAAGCTAAAGCCGCTTTTAATAATCCTACCGTATATATGGAAAAATTCTTAGAAAATCCACGCCATATTGAATTTCAAGTGTTAGGCGATGGCAAAGGAAAAGCTATACACCTAGGGGAGCGTGATTGCTCTATGCAAAGACGGCACCAAAAAGTAGTAGAAGAAGCGCCAGCACCTGGAATATCGCCAGAATTACGGAAAGAAATTGGAGATCGAGTAGTAAAGGCTTGTTCAGAATTAAAATATCGAGGTGCAGGAACGTTTGAATTTCTCTATCAAGATGGCTGCTTTTATTTCATCGAAATGAATACCCGTATTCAGGTAGAGCATCCTGTTACCGAGTTGATTACCGGTATTGATTTAATTAAAGAGCAAATTAAAATTGCCAGTGAAGTACCTTTCACATTAAAACAAGAAGATATTCAATTAACTGGTCATGCTATTGAATGTCGTATCAACGCAGAAGATCCACGCACATTCATGCCTTCGCCTGGCACTATTCGCTTATTACACCAGCCAGGTGGACCAGGTATTCGATTTGACTCTCATATTTATAGTAGCTATACCGTACCGCCTAATTACGATTCTATGATTGGTAAATTAATTAGTTATGGTAAAACACGTAAAGAAGCTATTGGTCGAATGCGTAATGCGTTAGATGAAATTATTATTGAAGGCATTAAAACCAATATTGAGTTGCATCAGCGAATTATGCATGATAAAAGCTTTGTCGAGGGTGGAACCAATATTCATTATTTAGAATCGATGTTAAAGGAATCTTAAACTGTGTGGTATCAGTTAGAAATTGAAGCATGTCGCCCTGATGAAGTTGAGAATTTAAGCGATATTCTTGAAACAAGTGGCGCGCTATCAATTACTTTAAGCGATAAAAATGATGACCCCGTTCTAGAGCCCCTACCAGGTGCAACACCTTTATGGCCCGAAGTAACAATAAAAGCACTCTTCCTATATGAAGAACTAGCTCAAGAAATTGCCCGTAATTTATCTAAGTTGTATACACATTTGCAGGTAACTATTTCTAAACTACCTGATCAGGATTGGGAAAGAGCCTGGATGGACGATTTTAAACCGCAATGCTTTGGTGACCGTTTATGGGTTTGCCCATCTTGGCTTACACCACCAAGCCCTAAAGAAATCAATTTAATCTTAGATCCAGGACTTGCCTTTGGTACAGGGACTCATCCTACTACGCAACTTTGCTTAACTTGGCTTGCTAAAGCAGACCTGTCCTCTAAAGTAATGATTGATTACGGCTGTGGTTCAGGGATCCTAGCTTTAGCTGCTTTAAAATTAGACGCTCAACTTGTCCATGCTGTTGACATTGACCCACAAGCATTACAAGCCACCCAAAGTAATGCTGAAGTTAATAAAATTAATGCACAACAATTAATTATAACTTCGCCTGATAAACTGACTGTTAAAGTTGATTTACTTATTGCCAATATTCTTTTAACACCTTTACTGCAATTAAAAGACAAATTTAAACAATTACTTAATAAACAAGGCATGTTGGTCGTTTCAGGTATTTTAAATGAACAAACAGCTAGCTTAATAGAGGCTTATCAATCTGATTTTGTTCATCAGCAAACGGATACTTTGGCAGATTGGTCATTACTTGTATTTACATGTCGTTAAATCAAAACATCTATACTCTTACCTACTCAGCTTTAGAAAAGGCAGCAATGGGTAAAGCTATATATTAAAAACTATATAATTGGAGAAGTACATGCTCCCTTTTAGCCCTAAAAGAGCGTTATTAAGTGTTTCTAATAAAAATGGCTTAATTGACATAGCCACTACACTTCATGAGCATAATATTGAATTAGTTGCCACAGGAAATACTGCCGCCTTATTACGTCAAGCGAAACTTCCTGTTACTGAAGTGAGTGATTGTACCCATTTTCCTGAAATATTAGATGGGCGTGTTAAAACACTGCATCCAGCTATTCATGCTGGTTTACTAGCGCGTGGAAAACAAGATCAGCATGTCTTAAAACAACATGCCATTAAGCCGTTTGATATTTTGATCGTTAATCTCTACCCTTTTGAACAAGTTATTAGTGATCCAGATTGTAAATTTTCTGAAGCAATTGAAAATATTGATATCGGCGGTCCTGCTATGGTTCGAGCAGCAGCAAAGAACCATGCCCATCTTATAGTTGTTGTTAACCCTCACGATTATCAAGAATTAGCAGAATATATTAATTTAAAGAAAATGCCTAAAGACTGGCGCTTTAACCTGGCAAAAAAAGCATTTGCACATACGGCTGCTTATGATGCGGCTATTTCCAATTATCTCAATGCTTTAAATGACGAAAAAACGCCTAGTGGTTTTCCTACTACGCTAACTTGCCAATTTAACAAACAATATGATTTGCGTTATGGAGAAAATCCTCATCAACAAGCTATTTTTTATACAGATAAAAATGCACTACCAGGCTCTCTCGCTCTTGCTAAGGTTATTCAAGGCAA
This sequence comes from Legionella busanensis, assembly GCF_900461525.1. NCBI lineage: Bacteria > Pseudomonadati > Pseudomonadota > Gammaproteobacteria > Legionellales > Legionellaceae > Legionella > Legionella busanensis. Next base: position 637,079 of record NZ_UGOD01000001.1, on the reverse strand, counting down.
AGCACTTTCTTACAATAACTTATTGGATGCTGATGCAGCGCTAGATTGTGTACGCGCTTTCGCATCAACTACTGCGGCCTGCGTTATTGTTAAACATGGTAATCCATGTGGTATCGCTTTAGCAAGCAATCAACTTCAAGCTTATCAACGCGCCTATCAAACTGATCCTGTGTCAAGTTACGGCGGTATTTTAGCCTTTAATCATTGTCTAGAAGAAGACACGGCAAGCACCTTATTGGCAACTCAATTTGCTGAAGTGATTATTGCGCCAATTATTAGTGATGCTGCGAGAAAAGTTTTAGCAACTAAACCCAATATTCGAGTTTTAGAAACCGGCAATTTACCTGTAAATGATCAATTCAAACTTGATATGCGACATATTGACGGCGGATTCTTAGTTCAAGAACATGATAATTTTCCTATTGATATCAATAAGTTTATGATCGTTACTGAGAAAAGGCCTACAAAAGAGCAGCAGCAAGATTTACTCTTTGCCTGGCAAGCTGTTAAATATGTCAAGTCAAATGCCATTGTACTAGCTAAGGACTTAGCAACTATTGGGATAGGCGCAGGACAAACAAGTCGTGTAATGAGTACCCGTATTGCATTATGGCAAGCAGAGCAAGCAGGCTTCTCTAGTCAAGGTTCAATTTTAGCATCTGATGCTTTTTTCCCTTTTCCTGACAGTATTGAGCTAATTGCCAAAGCTGGCATTACGGCAATTATTCAACCAGGTGGTTCAATCCGCGATGGACAAATTATAGCAGCCGCTAATGCAGCCAATATTGCTATGATATTTACCGGAGTGAGACATTTTAAGCATTAAAGTTAAATTTTTATTGTAGTAAGCAGCGAACCTCATTGAGCAAAAAAAATTATTAAACTTATTGACTAATGAATAAGCACGAAGAATAATCATTGGTCACTAAATTTAATCATTTAATTTTTGTGTCATTTGCAAATGTAATTTAGATTACGAAGAGGTTCATAATGCTTACAGAAACAGAAATTCAGCAACTTATCGCAATCTGTCAATTAATTGGTAAACTTGGCCTTAATAATGGAGTATGTGCTCAAATACCTAAATTAGTTATTGATATACTACAACCGCCTAAGGATTTTACAGGAGCTTGTAAAAATCCAGCTATTTTTATTAATAAAAATACTTATCAGCTTTTAAGTAGACATCATCCAAACTGGATAATGAATCAAACCATTGCTATTAAACAAAGTTTCTTAAGTCAACCTAGGATTGAAATTATCGGCGCTATTATTCATGAAGTGGGGCACGCCTTTAATGTTGCAGCAAATATAAAAAATACTGAAACTAATGCTTATATATTTGAGATTGAAGCTTTAGATAAATTGTTTACCTCAAAATTAGAACTTGTTGATCCAATTTCTAAAAAAGAGCTAAAAAACTATTTTGAATCTCGACTTCCTTATTATAAAAAAGCGTTATCTACAGACATCTATCTTGCCAAATTAGTTGAAAAGACTTGTAAACAATTTAATTTTAATCCTAATTTTTATGTATTACCTATATTTAAGTCAGGGCCAAATGATTTTAGTCGGCACATGTTTTTTGAAAGTAAATATAAAGTAGAAAATGAAATTGTAATATCAAGTCAAAGTCTATCTAACTAAATTTTTAGGTAAGGGGGGTTGATCCTAGTCTTACTTTTTAGAGGATAAAGAGCTTTAAATTTGCAGCAAAATAAGTTCGAGCATAGCTTCCCATAAAGGAACCAAACGCATTTCGACTGTAGCCATAAACTAAATTAAGTCGTAGATTATCTGTTAATGCACCGGTTAAGTTTATATCATAAGAAAGTACAGGTGCCTTACTTTCTTGATCGAATGGCGTTGGCAATATAGTTTGATCACCCACCCCGCCTTCAGCATAAATAGCCCAAGTTGCCGTAAAACGTCTTTTAAGAATAACATTAATTGTTTTTTCTTCTAATTTAGCAGGACTAAAATAATTACCATTACTATAAAGAGAATTACGATAACCTCGATAACGTAATTCAACAAATAGTGCAAGTTGACGGATAAGCTGATAGCTAAATGCCATTGATTTACCATTACGTCTATTACCATCAGTGAAACGGTTATGAAAAAAAGCAAAACGGGTATAAAGTCGAGTTATGGGATGAAAAATGAATCCGCCTTCTGTTGTATTGATAAGAATGCCTTCTTGCAGAGCCGGAATTGCTTCAACAACTTCTTGACTATTGTAAGTATTAAATACTAAATAATCATTAGGATGATAAAATAATCCGGCCCGCCATAACATAGGTCGCCATGGTGATTGATCTAGAGGGTATCCATAGCGAAGCTCGGCCGCGGTTGCTGTAAAATCTAAATCTAGATCGTCTTCAATATTTGTAAATATTTGACGAATAGAGAAATAATTCATTTTAATTTTGTATTGAGGATCGGTATAAAAATTCTGGCCTACAACGGAAATTGTATTTGAATTGATACCAAAAGTTCTGTAACTATAATCCGCAGATTGTCGCGTTATTACAAAGTCGTCTGTATCTTTAACAGTATAATAATTAGTGCCGAGCGCTGCAGTAGAAGTTTCTTGTAATAAGAGCCAATTAATTTCTCTTATTTGCCGTTGGAGAAAATGTCCAGGAGGAATTTTTTGTAACGTTTTGAGATTTCCTAACCAAATAGCCTGAGCTTTATAAGCTAAGCCCGAATACAGAGCAGCTCTAGTAGCAGCAATAACACTCATAGGATAATTAAAACTAGGTGTGTTCTCTACTAATGTTAGTGCTTTACGGGGAAAATCTAAGTTAGTAATGGAAATAACCAAGCCAGTAGTTACGATCTCTTTATCATCTTTTGTTAAGGAGAAGGTTGATAATTCTCTATAAGCGGCTAGCCCTTTTTCATATTCTTCAAGCCATAATGTCGTTTTACCAATACCAAAAAGTGCAGCTTTTCTTTCTTCTTGGTTTGTTGCCTTCTTATAAGCAGCTATATAGTAATCTTCTGAGTTACGGGGATCCTCAAGTAAAAATAATACATCACCGGCAGTTAAATAATAAAGGTAAGATGTTTTATTCGGGTATTTAAGTAAAAGAGCTAAAGCCTCTCGCGGTTTTTCCTTTTTAAGGGCTAGTCGAATTCGTTCCATCGCTAAATCAGTAGGATTTTTACCAACACGACTTGCTTTTTTAAGTCTAGATTTTATAGTTAATTCAATAATTTCCTTTTTATCTTTTGGTGTTAATGGTAATGCATGTAACTCTTTTAAAGTATTTTCAGCAGCTTTTAAATTTAATAACCAATAGTGCATCTTAAGTATATTTAAGAGAGTTGCGATTTTTTGCTCATCATTTTCACTTAATTCAGAAGCAAGTTGAAAATGATTTAATGCTTCCTTTGGCTTTTCCATTATTGCCAAACTTTGTCCAGCCACAAATTGTAGGCGATAACTTTTATTATTTTTCTCTAATTCGTCTTTAATAATTGCGTAAGCAGCCTTACCTCGCCCTTGCTCAATAAAGGCAATGGCGCGCTGTAACTTTTCCCCTAGTAGTGACTCATTCATTTCATTTTTATCTGGATTCGTTCCAGGCGCTGCCTTTGAGTTACTAACTATCTTATCTAACTGCCTCCTTTCTTGCGCAGATAAATTTAATTTTTGCAGCTGATTTAAAGTTTGCTGTGCTGAATTATCTTTCAACCAATACTGCATTTTAAGGATATTCAAAAGAGTCGATACTCTTTGCTCTTCATTTTGGCTTAGTGATAAAGCTCGTTGAAAATACCTTAACGCTTCTTGTGGCCTTTCCATCATTGCCAAACTTTGTCCAGCCACAAATTGCAGACGATAACTTTTATCATTTTTTTCTAATTCATCTTTAATAATTGCATAAGCAGCCTTACCTTGCCCTCGCTCAATAAGAACAATAGCACGCTGTAACTTTTCCCCTAATAGTGTCTCATTAACCTCAGTTTTTGTATCATCTGTATTTAATCCAAGCACTATTGTTGAATTAGTAATTATTTTATCCAGCTGCTGTTTATCTTGCGTAGATAATGATAGTTTTTGTAATTGATTTAACGTCTGCTGCGCTGAATTACTCTTCAACCAATATTGCATTTTAAGTATATTTAAAAGCGTTGCTATTTTTTGTTCATTGGTCTGACTTAACGCTAGAGCGCGTTGAAAATGATCTAACGCTTCCGCTGGTTTTCCCATCATCGCTAAACTTTGTCCAGCCACAAATTGTAAACGATAACTACTTATATTTTTTTCTAACTCATCTTTGATAATTGTGTAAGCAGCCTTACCTTTCTCTCGTTTTATAAGCACTGTAGCTTTTTGTAACTTATCACCAAGTAAAACCTCTTGAGCTTCCTCAGCGCTTTTTTGTTCAAGAGCTTTAGGAGTAGCCACGGATTGTTCAATAATATTATTAAGCTGCTGTTTATTTTGCTCAGATAAAGGTAACTTTTGCAGTTCTACCAAAGATTTTTGGGCTGCTTGATTATCACCTAACCAGTATTGCATTTTAATTATATTTAAAAGTGCAGTATTATTCTCATCATTAGAAATGCTTAAATCAAGAGCCTGCTGAAAATGTATTAATGCTTCTTGAGGTTTATTCATTAAAGCTAAGCTTTGGCCAGCAATAATTTGTAAACGGTAATTATCTTTATTTTTTTCCAAATCATTTTTGATAAGATCAAAAGCTACTGTCCCTTTCCCTTGTTCAATAAAAGTAGCGGCTTGTTGTAGTTTCTTGCCCAATAAGATAGCTTGAGCTTTTTGTAAACCTTCTTCAGCAATGCCTCTATCTTCTGAGGATAAATTCATATTCAATAACAATTCATAATTTATAATAGCTTCTTGAACCTGATCTAAACTTATCTGCATACGGGCGATACGGAAGAGAGAAATGCGGGCCATGACTTCATTGTTGCTTAACTTCGCTTTATCAAGAGCAGATTTATAATAATATAGGGCCATCTGTAAATTATCTAACATGACATAAGTGTCGCCTAAAGTAATATCTACGTCTGGCTTTTTATTATTAACTTTTACTTCTTCCAAAAGCTTAATTGCTTCTTGATATCTTCGTTCTGCAATAAGCTTTTGTGCTAAGGAATATTTTTGCTCTATAGTATTATCTTCCGCAGCCCAAGTCGAAACGATGCCATTAACTGAGATAACAAATATTAAAAGGGCTAGAGTATAAAATATGCGCTTCATTTTGTTCCCCAGGTTTTTTTAATTCTTATTAATTCTGAAAAATAACCGTGAATAACCGCAGGGTTCATTAAAAATTGGTAAAACAAAAGATATAGAATAAAACCCATTATATTTTTTCTTACTCGTAATCCACTTAATTTAAACAAATCTTTTTGACCTATGAAAAAAATAAGATTGTTCAGAAGAGCTAGAGGGATAAGAGCTAATGTCATCGGGCCTGCAATAAAGTAATAACCAAATAATGCAGCTATTAAACCCGGAATAAAAACGAAAAAGAATATTGTATCAAAGAGAATAAAGCCTAAGTTCCAATAAACATAGAAAGTAGCTAAACGGGGTCTTATTAATGTTCTAATATGATGATAAAATGCTTCTATTAAGCCTCGAGCCCATCGACTTCGCTGATAAAAGAACTGACGATAGGTAGTGGGAACGCTCGTAAAACAAATAGCTTTCTCAGCAAAGTCAATACGATACCCCTTATTGAGTAATGCCCAAGTGAGTACAATATCTTCACCAACTAATAATGGCCAGCCACCTATTTCTTCTAGAGCAGTTTTTTTATAAATAGAAAATGCACCTTGAGCTACTAACGTGCCTTGCAAAAGACTTTGTGATCGTTTAATCACAGCGATTGCATGAAAATAATCCCATTCTTGGATTCTAGTCATTAATGTTTGGCGAGAATTTTTTACATAGACTGAGCCAGCACAAGCGATAGTTCCCTCAGGACCACTAAATAATTTATTCACAAGTTCTTTAATTGCATTAGGTAATAAATAAGTATCTGCATCTAAAGTAATTATCCAATCAAACTTAGCTTTGGTTAAACCTACATTTAAAGCAGCAGCCTTCCCATTATGTTGCGCTTGTATTATATGTATGTTTTCTAAACCAACCGTCTCTGCATATTTTATTGTTCTATCTTCCGAGCCATCGTCAATTAAAATAGTTTCTATATAATTGGGATAAACTTGGTTTTTAATTGCCATCAAAGTAGATTTTATTATTTCTTCTTCATTATAAGCGGCAATAAGAATTGTGAGGGGCGGATAATAATTATTAATTTTTTTACTTTCACGTTGATCCAAAAGATAACTTGTAAGCAAAAACATAAACATGAAACCAGGAATAAGAGCTATAGAAAAAACAATAATTAAAGATGGGATAATTGATATATATACAGCTAAATCTGCTATCCAGGGTAAGGACAACCAAAAACAAAGTATTAACCAGGCAAGAGCAATAATAAGACAGATTAAAAATTTTAATTTTACTGAAACATACATATAATTTAGCCTGTTATCCTTGGCATTAGATCCATTTAATTAACTTTAAGCGAGCCAGCTAGTTTTTCTAGATTAAAGGGACTCTTACACTTTGTCTATAACATTCATAAATATAATATATTTGCCTAGATTTTTAATTAATCTAGGCAAGCAAATTAAAAGCATTAAAGGGTTGGATTAACTTTCAATTGGAGAAATATTAATCATCCAATAAACCTAGTGATTTTACCATTTCTCTTTCTTCACGTAGTTCATTTAGCGTAGCATCAAATTTACTACGGCCATAATCATTATGTTCAAGCCCTTCAACTACAATTGATTTTCCTTGTTCTGTGCGGCATGGAAAAGAGAAAATTAAATCTTTATCTACGCCATATTCACCTTGCGAGCTGCGACACATCGAGTATGAATCATTTGAATTGGTATCATTAATTAAATTACTTACTCCTTGAATAACAGCATTTGCAGCAGAAGCAGCTGAAGAAAGGCCTCGCGCTTTGAGGATAGCAGCGCCCCGCTGTTGCACTGTTGAAACAAATGTTTCTTTTAACCAGGCTTCGTCATTAATGACAGTAGCAGCTGACTGGCCATTAATTTTAGCATTATAAAAATCCGGATATTGGGTTGATGAATGATTACCCCAAATAGTCATATTAGTAACTGCGGTAACATCAACATTAGCACGTTTCGCTAATTGTGTTTTTGCCCTTAATTCATCTAAGGTAGTCATAGCAAAAAAACGATCATTAGGAATATCTTTTGCATGATGCATGGCAATTAGGCAATTAGTATTACAAGGGTTACCAACCACAAACACGCGTACATCATCAGCGGCATTATCATTAATCGCTTGGCCCTGTTTTGTGAAAATACCACCATTTATTTGTAGTAAATCTGATCGCTCCATACCCTGTTTACGGGGTACTGAGCCAACCAATAAAGCCCAATTAACACCATTCATTGCTTCATTTAAATTTGCTGTGCAAACGATACGTTTTAATAAAGGAAAAGCACAGTCATCAAGTTCCATTGCCACTCCATTTAAAGCAGGCAGTGCTTGCTCAAGTTCAAGTAGTTGCAATTCAACTTCAGTATTAGGCCCAAACATTTGGCCTGAAGCAATACGAAATAATAAAGCGTAGCCAATTTGGCCAGCTCCGCCGGTTACGGCAACTTTAACTCGATTAGTCATTGTTTTTCCTTTCTAACCATTGTTTAATTAAAAATAACGCAGCAATACTGCGCGCTTCTGAAAAAGTTGGATCATTTAATAGCTTGTCATAATCAGCTAATGGCCATTTAACTACTTCAATAGGCTCAGGCTCATCACCCGGTAATGAACTTAAGTAAAGATCACGCGCTAACACCAATTCAGTATGGGAGGTAAAGTAGCCAGGAGATAACGACATTGATTTTAGCCAACAAAGTTCTTTTGCTGCAAAACCAACTTCTTCTTGTAATTCTCGATTAGCTGCAACGATCGCCTCTTCACCTGGCTCAATAACGCCTTTAGGAAATGCAAGTGTATAGTCATCTACACCGGCGCCATATTCCCGTACTAATAAAAGATTATCATCAGCTGTGATAGCAACAATTAAAACTGCTCCTGCACTATTCTGACCTCCAACACGCTCATAAATACGTTCTTCACCATTTGAAAAATGTAATTGTAGTTGCTCAATAGTAAACACTTTCGTTTTAGCTACTATTGTTCTTTTTTTACAAATAGGTTTTTGTCTTTTTTCTACTGTCACTTTATCTCTTTTTTAAAATTAATTTAAATCTATAAGTCCAAATTAGGACAGCTAATGCAACTCATGATACTATTGCAGCGTTTAACAAGCCAGTATCCTGTAAATGATGTTACCTACTTCGCTCTATATTCATATTCCCTGGTGTATTCGTAAATGTCCTTATTGTGATTTTAATTCCCATAAAAGCCCGGAAATTTTACCTGAAAAAAATTATATCGATGCATTAATTGCTGATTTAAAAAATGACTTAACTTATTTCCCCAAGCGAGAAATAGTATCTATTTTTATTGGCGGCGGAACGCCTAGTTTATTTTCAGCAGATGCTTATAACGAATTACTTGAACAACTGCAATTATACCTGTCATTCGCGCCAGACATTGAAATTACCTTAGAAGCTAATCCAGGAACAGTTGAGCAAAAACGCTTTCAAGCGTACCGGCAACTTGGTATTAATCGCTTATCACTTGGCATTCAAAGTTTCGACCCCAATCATTTACGTACCCTTGGGCGAATCCATAATGATAAACAAGCTCACCATGCTATTGAAGCGGCAAGACTGGCTGGTTTTGAAAATATTAATATTGACCTAATGTATGGCTTGCCAAATCAAACAATAAAACAAGGTATGGATGATTTAGAACAAGCATTTAAATATCAGCCAGAACACCTTTCTTGGTATCAATTAACTATCGAACCTAATACTGTTTTCTATAAAAAACAGCCTAATTTACCTAACGAAGAAGTGACTGAAGAATTAGAGCAGGCAGGGTTTCAGTTACTCAGCGAACAAGGCTTAACACGTTACGAAATCTCGGCCTTTAGCAAACATAACAAAACAGCACGCCATAATCTTAATTATTGGTTATTTGGCGATTATTATGGGATAGGTGCGGGTGCGCATGGTAAATTAACGTTTAATACAGAGCCTATTATTTACCGTACACAAAAATACCGGCAACCTAAAGATTATCTAGATCCTGATAAAGTATTTTTAGTAGGTAAAGAAAAAGTATCGGCTGAAACTTTATTATTTGAATTTATGTTAAATACTACTCGCTTACAACAACCTATACCTAATAACCTTTTTACTGAAAGAACGGGCCTTTCATTTAACGTTTTAGCAGCTAAATTACACGAGGCTGAAAGTAAAGGTTTAATTAAATTATCGAAGGATTTTTGGCAAGTAAGTGAACTAGGTCGACGTTATACTAATAATTTACAAGCCCTATTCTTGCCTGCTTAAACTTACTAAATTAATTATCGCCCTTCACAAATAATTAACTTTCACAGATAATAATATCCTTCTCTTTTTTTGAGCTTAAAAAATTATTTTTTCTTGTAAGATTTATACAAAAACTTGTGAGAATAAGCGGATTAAATTAAGTAGACTTCTTTAAAAACTCGCTGCAAAAGTAGAGTTTCCAAAGAAATCTAATCATTGCTTGGAGGCATGATGCTAGGTTTTTTACTTTTTATAATTTTTGTCATTTTTGGTTATATCTGTGGCTCTTTTTGTTCAGCTATTATTGTAAGTCGACTTTTTTCTCTGCCTGATCCTCGATTAGAGGGTTCTTTAAATCCCGGCGCAACAAATGTTTTGCGACTTGCCGGTAAGAAATACGCAGCCTTAGTTTTAGTTGGGGATATGCTTAAAGGTTTTATTCCTGTTATTTTAGCTAGATCGCTAGGTTTAGGCCCTATCATTACCAGCTTTACTTGTCTTGCGGCAGTGGTAGGACATATGTATCCAGTATTTTTTAAATTTCAGGGTGGCAAAGGCGTAGCTACCGCACTAGGTGGTCTATTGGGATTAAGCTTTGTGACCGGTATTGCAACGATAGTAATTTGGCTTATTGTTGCTAATTTCACAGGTTATGCCTCTCTAGCTTCTATAATTGCACTAATTTTTGCGCCTCTTTATAGTATTTTAGGCTTTGGTAGTGTGGATGTTTTTATTCCTTTATTTTTTATGACGTTTCTTATTATCTATAAACATCGTAATAACATTAATCGGTTAATTGATCGAGACGAGCCTAAATTAAGCTTTTCTAAACACCGTTTTAGTGATGTTACTGAGGATATCGTTGTTGACGAGCAAGTTAATCAAGCATTTGAAGAAGAAGAAAAAACAGCCGATATCATTATAGAAGATGAATCTGCTAATAAGCCTACAGAAGAGCCAATCTATGCAACCGCAGATCAGCAAGAGGATTCAGCATCAGAGCCTCCAAGTGCTGCTGAACAACCTATCTTCACTGATCCTGCTACGCCTGAAACGGTAAGAACCCCGAAGAAAAAGAAAAAAAAGAGTGATAATGAACCATCTTAGCTGCTTGTAAAGCCTTTAAGAGTCTGTCTATGAAATCTACTTGGCATTGTTGCTTAGATAATGAATGTCTTTCCCGTGCAGGCGGGAATCCATCTACAAGTTAACTTCAGTGTTCATTGAAGGATAGATCCCCGCCTACGCGGGGATGACAAAATATGCGGGAATAACAAAGTACCTAATATAGCTTTGTTGCTTAGATAATGAATGTCTTTCCCGCGCAGGCGGGAATCCATCTACAAGTTAACTTCAGTGTTCATTGAAGGATAGATCCCCGCCTACGCGGGGATGACAAAATATGCGGGAATAACAAAGTACCTAATATAGCTTTGTTGCTTAGATAATGAATGTCTTTCCCGCGCAGGCGGGAATCCATCTACAAGTTAACTTCAGTGTTCATTGAAGGATAGATCCCCACCTACGCGGGTGCGGGAATAACATAGGATTACTTTTAGTTATAATTAACTCTAAAATTTATCCACGCAACAATGCCAATCTAATTTGAAGGCAGATTCTAAGTTAGCGGCCAACGTGCTTTTACATTAACTGCTAAATCTAAATCTCGTTTACCCTGCTCTAAATGTAAGCTGCCAGCAAAAGCAACCATTGCACCATTGTCTGTACAGTACTCGAAGCGTGGAAAAAAAACTTCTCCTTGATTATCTTTCATTAATGTTGTTAGTGCTGTACGCAAAGTACGATTTGCACCAACGCCTCCAGCTACCACTAATTGCTGCAAATTTGTTTGTTTGACGGCTCGGCTACATTTAATAATTAAAGTATCCACAATAGCTTGTTGAAAGGCATAAGCTATTGCGGCTCGGGCCTGATCGTCTTGTTTGCTTTTTCGCCAAACAGTTAAAGCATGGGTTTTTAAGCCACTAAAACTAAAATCGAGGCCAGGCCTATCTGTCATTGGCCGTGGAAAGGGTGGAAAGCCAGGCGTTAACTTTTTGAGAGCAAATTCATCAGCAAGACTTGCAAGTAAGGCACCACCTGGATAAGGAATACCCATTAATTTTGCTATTTTATCGAAAGCCTCGCCTACGGCATCATCTAACGTATCGCCTAATAATTGATAATTACCTAAGCTTTTTGCCTCTATTAATTGGGTATGACCACCAGAAACGAGTAAAACTAAAAATGGGAAATGCAAAGCATTTGTTTCTAATAAAGCCGCTAATAAATGGGCTTCCAAATGATGAACCGCAATGGTGGGTATGCCTAGACTAAATGCTAAGCTTTTAGCAAAGCAGGCGCCAACTAATAATGCTCCTACTAATCCTGGGCCTGCCGTATAGGCAACTGCATTTAAATCACTTTTCTTTAAATTTGCTTCTGCTAATGTTTGATTAATTAAAGGGATAAGCCATTTAATATGGTCACGTGATGCCAATTCAGGAACAACACCACCATATTGTTGATGCATCTTAATCTGCGAATATAAGGCTTGGGCGATTAATCCTTTTTCTGAATCATAAATAGCAATGCCTGTTTCATCACAGGAGGATTCTATTCCCAATACTCGCATTTCTACCTCTACTAATAACTAACTAAATACGTTATAATAAACCAAGTCTTATCTACTAATAAGCTTATAATTTTAATCTTTCGCTGCTTATACTGCTAAAATTTAAGCTTAAAGTTGCAAAAAGCACTCGCAATCTAACAATAACTTGACGAGTTTAACAAGTGGCACTAGAATTGCCAGCTTATTGTGTTTAATTATACCAGAGGACTAATTAATGCCCACCGTTCGTGTGAAAGAAGGTGAAAATCCAGAATACGCATTGCGTCGTTTTAAACGTTCTTGCGAAAAAGCAGGAATTTTGACTGAATTACGTCGTCGTGAATTTTATGAAAAGCCTACTGCTGAGCGTAAACGTAAACAAGCAGCTGCTGTTAAACGACACTTAAAGAAAATAGCACGTGACGTCTCTAACCAACGTAATGCTAAACGCAGACGAAAATAATTATGTCGATTAAAGAGCGCATTAATAATGACCTCAAAGAAGCAATGCGTGCTAAAGATCAAAAATTGGTTGGTACGCTACGCTTAATTACAGCTGCAATTAAACAAGTTGAAGTTGATGAGCGTATAACGGTTGCCGATGACCGTATGCTTGTCATTCTAGACAGACTTGCTAAACAGCGAAAAGAATCAATTTCTCAATTTAGTAACGCAGGTCGTGATGACTTAGTAGCTCAAGAACAATATGAGCTTGAGATTATCTCTAAATACTTGCCTGAACCTTTATCGGAAACAGAAATTAATTTATTAATTGATGAGGCCATTGCCAACAATGATGCAAAACATATCAGCGATATGGGGAAAGTGATGAATTCGCTTAAACCCTCTCTCCAGGGCCGTGCTGATATGAGTAAAGTAAGTGCCCTCATAAAGGCTAGGTTGAGCTAACTATTTTATGTCCGGCTTAATACCGAGACCTTTTCTTGATGAATTACTTCATCGTACTGATTTAGTAGAATTAATTGATAGCTATGTGCCTCTAAAAAAGAGAGGTAATAGCTACACCGCTTGCTGCCCATTTCATAACGAAAAAACACCTTCATTTAATGTTGTTGCTAAAAAACAGTTTTATCATTGCTTTGGTTGCGGGGCGAGTGGTAATGCAATTAGTTTTGTGATGGGTTATTTAAATCAAGGATTTATCGACGCTGTTGAAACGTTAGCGGCACGATTAGGTATGCAAGTACCTCGTGAGCAAAACCAGGAAAAAATTCAGCAATCTTTAAGTTTGTATCAACTTTTAACTAAAGTTACCCAATATTATCAAAAATCCTTAAAAAATGCGCCTAATGAAGTCATTGATTATTTACGCAACCGCGGTTTAACAGGTGAGATAGCCAAACAATTTCAACTCGGTTATGCCCCTTCTGGCTGGCATACACTAGAACAAGAATTTAAAGATTATAAAGCTGACTTGATTACAACAGGCATGCTGGTCAAAAAAGAAGATAGCAAAACCTATGATCGTTACCGCCATCGGATTATGTTTCCTATTCACGATAGAAACGGACGCATCATTGGTTTTGGTGGCAGAGCAATTGATAAAGAACAAAAACCTAAATATTTAAATTCACCTGAAACTATTATTTTTCAAAAAAACCGTGAATTATATGGCTTGCACCAAGTTTTACAGCAAAAAGTACCGATCAGTACTATTTTAATTGTTGAAGGTTATTTAGATGTAATTGCCCTTGCTCAATTTGGTATTTCCAATGCTGTTGCAGCGCTTGGAACAGCCGCAAGCAGCTATCACATTCAATTATTAAGTAAGCACACCAAACAGGTGATATTTTGTTTTGATGGTGATGAAGCGGGTAGACAAGCTGCCTGGCGCGCTTTAGAAAATAGTTTACCTTTTCTAGATAATAATCTTGATGCGCGCTTCGTTTTTCTACCGGAGGGCCATGATCCAGATAGCTTAGTGCGCAGTGAGGGTAAAGAAAAATTCTTAGAGCGCTTAAGCCATGCTATTCCTCTAAGCCAGTATTTTTTCGATACCTTAGCTCAAACTATTGATATGCAAAGTGTCGCTGGCAGAAGCCAATTAATTAGTGAAGCAAAGCCCTTTCTATCAATTATGCCAGAAAGCACTTATAAGCAATTATTATTAGATGAACTGGCCTTGCGTACCCGAATAGAAAATCATCGCTTAAGCCAGATATTAACAGCTGAATCAATACCTTCACCTAAGATTCAAACAACCATTCATCGCTCACCATTACGTTTAGCGATTGCTCTACTATTACAGCATCCAGAAATTTATTCTTTGTGTAAAGATTACATTGATTTAGCAGCCCTAGACACAGGTGAACAGCATTTACTACAACAATTAATAAAACAAATTGCTGCCAATCCTAATACAAATACTGCTACACTAATTGAACAGTGGCGTAATACCGCTGTTTTTGATTCCTTTAATAAATTAGCAAGTTGGGAGCTTGAAATAGCAGAAAATGCCCTTACTACTGAATTTATTGATATACTTAACTTTATGCAAAAACAAAATTTAGAGCATAAAATTAATGAATATATTGAAAAATCTAGAAAACAAGGCTTAACTGAAACAGAACGATTACTCTTGCAAAAGTTGTTACAACAACGGCATCGAACGGCAACTGATAAAAAATAATACAATTTTTTACTGGCAAGTTTGGAGCTGCAGGTTTATAATCAAAAACTTTTTTTATATTTAATTACTCATCTGACTGATATTGCCTATGACTACAAACGAACAAGAGCAACAGCGCTCCCAAATCACGAAAGTGATTAGTTTGGGTAGAGAACAAAATTACTTAACCTACGCCCAAATTAATGACTTATTACCTAATATTGTTGATACTGAACATTTTGATGTCATTATTAGCATGTTAGAAGGCATGAATATTAAAGTATTTGAAACGCCTCCTAGCGATGATGAATTAGCTCTTTTAGGTAACACCGAGGAAGTACCTGAAGACGTTGAAGAAGCAGCAGCTGTTCTCGCTTCTGTGGATAAAGAAACAGGTCGAACGACTGATCCTGTTCGTATGTATATGCGTGAAATGGGTACTGTCGAATTATTAACTCGTGAGGGTGAAATTCGCATTGCCAAGCGAATTGAAGAAGGTATTTATCAAGTCCTTAAATCACTCGCACATTATCCTGAAACCGTTCAATTAGTTTTAGATGATTATGACAGCGTATTGCGTGAAGAAATGCGCTTAAGTGAAATTATCAGCGGCTTTTCCGATAGTGATGAAGAAGCGCCTGCATCAAGCATTGGTTCTATGTTAGATGAAGTCCAAGCGGACCCTGATATACTCGATGACGTGGCTTTAGATGAAGTCGAGGAAGATGAAGACGGCGAAGGTGGTATTACTGAGGCAGATGATGGCCCTAATCCTGAGCAAGCCAAGATTTATTTTGATGAATTACGTGAAGCTTATGAGAAAGCTATGCTTGCCTTGCGAGCCAACGGACGTCATAACGCTGACACAGTCGAACTACTTGAAGCGATGTCAGAGTCCTTTTTAAAGCTTAAATTAACCTCACGACAAGTGGATAAATTAACTCGGCATTTCCGCCAGCTACGTAATCATATTCGTGAATTTGAGCGCAATATTATGCGTTTGTGCATCGAAAAAGCACGTATTCCACGTAAACTCTTTATCGATACATTCCCAGGTCAAGAAACTGATCCAAAATGGCTTGATACCATTATTGCTAAACATGGCAAAAAATTAGATTTAGTGCGGATTGAAAGCTACCAAGATGAAATAAAACGTATCCAAGCAAAACTTGCTTCCTTTGAAGAAGAATATGGCCTAACAATTAGCGAAATCAAAGATATTAATAAGAAAATGTCTATTGGCGAAGCGAAAGCTAGACGTGCTAAAAAGGAAATGGTCGAAGCAAATTTACGCCTCGTTATTTCTATTGCTAAAAAATACACTAACCGTGGCCTGCAGTTCTTAGATTTAATTCAAGAAGGCAATATTGGCTTAATGAAGGCAGTTGATAAATTTGAATACCGCCGTGGCTATAAGTTTTCTACTTACGCTACTTGGTGGATTCGCCAAGCTATCACCCGTTCTATTGCCGATCAAGCGCGTACTATTCGCATACCTGTGCATATGATAGAAACGATTAATAAACTTAATCGCATCTCTCGCCAAATTCTGCAAGAAACAGGTCGCGAAGCAACGCCTGAAGAGCTTGCTGAGAAAATGGACTTAAGTGAAGATAAAATTCGTAAAGTCTTAAAAATTGCTAAAGAGCCCATCTCTATGGAAACGCCTGTAGGCGATGATGATGACTCTCATTTAGGTGACTTTATTGAAGACAATAATATTGACTCACCAATTGACATGGCAACAGCAGAAGGCTTACGCGAAGCAACCTTAGAAATCTTAGAAACATTGACTCCGCGAGAAGCGAAAGTACTACGTATGCGTTTTGGTATCGAAATGAATACGGATCACACGCTTGAAGAAGTGGGTAAACAATTTGACGTAACACGTGAACGTATTCGCCAGATTGAAGCAAAAGCCTTAAGAAAGCTACGCCACCCTTCTCGCTCAGAGAAGTTACGCAGCTTCTTAGAAGGAGACGATGATTAATCATCGCCCTACTCTGGTTAGCCTTAAATACAATTTGCAAAAAGGCTAACCAGAGCACCTTTTTTAATAATTTAATGTAAAATTATTATGGTTTTCTTCTAAATTTAAGATTACAATACACCTTCTTTCGGGGCCCATAGCTCAGTTGGTCAGAGCAGCGGACTCATAATCCGTTGGTCCTAGGTTCAAGTCCTAGTGGGCCCACCAATAAAATCAATTAGTTACGAGTAATCTCAAGAAAATTATGACCTCCATGGGACACTCACGGGGCAATTGGAAATAACAAATACCAATCACTCACAACTATTCAGTATTACCTTTGCTCATCATCTAAACCATATTGATGCCTTCTCAGTGCTTCATCTTCTGATATACGTTGTTTTTCTGCCTCAATTTGCCTCTTAAGCATTACTATGTAATTTTTAGCGAAAAGAACGACTTCACGATTTTGATCGTCTAACCACATTTCGATTTCTTTCCTTCTCTCTTCATAGATAAATATAAAACCTTCTGCACCCTCAACAACTCCCGTTGATTGCATAGCAATGGCTACAGCATTAAGTAAATCCTCGTTGCTATTCGCAACCTTGATCAACTCTTTGCATATTGGATATATGGACTTATTACCGTCATAACCACGTAATATATCGGCAATAAAAAAGAGAGTAAGGTCACCACCCTTATTCACAAGCTGAATCAGTGATTTTTCAAAAGCAGGTTGCTCTTCAAGTTTTGGAAAAATTAAATTTAATAACCTCGCAGCATTATAAGTAAACAATCTATCGTCAAATTTCTTATAGGATAGAATCAATTTAATTATCTGCTCTGGAACCTTAGAAAGAGGCTCAGAAAGCGAGCTAAATTGAAATGGAAGAGCCTCAAATCTATCATCAGACTTCTCCTGAGGCAGAATGATTCGTTCACAGAAGAATCGCACTATCCTTTGAGGGACATGTTCAGCAATGGGTAATAAGATCTCTTCAGCTTCATGACCAATATTTTTTAGCCAAAGTAGATTTGTTAAAATAACATCATAGTTACCTTCATTCATTTTATGGAATACACTGACATACTCTTTACTGAACCACAAATCAAATATCCAGTTTGGATATCGTAGTTCTGTGCATTTCTCAATAGCAGGTATCATAACTTCATTAATAAGTTTATTATCACTGTTTGTATGTTGTGCAGCTGAAGTAACAATTATTTGACTTAAAAAATGAGTATTTTCTGATGGCTTAGCTTTATCAAATAATTTTTTTAGAGTAGATATTTTAAAGCTGGTGGTAAATTGTAAGAACCTTGCAACAGCAAGAAAAAAAATACCATCTCTAATCCAAGAGGAAATAAGACTAGAAAGCACATTTTTTTTAGGGCTTTGCTCAACTCCTCGTAGAATTGGAACAATAAACCATTCAAGTTCTTCGGGAAACTCTGATAGCAGTTGTATCGCGATTTCAGACGATTCTTTTCCCAAACACTCTAAGAACTTCCCAAAATAAGGAAAAGTCGCCATATCATTTGAGCGAATAGCAGCATATTGAAAAATACGGCCTTTCCAGGCTTCATAATTTTGGTCATTAATATCTCGAACAAGCTCAATAATCTTTTCTTCCCTTATTTTTCTTTCCTGTTCAAAATGCTCTTTTTTTCGTTCTCCTTCCCAGTCATGAAAAATACTTTCAAACCCAATGAGTACACGAAATATTTGAAATTCCTCATTATCATCCAGTTTCTTTTTCACTACTAATCCCGCTTTTTTTATATCGGGACTCAAGCTCCCTAAATGATAGTAAAGCCAGTAGGCATCATGCTCTATAGTCTGTAGTACTTGGAGGTCTTCTGATTCAACAATACAGTCACTCATAAATTGCAGAACAAACGTTGTATTACATATTATCATTTGTTCTATTTGTTTGGTTCGTTGGGAGGCACTAGAAAACCTTGTGGCTGTTAGCATCACATCCAATAATTTTTTTTTGGTCTCAGGATTAGCCAGTTCGAAGTAAATTTCTTTTAAAAGTTTTAAAGCATTTTGCCGTAATTTGATTAGACCTTCTTCTGGGGGTACCGACGCTGTTTTAAGTGTGACAGTATCGTATCCCCACGAAGCTCCTTTAATTGAAGGAGATAGAATTTTTTGAATACACGAAAAAATAGTATTTAAATATATTTTCCATTCCTTTTTAGAAAAAGATTGAATTTTTTCAACAGTTTTTTCTTGTGGCCACCATCCTAAACCATGAAACTCTTTTCCATCACCAGAAAAGACTTCTAAATTATATTGAGCAATGGCTTCAAGCCCTCTAGTTGCTTGCTTCCTAACCTCTTCATCTTCATGAATAGTATATTCAAAAAGAATATTTAGAATTTTTTCAATGTCATGATAACGTACAGTTTCTAAGGCATTAAATATTTGAATGATTAATTTTTCCTTAGTGTATATGCTTTTAAAACCATCTAATGAAATATTAGAAATTTCTGTATAACTTAACTCAATGGAATTTAAGCGAGGAAGGAGTTCAAGATATATTGACACAACCTCTTTAGGAAAGAGCCGGGCTATAATCTTTAGGATTGCAATTTGTTCTGATATAGCATCGAATTCAATACTCGATTTTAACTCTCCATCAGCTTTTTTAAGCTCACTTTTAATTGCATTAAGAGCACGCGGGTCTTTATTTGCCTTAGTAATAAGAAAACCAATAATTTTCTTTTTTTGTTTAAGATCCATGATTACTCTTACTCCAACATTCCAATGATTTCATCCATCACTCTTTCACTAGCAGCATGACAAACTTCTTTATTCCCAACAATATAATGTGTTCCAAGATCTTTAATATAAGGATTAGGCTCTCCTGAAAGCATTACTGCACAAGCTTCTACACGTTTAGAGTCGTACCCTCTTGAACTTACCATGGTTAAGAGAGTCTCATGGGTTGGGGCATCTAATGCTACTAAATAGCCTAATAGTCGCAAATAAATTTCACTATCTTGTATAAGAACCGTTTTTGTTAAGAGCTTATCAAGAGGTCCCATTTCAATTTCATCATTCACTAATATCACTTGCTGTTGAGGCTGAACTACTGGCTCGTCGACAACTTCGAGTTCTTCTTTCCGCAAGATTTCAATTAATTCATTCAATTTAATAGAGGTATAACCTAATTCACTGAGATATTTGGACAATGCACCATCAGTAGAAATACAGTATTTTAATTCAAATGCATTGTGTTCAGGATCATTCAGTGCGTTTTTCGCACCTTCAAATACCCAAGCATCAGGTAAATCTTCTTTATTTTTTATTTTCTGAAAAGGAGGAGCCCCCGTGAAATATCCATTCCAAGTTGAAGGAATATGTTCGTCTTTTGCAGGATATATTTTAATTTTGTTTGATTTTAAGAAATCTTGAAGTAAATATTCTACTTTATCACGCACATAGGCCTCGTTCTCGAACTCAGCATATAATGGTTCTAAAATTAACTTTTGAGAAAAGAAATTTTGCCTACAATGATAAATCTGCTGGTCTCTCATATCTTTTAAGAATTTAGTGAGGTGCTTGATTTTTTGGCTTTTCCATTCTTCAATACATATCCAAGAAGTGCATAATTTCAAACCATCATTTTTGGCACGTTTCCATACTTCATCATAAAGGTTATCGTTAGGTTTGTAATTTGTGAAAAAACCAGTATCTAAGAAAATTAGACAATTCCCTAATAATGGCATATCAACCCCGATTATTAAAAGATTTTTAGTCCGAGATAAAATAAAACCCAATTGCTCTAATTTGTTAATTTAATACACAAATTGAAATTAAGAAATATTGAGTCTTTTAAATCACTGTCCACTAGTGCCCCAGGGCTTCTTGTATACAAATATATTACTATTTATCATAATCTTATCATAAATTATTAGGGGATTAACTATTATGTTTAGTCTTGTACAGTGTGGCTTGTATTGATTTATAGCTATTAAAATGGTAAGTATTGAACAAAGTAGCGGGAAAGATGGTAAGATTAGCTTTGCGATCAAGTAAGGTCGATGCTCTTAGGTAAGGATGATAATAAAATTCAATTTTAATACCTAACTCTAATTATTTTCTACATTCAAACACAATGCTCATATCATCCTTTTTCGGAGAAGCAGACCGATCGAAGGCTTTAACCAGACGCAAATTACTAAATCCAATTGAATCTAACAAATTAACTAAAAATGCGGGCTCATTATAAAGGCGAATCTTATAATCTTCAATTTCTGTCTGGATAACTTGATTACCCTCAACCAGTTCATATTTAGCAATTGCGCAGCAGATTTCATCCTCCAGTGCAATAAGTTGGCTCATTAAAATAATTTTACCATCTACTAAGGGCCATCTAGAGCCATGCCAAATACCTAGCTCCTTGCCAATAGCAGTTGAAGTTTCCACTTCAAATACAAAAAGACCGTTTGGCTCTAAATGATCGTAAATTAATTTTACTGTGTCTTGAATAATTTGAGGCTCAGTTATTAAGCCAAATGAACCAGTAGGAATAAAAATTAATTTATATTTTTCTTTTCTTTCTAGCTCTTCTATAAACCCTTTCCAAACAGTAGGTTTAAGATTTTTAGATGCTGCTTTCTCATGTAATTTTTTTAACATAGACTCGCTTGCATCAAAACCATAAATATCGAATCCCTCTTCAAATAAAGGCAATAAAAAACGACCTGTACCACACATTGGTTCTAAAATAGGGCCTCCTGCCTCTATAGCATAGCTTCGATAAAACTGATAAGCATCTAGTGTTATATTGGGCTTGCTTAGCTCATAGACTTCTGTGCAAAGGTCAAGGTAAGTGCTGGGATTCTTCTGAGTCATTTTATCATCCAGATAAGTCTATATTGATGTTTCTTTATATTAACTGGGCCACTTCTTTTAACTAGGTCCACTAATTTAGTTAGCGTATCAAGATAAAAACAAATATCAATATGTTTCTTTGTTTATATAACGCTCTTAAAAGACTAATAAAATAATCAACTTATCGAGAATTCATCCTTTACCTGAAAATTAGATAACTCTTTTTACAAAAGAGCTTTTTAACTAAGCCACTGATTTTTAATAGATTTGTTTAAGTATAATCCTTCTGGGAAATTTTATTGACAATAAGTCAGATATAAGTAGAATTCCAAACTGGTGCTGTACAACATTAAGGAAGATGAATAATAAAAACAGTGATAATCTAATCAGTATCGGTGGTGAAACATGTTATATGAATTATTTAAGCATAAGTCGATGAAAATGCTTAATAAGCATCCCTTTAATCAGCTACATTCCCGTGATCAAATAATTACTTTATTTCCCCATTTTCTAGGAATTTCTCTAGCTTTCCCCTATATACAGGCAGGTTCTCAATTATCACTTATTCTTGATTCTATAAAATCTAATCACGATATCCCTTCTCATGTAGAAATGACAAGTGTTGTGGGTAACTTTCTCTGTTGGGATGAAACAGGAGGCCAGTACATAATTGAGAGATTCGGTAAAGCTGGACTTCAGAATATATTAGATACAAAAAAATGGTTCCATTCTAACTTGTTAAGGCATGATATTGAGACTCTAACTGGCAAAGCTGTTACTCCTGATTTTTCAGAGCCAACTCGTAGTTATTTACTATCGCTTATTGACGGCTTAAGTAATAGAGATGCTGTGATTAGATGTGCTTATATGGTTGCATTTGAAATGCATGCCCATACAATTATTGAATCTTTATGGGCTGGAATTAGAAGAAATTTTAATCACAATTCTAACGAATTAATTTATTTTAAAACTCACGTAGGTGAGGATGATCCAGCTGAAGCCTACCATATTGAAATGGTACATAAAATGTTAGAACTAGTAGTTGGTAAAGAAGAAGAAGATAAATTTCAACACCATGCCATGACAGCGCTATATGAAAGCTTAAATTGGAGTGCTTCAATTTCAAAAGTATCTGGTTGGCGTAACCTAGAACATTAATTATTTATAAATAAGCTTTAAGGATAGAGTAATATGCAAATGAGTTATTGTAGAAAAAGAGTAAGAACCTCATACCCTCTTCTTAAATTAACTCTTATTCTTTTTACATATATTTCACTTATTCTAGTACGCTCCCATAGCCTACTAATTAGTCTATTCATTGCTTTAGCGTTAGGATTTATTTTAGCTGGAGGTTTGAATTTAGCTCATGAATGCCTGCATCAGACATATCTAAAAAATAGGCTTATTAATATGTATGTTGGGAGATTCTTTACAAGCCTATTGTTAATAAATTTTACCATCTATAAAGAACATCACTTACAACATCATAAGTATGTTGGAACTGAGAAAGATACAGAAACAAAAATTCAATTCAAATCATTAACACAATATCTTTATTTTATGACAGGGCTTCCCGTAGCCTTTGCAAAAATCTCAAAAACTTTAAAAGTCTTATGGCAAGTTTACCCTTATTATCTTAATAGCCCAAGTAAGAAAAGGAGGGCGATGTTAGATACCCTATTTATCTGCTTCCTCTTGATTTTATTTTCTATTTTTACCAGCTTATTCCCACTTACCATGCTTAACTACTATTGGCTTCCGCTGTCCTTCTCATATATGTGGATCTTATTTTTTGGCTTACCAGAGCATTTAGACTGTAATCCAGTCGCAAATTTCTATTCAGAGTCAAGAAGTATTTTATCTAATCATTTAGTACGCCTTTTTCTATGGAACGGAAACTTTCATGCAGAGCATCATCTGCATCCTGGCCTTGCTGGCTCAAGCTTACAGCAAATATTTAAAAAAAATTCCGATTCTGTTCTTTATCAAGAAAAGTCATACCTCCATTGGCATATTAGGCTGATAAAAAAATTAATTAATATTAGCAATACAGGAAAAATGAACTCATGCCAAAATTGTTGATAGGAAATGTATATAGTGAAGCTGTGGTTGGCGATGTTTCTAAGCTGCCAATTTTTACTCGTCAAGCAGCAGCTGTTTACGCAAAAAGATTAGCTTGGCTGTTAGAAGAAGATGACCTCTTAATACTTCCATCCATGCCCTCTAAATATATGATTGACTATATTTCTCATATTAAGAATAAAAACATTACATCAAAAAACTTTTTTCCTTTAATGGCTTCTTCGAATAACTCTAGCATCTTAACTAGTGAAGTCCTCCTTAACGATAAACTAATTTGTGAGCTTAAAGCTCATATTTCTGATAAAACGTGGGAACTAATTCCTTATATATTTAGTTCTTCTATTGTTTGCTTTTCTAATGAATTAGGTTTGTCATACGATAAGTTTCAAACGCCTAGTTTTATGAACCAATCTGGCATTAATTTGCTTAATAGTAAAGCTACTTTTAGAGCTTTGGCTGCGCCCTATATTACCATCGCCCCTGGAAATATATGTCGTTCTGTGAAAGAGCTGTATTACGTCATGCGTCAACAAATAAATAATGTGGGTGCGATTATCATCAAAAAGGATTTTGCAGCTAATGGTGAAGGAAATATCGCGATCACTTTATCTGACCGTTTAAGTTATGCTGGAGTCAGAGAAGTTCTAAAGTTAGGTAGCATAAAAGATATTACTTATGAATTATCAGAAAAGCTATGGTACAGCTTAGTTGATTCATTAGGAAACAATCTAATTGTAGTGGAATCATACCTTCCCTCTAAGCACACCCTGTATGCAGAATATTATATTGGAAAAAAAATAGAAGATTGCCAGCTTAAAAACTATGGCATTGTTCGAATGGACGAAACTGAAGATGCCAAAGGAAAAGACATAGTAAATTGGATCGGATTTCAGATCCCAGGTAATTTACCTTCCAATATAACCCAGCAATTTTTAGATGGTTGCGAAATTTTAAAGCAACTTTTGTTAAACTTTGGGTATGTTGGGCTTATTAATTTCGATGCAATAGTTACTGAAGATAATAAAGTCTTATTTACCGAGATTAATGGTCGTTTAGGCGGATGCTCACACATACAACCTATCGCAGAAAAATTGTTAGGCTCAAATTATTTAAATACACATTGCATTTTAACTCGTAATCATGTCGCTACTTGTGATTTATCGCATGCTATTAACTTGGCTGAAAAACTCTCAACAACTAATCACTCAGGAATAGTTATTATGAATGAGGATATCGATAACTGGGGGATTATTGATTATATGGTGTATGCAAAATCGGAGTCTTATGCTGTTACGCTTGAACAAGAGTTCTTAAATTTACTGTTAAATTAAGATTTTTTATGTGACTAAAATTTTTTATGGGAAATGAACTATGTCATTTGCTACATTCAATAAACCTTGGGTAGATAATTTTCTCTCTCACGCAGCGAATATCGAGAGCCATAGTTCTATTCAAAAGGTTAGTAATTTTTTAAAAAATTATGGCGCGAAATATCCAACTTTTCCGATACCTCTAATTATGGAAAAATATGTCTACGAAGAGCTTTGTGAGGCTAGTAAATTATTAATTCAAGCACAAACTAGAATTCTTAGTTTTTTATTGTCTACATACCCTCAAGATCACATTCTAGAAATGTTTGACTTACCTAAAGAGGCAAAGGTTTTTATTGATTGGGATGAGTTAAAAGTAGGCAATAAAATTATTGCTAGACCTGATATTATTCCTTCAAATCAAGGCTACAAATTTTGTGAACTAAATATTGAATCATCACTTGGAGGTATTAAGTTTTTTGATTGTTTTAGTAGTTATTTTAGCGCAATAGGAGGTGATATCAGCACCTATGCCTCGCCAAGGAAAATTATAGCTAAATATTTACATAAATTAGTTTTAGAGAACAAATTTGAGAGAGTAATTATTTTTTCTTTAAAGAAATATTTATTAGAAGGAAGCGGCACAGTAAAAAGTCTTTTAGACAGTGTAAAAGAAACTATTTCTGAGGTCCCTATCTCTATCGCCACAGAAGAAGACTATCCTGAAGAGTTCCTCAACTTAAATGCTGGAAAGAAAACCCTTATTTATCGACTTGCCCTATATGATGATTTAAATTGTCATTCATTATTTTTAAAAATGTTTGCTAGCGGCGCTACTATTATTAATACTTTTGAAACAGAGATTCGAAGTAATAAAAAATGGTTTGCTTTATTTTATGATAAACAATATCAGTCAATATTAACCGAAGCAGAGCGTCAAGCCATATTAAAATACGTCCCTTACACAATATCCATTCGTCAAGATAATATTAGCTATCTTATAGAGAATAAGAATAACTTTGTGTTTAAAGCTAATCGCTCTTATGGTGGAGAAGCTGTATGCGTAGGTTCAGAACACAACGACAATTATGTAGCAACCACTTTAAAGAATATGAAAGGCGGAACAGCTCAGGAATATATTCAATGTGAAGTGATTGACTTGCCAGATAATGAAAAATTCGAACGAATAGAAAATAAAATAGTCTTAGGTTTATTTCAAATATTAGATCAATTTGCGGGCCTGGTGGTAAGAGGTTCAATTGAAGATAGTATTGTCAATGTAACACACGGGGCCAAAGTTGGCTGGGCTTTTCCCCTTTCATTACAAGAAAGAGACGCGTTGATGCTAGAGATTGGCGAAAAAGCTCAGTCTTTAGTTGAAGTATAATTTATAATTGGCTGTAAAAATGAAGTACTGTATTTTTGATCTAAACGACATTGTAAAAATAAAAGAATGGGGTAAATTTTTTTCTAATTCCCCTAAAGATCCCTATGTACAGGAAGGATTTAGATATAAAAGTATTTCATGGCATTGTGGAGAAGACAAAAACTTTAAGCTTTTACCTCACTATCCTCTTTTCCAAGAAAAAAAATACAATCAGATTCATGGAAATATTGTTAGAGATTACTCGCCAATT
This sequence comes from Legionella busanensis, assembly GCF_900461525.1. Taxonomy (NCBI): domain Bacteria; kingdom Pseudomonadati; phylum Pseudomonadota; class Gammaproteobacteria; order Legionellales; family Legionellaceae; genus Legionella; species Legionella busanensis. The sequence continues at coordinate 610,482 of NZ_UGOD01000001.1, read as the reverse complement.
GACAATGAGCTACATCAAAGAGAGGACTTTTATAATCTCCTTTATAAATTCTCAACTATATGTCGACTAAAAAGCGAGGAAGTTATTTTAGTACAATTGCAACGAATAGATTGCCATTCTAATCAACAAGGTTTAACTGCTCTAGAAGGATTTCATAGGGACGGAATAGATTGGTTAGGAATTTTTGTGGTTTCAAGAACGAATATAACGGGTGCAAAAACCCAAGTTAAAGATAGTTTAGGCCAAATTATATTTGATAAAATTATCCCAGAAGGAAATTTATTAATTCTTAGTGATACTGAAGTTCTTCATTATTCTACCCCAATAGTCCCTAGCATAAACGCGAATTATGGTTATAGAGATGTTGTTCTCATTACCGCTTGCTCCAAAAATTTAATAGGTCATAACCCAGCCTCAACAAACATAAGAAGAGAAAATGAAATTATTTGCTGATAAAGTTGTAATTATTACGGGTGCTGGTAGAGGGATAGGCTGCCAAGCTGCAATTAATTTTGCCCAAAATGGTGCAAATCTAGTACTTAATGACATCGATAGTTCTCGATTGAAACAAACAGTAGAAGTCATTAGTCCTTTTGATCCTTCGTTTGTGGAGGCACCAGGAAATGTAGCTAATTCGGCTGATTGTAATAAAATAATTAATTTAGCCCTAGAAAAGTTTAATAGAATAGATATTTTAATTAATAACGCTGCTATAGCACCCTTGACTCGGCCTTTAGAGCTCATTGATGATGCTGAGTGGAATGATACTATTTGCATAGATTTAAATAGTGTTTTTTATTGTATGCGCGCGGTGCTGCCTCATATGAAATTAAATAAATATGGAAAGATTATAAATGTTTCATCATCTGCCGGGCGCTCTATCAGTACCTTTGCAGGCGCACACTATACTGCAGCTAAAGCGGGTATTTTAGGCCTTACTCGTCACGCTGCTTTTGAATACGCTCCATATAATATTAATATCAATGCAATTGCTCCTGGCACAATTGATACCGAATTATTACGTGACTCGGCAACGTTAGAAAAAATTAATATGGAATCAGAAAAAATTCCAATGCGGCGATTAGGTACTACTGATGATATTTACAATTTAATTTCTTTTCTCGCATCAGATCAATCCTCATATATAAATGGAGCTACTATAGATATAAACGGAGCTGATCTTTTATTATAAAGTTTTTAAACTTAATTCTAGATCTTTAAGAATATTATCCGTTGATTCTAAACCAACACTTAATCGTATTGCAATTCTACCTAAATATTCACCAAAATTGATAGTAGAAGCTGATGCTAAAGTTTCATATCCGCCCCATCCCCAACCTAATTTTATTATTTTTAATTTATTTAAGAAGTTCGGATAATTTTTTTCGATTGCCCTTTTAAAGAAAAAGGTTAATACTCCACCTGCACCTTTAAAATGTTTACTCCAAACCTGGTAATTTTCATCTGATAATAAAGCCGCATAAAAAACTTTTTCAACTGCAGTATGATTTGTTAGCCAGGTTGCAATTTTTAAAGCACTATCAAAATGTTGTCTCATTCTTAGCTCAAGTGTCTTTAATCCTCTAATAGCAAGGCTTAAGTCATCAGCGCCCGCATATTGTCCCAATGCTCTACTTGTATTTTGAATTTCTTGAAATAAATTCAAATTAGCTACAGTAATACAACCCATAATAGAATCTGAATGGCCAGCTATGTATTTAGAAGTACTATGAACAACGATATCTGCTCCATATTTTAAGGGATTAAAAAATAAAGGCGTCGCCCAAGTGTTATCTACTAAAATATAAGTCTTATCTGATTTTTTTTTAATGGATAATAAATTAAAAAAATTTGCCCCATAGCTTCCTGGAAGATCGATATATACTAAGACGGTGCTTGGTAAAATTTTCTCATTGATTTTCGTTATATCTGTACCTGAAAATTTCTCGACTATAACGCCAAATTTCTTAAGTACTTCATCACAGAACCGCAGTGCTGCAGGAAAAGAAGATTCACCAATTAGTACATGAGAGCCTGGATAAGTAAGTGCAAGAAGTATAGTAGAAATCGCAGCCAGCCCAGAGCAAGTAACAATAGTACCCGCGCCACCTTCAAGTTCGGTCATTGCTTTACAAAAAGCATCAGCAGTCGGCGTCCCCCATCTTCCATAAACATAAGGCACGTTTTCATCGCTCATTGCTTCATAGCTATCGAAAAAAACGGTCGATCCTCGATAGATAGGAGGATTAGCAAATTGCCAACTGCTTTGTACTATATTGCTTAGATTAGGTTGGTGATATTCTACTTCATCATCACTCATTAAACTGCACTACAACTTAAGTAAAAATTAAATTAACTTACTTTATCGATCTATTCTGTAAGCTTGTGTTTACCAGCAGCTATGCTTTCTTCCCAGTTTTGCCCATCAAACTCTACATATTCAATGTGCTCTGCTTGATCTAACTCAAGGCACCGAGCATTTACACTAAAGTACCCTGTCGGATGAGAACGCGGCCTATAAAAAGGCATTATTCCACATACTACACAAAAAGTGTGATCAGCAATGCAGTTCCCAAATCTATAGGGCTTTAAAAATTCTTGACCGCAATGCAATTTGAAGTGTTCTTCCTTAACCATTAACTCTTGGTGACCCGATTTAAAACAAATACCACAGTTACAGAGTGTGATTGTTAAATTACGAGTAGCCGAAGCTTCAAATTTAACATTACCACAATGGCATTGCCCTACATACCATACTCTTTCTTTCTTTTCTTCAATTACCTGCGTTTTATCTTTCATACAACTTCCTATAAAACTGATTAAACTGTATTGCGTCGAGGCGAGCGACTTTGATACTCATCTTTTAAACTATTAATTACCTCAGCAATAGGCTTAGTACCGACAAGATTATTAGCTGCTCTTACGCTTAAAGTACCCTCTGTCAGCTCCTTATCCCCAACTACAATAATGTAATTAATTTGTTTAAGCTGGGCTTTACGCACTTTCTTATTAATTGATTCATTATCAAAATCAACTTCTGCTCGTAATCCAGCTTCTAAAAATTGCTCTAATACGCTCTCAGCATAATTATGATGGCTCTCGGCGACAGGCAATATTGTTACTTGAATAGGTGCTAGCCAGAGCGGAAACTTACCAGCATAATGTTCAATAAGAATGCCAAAAAACCGTTCTATTGATCCATAAATCACACGATGAATCATAACAGGACGTTGTTTTTCACCATTCGCGTCAATGTAATTTAAATCAAATCGCTCTGGTAAATTTAAGTCCAGCTGAATGGTTCCACATTGCCAAGTTCTACCGATTGCATCTCGGATATGAATATCAATTTTAGGCCCATAAAATGCACCATCACCTTCATTGAGCCTATAAGTATAGCCGCAGCGATTTAAAGATTCGATTAAACCATCTGTTGCCAATTGCCATTGTTCATCAGTTCCAATAGATTGCTCAGGCCTTGTCGATAACTCTAAGTGATAATCTAATCCAAACAATTTATACATCGATGTTGCTAATGATAAAACCTTGTGAATTTCATCAGCAATATCTGTAGGTTTCATAAAAATATGAGCATCATCTTGGTGAAAGCAACGCACTCGGAATAAACCAGATAGTGCACCGCTAAACTCATGTCGATGCACTACGCCTACTTCAGCAATACGTAGAGGAAGCTGACGATAAGAATACATATCTTCTTTATAAAACAACATGCCGCCAGGGCAATTCATAGGCTTTAAAACACTGGTTTTTTCATCAACTACACTAAGGTACATATTTTCTCGATAAAAATCCCAATGACCTGATGTTTCCCATAATTCGTGAGACATAAGTATTGGCGTTTTAATCTGCTTATAGCCTTCTCTATCATGCTGTTCCTGCCAATATCGCATCAATTCATTCCAAACAATCATCCCTTTAGGATGGATAAAAGGCATACCGGGCCCTTCTTTATGAAAAGAAAACAAACCAAGTTGTTTGCCAATGATACGATGATCACGCTTTGCTGCTTCTTCTAAGAAATTCAAATGGGACTTTAATAATTTTTTATCTGGAAAAGAAATTCCGTAGATCCGAGTCAATTGCGGATTATTCTTATCACCACGCCAATAAGCACCAGAAGTTTTCATAAGCTTGAATGCTTGTACTATCCCGAGATGAGGAATATGCGGGCCCCTACATAAGTCAATAAATTCACCTTGAGAATAAGCGCTTAAACCCTCATCTAGTTTTTCAATCATTTCAATTTTAAAAGGGTTATGGTTAAACACCCTTTTTGCTTCTTCTTTATCAGAATATTCAATACGTTTAGGCTCAAATCGTTCTTGAATAATTTTTTGAACTTCAGCCTCAATTTGTGGAAAGTCATCAGCAGAAATCGACAAATCAGCAAAATCGTAATAAAAACCTGATTCAATGGCGGGCCCTATAGTAGGCTTTGCTTCAGGATATAAACGCGCTATCGCTTGAGCAAGTAAATGCGCTGAAGAATGCCAGAATATTTCCTTACCTTCTGGATCATCAAAAGTCAGTACTTGAATCGTATCACCGTCTTGAAGCTCAGTATTAAGATCTTTAAATATATCATTTACCTTAAGCGCTACAGCCTGATGACCATTAAGAGATTTTTTTACTTGGCGCACCAAATCAAAGCCCTTTGCTCCAACTCCTATCTCAATGGCGCTTCCATCCATTAAATTTATCTGCATATATTTCTCTTTTGATCCAACTTCTGTTTCAATGACACTTCCATCCATTAAATTTGTTTGCATATATTTCTCTTTAACATCATGTAGGTTATCGAACTTCTTGCCTGATTTTATAATTTTGTCATTAACAAAAGCACAAGCTATACAAGAAGCGTATTATTTTAAAGATTAAAAATTATCAAAACCAGACTTAAGCCTTAATTTGCAGTAAAATTTGTAAAGCAGAAATAAGGACACATTTGCGAAAAGTTATACCATATTTGAACTTTGAACTGCAATGGCCAACAGTGATCGGTGTCTAATAAAATTACAGTGCCCCATAAATGCCCCTCAGGCTATAGTATAAAATAAATATTGAGGTTCTATATATAGATTTACAATTAACCCATAGGATTAAAATTCCTATGTTGTTATTTTTTACCATTTGTTATAGCATACTACCATTAGTTTTTATGTTGTTTTCCTATGGCCAGTATTGAAGAAAGAATTAATAAAGAAGGTAAAGTTAGCTACAGAGTTAAAGTAAGAATTAAAGGCTTCCCAAGCCAGCAGGCAACCTTTGCCAGAAAAACTGATGCTACGCGATGGGCGCAACAAACCGAAGTAGATATCCGTAATCGTAAACACTTCAAAACTACTGAGGCTAAAAAAAGAACACTTGGCGAAATGCTTGATCGGTATATAAGAGACGTTATCCCTCATAAACCTAAAAACAGTAGAAACACTATTCTCCATCTTAAATGGTGGCAAGAGGAATTAGGGCAATATAGCTTAGCAGATATTTCTCCATCTATTATAGCTGAAAAAAGAGACAAGCTATTATCTGGAATAACGACCCGCAATAAATTACGCTCTCCCTCTACTGTCGTTCGATATATGGCAGCTCTGTCTCATGCATTTACTATGGCAGTAAAAGAATGGGGATGGCTTGAAGACTCACCTATGCGCCGAGTTACAAAACCTAAAGAACCACGTGGCCGGGTTCGCTTTCTATCGGATGATGAACGTAACCGCTTGTTAGCTGAGTGTAGAAAAAGTGAAAGTCAATATCTTTACACTGCAGTCGTTCTTGCTCTTTCAACTGGAGCTCGAAAAATGGAACTTATGGGATTGCACTGGAAAGATATTGACTTCAATCGACAAGTTATTATTTTACACGAAACTAAAAATGGTGAAAGGCGGTTATTACCTTTAACAGGACATGCTTTCGAATTAATTAATCAATTATCAAAAGTTCGCCATCTTAGTTGCGACTTAGTATTTCCTAATCAGGACTTTACTAAACCAGTTGATCTTCGTACTCCTTTCGAGAATGCCTTAAAGCGTGCGCAAGTTAATGATTTTCGCTGGCATGATCTACGTCATAGCTGTGCTTCTTACCTAGCGATGAATAACGCAAGCCTAGCAGAAATTGCTGAAATTTTAGGACATAAAACTCTTCAAATGGTTAAACGCTACGCTCACCTATCTGACTCCCATACCAGCAAAGTTGTTGCTAGCATGAACGAAAAAATTTTTAACAATAATAGATAAGGATATTTATTATGCTCATTAGCGAAATAGTAAAATCTGTAAACAAATTGCAGGAATTCAGTAATACCACTATAGAGACAAAAAAAAATTTAGACTCATTGTTATTAGCCAATAATATAAGTATTGACAGTCACATTTTAGCCGACTTTAAGATGATAGAAGGCATAAAAGATACACTATCGTGGTTGAAAAAATATGAAATACAGGCCCTTAAAAAACAACAATTATCATTCAACCTAACAGATATCCCTCCATTTAGCCTCGCCTCTGTTCCTCTTAAACAACAAGAGCCTAAAAAAGAGAGGCCTATTCAGGTGAATATATTTCCTAAAATAATATCAGAAGACTCTCTTAATAAAAATTCTGATACAAAAAAACTCAAAGAAGAAAATGAAGAAATTAAGGAAAAAGGAGTGATACAGAAACAATGTGATATGTTAACAACCATTGATAAATTGATAGCCGAAGCAGCTACTAAAAATATTATCATCAATAAAAATAAAATGCCTGGAACCAAAGCTGAATTTGTTAATATTCTAAAACATATCGCTCCGGAGCATTTTACACAATCCCTTGCCAGGCTATCTAAGTATTTTACAAAGATGAAATTAAAATTCCAACGAGGTAGGCCTAGCAAACCATGCTCTACAATAAAGCAACTACGAGACCTGGTCGGATTAAAATAAGTAAATATATAAATTTTTTTTAACCCTATTTTCCTAAAAACATCAGAGTCTTCTAGGATCTAAAATAGGGTTATTTTTTTATTAATTTTTTGACCCTATTAACCTAATTTTTTTACAGAAAAGAGTATGTCATCGTAATGACTAGTGGCGATTAAGCCACATAACCTTTAACTCTAAGGAGTCAATATGAAGACAAAAGAAAAACCCATATTTGCAGATAAGAACCCTCGTTATATTCCTGTTCCCGACTGGGATAAATATCATCACTGGCCTACGATAGCTGCTTTACGTAGTTATATTTTCAATAAAAAAACAAATGGCTTCGAAAAGGTGGTAATAAAGCTTGGAAAGCGCGTTTTGATTAACGAAGCCGCATTTTTTGAATGGGTTGCAAGCCACAGCAAGGGAGAATGATCATGGATGATAGAAACAGTCCAGCAAATCTAGGCAGTTTGAAAAAGGTTTTTTCTTATGACAACCTATTATTTACACTCAGTAAAAAAATATTAACGGGTTACAATGCTACTCCTACATCAGCTTTTAAAACTGTTAAAAGCTACGAAACCAATTATCCACGGAAAAGAACCAAGGAGCCAACGAAATTTGTTTATAAAATTGAAACCCTGTTTATATATAATTCTGACAATGACTGGCTAGATTATCTAATAAGCTTTATATATGGCTGGAGAGAAAGAGAACGCATAGCCAGCACTTCTAGAATCACAATAAATCTCACGGATATTAATCGTTTGAGATCCTGCGCTGAGAGCCTTACGCAATCAGTTTCTATCGCTAGTTTATATTCCAAGAATAATCCGGGAATTAGACTCGCAAGACGAAACATCGAGGGGCTTAAGAAAATTATAAAAACATATGAACAATAACAATTTATGTTTGCAAGTGGATAAACACTTTATTCACTTGCAAACTTTCATGGATGATAAATTTATGTATATACAATCTCAAATTATTGTAGATCGGTTTATTCGCCGAGGAAAATTTGCTAAACAATATCTAAATGCGCACGAGAAATTGATGCTGTTTATTTTAGCCAGTTACATTGGAAAAAAATCCGTGTGCTATCCTTCAATCTCATCTTTAGCTAATGATTGTAGTTTGTCCATTGCCTCAATTAAAAGAGCAATCAAATCACTTGAAAAAAAAGAACTACTTTACGTCATAAGAAAATCTGGTTGTAATAATCACTATTCTTTTAACTTAAAACTATTTGAAGAGCTAAGTGCTGACTCGACTAAGCGCTCCCAGCTACTAGATCCTGATAGCTCTACCAACCGAGAGCAAGCTGATTTAACCCTAAGTGCTGATAGCACCTCAAATAACGATATTAATAACTCCACTAAATACACATCATTACAAGATGTTAAAGACAATACTTCTTCGTTTAAGTGTTCCAAAGAAGAATCAGTGCCTGCAATACAGGAAATTTTTAAATATTGGCAAACTACAATGAAATATCCTAGAGCCAAATTGGATAAAAAACGTAGAAAAAGGATTAAAGAAGCTTTGGCGCTTTATAGCAAAGAAGAACTTAAAAGTGCGATAGATGGCTGTGCTAACACCCCATACAATATGGGACAGAATGATAGGAATCAGGTTTATAACGATATTGAATTAATTTTTCGCGACTCAACACATATTGAACGCTTTATAAATAATTCTCAAACTAATAACAATCATTCTGTGAATGGGTCTAACAGACGCCAATTTTTAAAGGGAGTAATTTAGCTATGATGGCCAGAGAAATATCTAATTTGTTGGCACAAAATGCAGAAGATATTGCGAGATTACTATTACCGAATGGTAAGAAAGAAGGTGATGAATGGCGCGCAGGAAGTGTAAATGGTGAAGCAGGGAAATCTTTAGGTGTTCACCTTACAGGTGAAAAAGCAGGAGTATGGGCTGATTTTGCCAATGGTGATAAAGGAGACTTACTAGATCTCTGGGCAAAAACTCAAAATCTGTCTCTACATGAGGCAATAAAAGAAGCAGCTACTCATCTAGGTATATTTTCACCTCGATTTATATCCTACAAACCCGAAAAATTTGCAAAGCCCAAACAAAAATATAGAGCTATTGGACAGTCTTCCTCACCAGTAATGCAGTATTTAATTGAAAAAAGAAAACTACTTTTGGGAACTATTAAGGCCTTTAAAATCGGTGAGCGAGGCCGACAAACAATTTTCCCATACTGGCGTAATAATGAGCTTATTTTTATTAAGTATCTCAATCTAGATCGCCCTGAAGGCAAGAAAATAATGTCAGTAGAATTAAACTGCGAACCATGTTTATTTGGCTGGGATTTAATGCCTGATGCTGCAAGATCAGTAATTATTTGCGAGGGTGAAATTGACGCCATGACTTTATATCAATATGGGCTTCCAGCCCTTTCCGTGCCCTTTGGAGGTGGAACCGGAAATAAGCATCGTTGGATTGAATATGAATTTGATAGGTTAAGTATTTTTGATGAAATATATTTATGTCTAGATAATGATGAGGAAGGATTACTAGCTACATTGGAGTTAATTGAGCGACTGGGAAGACACCGATGCAGAATTGTAAATTTACCTTACAAGGATGCAAATGAATGTCTTGTTGCTAATATCGATCCCGATAAAATATACCGATGTTTTAAAGAAGCAAAAACTTGTGATCCTGACGAACTTAAATCAGCAACTCAATTTGTTGATCAGGTAATCGAATTCTTTTACCCCCCGCCAAATGCAAATCTAGGGTATCAACCACCTTGGGAAAAAACTAAAGGCAAAATTGTTTTCCGACCTGCCGAACTTTCTGTTTGGACAGGTATAAATGGCCATGGAAAAAGCCAATTTCTAGGACAGATAATTTTAGGCTGTATAACACAAGGGGCTAAAGTTTGTATTGCAAGTCTTGAATTAAAGCCCGGCCGAATGTTAATGCGACTAACTAAACAAGCTGGAGCACTTTCGCAGCCCACCAAAGAATATATTCGAGCGATTCATAAGTGGTATGAAAATAAGCTTTGGATATTTGATTTACTTGGTACAACAAAAGCTCAACGTTTACTAGATGTGTTTCTTTATGCGCGCCAGCGCTATGGAATTGATGTTTTTGTAATTGATTCCTTCATGAAACTTGATATTGCTGAGGATGATTTGAAAGCCCAGAAAGCCCTCATGGAGAAATTATGCGATTTCAAAAATGAGCACAACTGTCATGTTCATATTGTTGTTCACCCAAGAAAGGGGCAGGATGAATCAAAACCTCCTGGTAAATTAGATACGAAAGGCACGGGGGCAATTAGTGATTTAGCAGATAACTGCTTTAGTATTTGGCGAAATAAGGATAAAGAGAAATTAATACGAGAGCAATCCTTTAGTGAACAAAACACTACAGACAAGGTTATTAACTTAGAAAGTGAAGTGGATTGCGTTTGGGGCTGCGATAAACAACGTAACGGTGATTGGGAGGGTGGTTTTTCTTTTTGGTTTGATAAACTTTCACTACAATATCTTTGTAGACCAGAAAAAAAGCCCTATAGGTTTGTTGAATATTCAAGTTGTGGTGACTAAATCATTTTAAACGAGATAGAACGTACGATATTGTTAGTTTTTTAGAGTTCTATAATCTATTTAATCGCTATTTTTTTGGAAAATTATTATGGTTAAGAGACCAAAATATTCGAGGGAGTTATGCAAACAATTATTACCCCTATTTAAAGACGGTCGCTCTGTAATTGAAGTCTGTCAAGCGCTAGGTATTACCCGTAAAACTTACAATGAATGGAAAATGGAACATAAGGAGTTTAATGATGCTGCTGAAATTGCAGAAGAAGCTGCTTTTGCTAAAATTATCAGCCTAGGTCGCATGGCTCTACTTTCTAATGGCAAAATTAAAATTGATACTGCTCTTTATTGTTTTATCTTAAAGACGCAGTTTAATTATTCAGAACTTATTGCTAATTCAGTTTTAGGTTCTGAAAAAGCCCAGCCATTAACAATAAATTTTAGTGTGAAACCAGCAGTTTCTGAAGTAACAGTTACCAATGCCAAGGCTATTGATGAAGAAAATCTATTTTAAACCAGCCTTAAGAGGCGAGCATTTCGCCTCTTTTTAATAAACAGAGTCTATTTTGATTAAGAAAATAAAGATATCTTCTATAGTCTCATAGTCCATTAAGAGGAAAATTAATGAGCTTTATACTAACTATATTTTCAGCAATTATTATATTTATTTTAAGCCAGTTTGTTTTAAAGTTAATTTTAGAACCAATCTTCGAATTAAAAAAAATTATGGGACTTATTAGCTATACGCTTCTTTTATTCCGCAGCAAGCTAACTAATGCTGTGGCTGATAATGAAGTTTCAAAAGAAGTTAAGACGTGCTCTTCCAAACTTCTCGCTATATATAGCACTATACCTCTTTATCGTTATCTTTATAAAATATTTTATTTACCCTCCTATACAGAGCTACTAGAAGCCGCTCGCAACCTTAACTTAATCCATTCTTATATGTTAGAAGGATATAAAGAACATATAAAATCATGTAATCTTAAAATACATCTTCCAATTGAGATCTCAAACGCAATCGATAAAATAGGTGAGTTATTAAATGTTACAACGTCATATCAAGAAGAAACAAATACATAGTATTTTATTGTAGGTAGCATTTAACCTTTTTGCTTTTTTCGTCTACGGTTACTTTCACTAATTGCGTTTCGACCTGCTTTTGTTTTAGGTCCTGTTGACAAGCCACCATGCAATTTACAGCGTCCATTTATTGCATTATCTCTAAAGTTGTCCCAAACAGGTGGAGCCTGACATAAAGTTTTTTTTCTAGTTTTAGCGCTGCATGTTCCTCTTTCAGATCGCCGAGTCTTCGGAGAATTAGCAAATAATGAAATGTGGATATTAAAGTTTTTATCAAAATATAATGCAACCATATTTACGTCTCCTATTCCTAATTAAATCCAGACCCCATGACGTGCGCGTGTGTAGCGTCACCCTTCATTGCTTGAGACCATATTCAGATTCATTGGTTGCTCTAAATCATTATACAAGCCTATCTACTATATTTTATAAAAAGTATAGGAATAAAATTTATATAAAAGGAATTAATTATGCGAGGTTTACCTTTAAGACAAAGGATAGGTATATCTTTCGGAATTTTATGGCTTTTAATTTCTATACTTGTTTCCCTATTTTTCTCAAATTTTGAAAGTGTAATGACAGGGGTAGTTATATTTTTAATATTGGGCATTTTGCCAGTAATTATAATAAGTTGCCTCTGGTGGATACTGGAAGGAGTAAGCTGGACAAAGAACAAATTAATTATCACCCTCAGTGTAATTATAACCCTATCTTTAGTAATTTTTTGCTATGCCTATATATTTAATGATGCTTCAAAAGCTCTCTTAAATGCAACATGGGGAATGTCTGAAAATGAAGTAAAACATGCTAATAGTGAAAGCGACTCGATTTGGGGTGATAGTCATATCCCGCTGGATTTTGATGGTGAAAGAGGAGTTATACAACCAGCTCCAAGCTCAATTCACAATGCTGAAAAGGTTGTAATGATATCCCAAGATAAATTGTTTTTACCAGAATATAGCAAAAATTTTATCGTAGGTTATTATTTTTTAGATAATCACTTATATGGATATGACTTGACCTATTCGACAGAAAGTATAAAAGAAATTAAAGATATTTTGGAAAAGCTCAGAGATAAATATGGCAAGGGGATTGTACTTAAAAAAGTTTCTGGAAATGAGAATGAAATCGTAGCTATTGGTTGGGTACAAGAAAAACAGCATATTTTTTTCTCTGTAAGAAGTAGAATAGATGACAGTGTACTTAAATACTTTGTTAATATTGAAGTTACTTATCTTCCTATCTATAACAAAATTTATAACCCTTGATAATCTATGTCTCTCAAAACTGATCAATGATTGGATAAATATAAGTCTTTTAAGCTACTTGCCTACTTTTTATTATCTATAATCATAATAAAGGAAAAGTGCACTGCAATGGAAAGGTTATGGAAACTAAAACAGGAATTTTGAATTCAAATGGCTTTCAATACCATTTTGTCCGGCACATATATTATAACAAACAAAGCAAAAAAATTTTTAGTGAAGAAATTATCGAAGATAATACCGAAGATTGGCTAATTAATAAAATTCAGGAAAAAAACAACACTGGCAGTTGGCAAATATATTTTAATGAGGGATGTACTTTCGACTTGCAAAAAGAATTAATTTCTGAGCTTGATAGTTCTTCTTGACTATAAGTTAGATTTTATGGGACACTGGTGGGACATTTAAAAATAAAAAATAGCAATAATCTACAATAGACAGAGATAATAGTTTTAAGTTAACCTTTTGATAAAATTATTGTTATTTGTTGACATTGGCAGCCACTTGTTAATCACATATAACTCATAATCCGTTGGTCCTAGGTTCAAGTCCTAGTGGGCCCACCAATAAAATCAAGTAGTTACGTAAGTTTCAGAAAAATTCAAAAAAGTTATGTAGACAAATTTTTGGGTCTTTCCCATTTACGGGGGCAGCTTTAATCATCCACAGAGGACCTTAACACGGGTTCTGTAGTTTTCAAAATTTCTAAAGCCATAGGCACGTCGTTGAATGAGCTTCATCTTACGATGGAAGCCTTCAGTGATACCATTTGACTTAGTGAATCGCCACATACGTGCACTTTCCTCTTTCCAAGCAAACAAGGTTTTGCCAAGGGCTTTTAAGGCTTTAAAAGGGCTACTCTTAAGTTGTTTAATCATGTCCAAGAAAATAGGAATGAGCTCTCGACAGCGATGTTTATCTAGCATTTTATGCATTAAGATGTCATGAAGCTGTTGTTGAAATTGATAAACGGCTTCGATGACGGGATTATCGTTTAAGAAGCAATCACGCTTTGCTAGGGCTGCAGCAGGAAGCTTATGGGGTCGAGTACGTAATAGGTTTAGTAGCCCTCGATTGTATTTCAGGTTGTTGGTTAATTCACGATAAGTCATCATGCACTGATGTTGGATTAAGCGAATAACATGAAAGCGATCAGCCACGATTAACGCGTTAGGGAAATAGGTTTTAACGATGGCCCGATAGGTGGTGCTTAAGTCCATACAAACAACTCTAACGCGTTCTTTTTGTTGAAGTGCATTGAGGTAAACGTGTAACTCACTTGCTTTACGCCCTTTAGCAATATCAAAGATTTTGTGATGACGAAGGTCACAAAGCGTTGTTGCAAACCCTTGTTTGCGATTAAAGAAATGCTCATCAATCCCTAAAATACGGGGGCAAGCCTGATTGCTACGTTCTTGATGTTGCTCCTGATAATGCTTGTGATACCAGCGCTCAATGGTGGCTTTCCCTTTCTTATAGTGGTTTGCAAGCTCCTTTTGTGAAACACCGCGGGTATGCTCGTGGAAAACCGCGGCTTGCAAACGCCATGTCGACCTTTGATGTTTGTTAATGCCGGGGAATTGCTGATTACTGTAGCGACCACAATCGTTGCAATAAAGCTTATAGGCTCTGAATCGTAGAATACTTCGTCTATGGCCAATCAATTCATGATGAACTAACCGCTCGTAGGCGGCTTTCTTACGCACTGATTTACTAGCACAATGTCCACAACGTGCTAAACGCATATATCTGATATCTAATAATAACGGTTGATAACCGCTTACTTTTTGTACTGTAAATCCCGGTAAATTTAAGATAACATTAAACTTCGGCACTTTAATCTCCTTTTTGATCGCTAAATCAAGGGGTTAGTTTATCCTAACCTGATTAAAGTGCCCCCTCAAATGGTGTAGAGCCAAATTTTTTAATTATTGAGCCCTTCTGGAATTCAATATATTTTTTGTTTCAAATTTTAAAACCTAATATCCCAGTCTTAGACATCAAAACTATAAACTTCAATCACTATTTATAGTCTATTATTAATGAAAATTATACAAAGCTTCCGATATTGAATGTCTCATGAAAACTGAATGGAAAAAAGTGGATGATGATTGGTATGAAAAAAAAACCATAAATGAACAAAGAGTTCCAGTTTTTACTTATCATTATAAAAGAAAGTCAGCCTCACCAACTCCTACAATTCTATTAAAAACCAAATTAGCACAAAATTTATGTGGGTATATTTTAATAAAAAAAGACATTAAAGATACGATTCTATTTATTCAAGAGCATAATAAACTTGTTCAAACAAGTGATAATATTGGAAAAAATATTATATTAAAAGGTCTGACAAGAGCTATTGTTATCACTTATGGGAAATGCTTTACAGATGCTGATGGAAGGAAGATCAGACTAGATAAAAAGTTCATTAAAACTAAAACGAACCAAGAAATACATGCACTTTTAATGGAAATGAGAAATCAATATGTCGCCCATGCAGGCAAATCCATTCATGAAAAAATATGCCTGTCATTACTCTGTCCTCCTCCAAAAGAAGTCAACAAGGTTTTAAGGGGTAAAAATGTAAAGGGAAAGATTATTTTAGAACAACAACTATTCCAAACAACGTCTACTATTGAGTTCAATGACGGCACTGTTTTATCATTATTAAATGAACTACGTAATAGTCTTGATAAAAAAATTTCCCAAATTCAAGAAAAGTTGGGGCTAGAAAATCTAGATCCTGTAAAGCTTTGGAATTTAGTTAAAAGGAACAAAGTATTTCACATTGATGAAGTAATTCTAGAAAAAATTCAACAAAAGTAGGTTAGGCTAAGCCAGTGTAGCCTTGATGCAGCAACGCGTAATCAAGCTTTTCATTCAATAAATCACTTTTGCAATTCGTTTATTTCGCATATCGTGCGAATATAAATCGGGGCTTGGCCCCAATGGGATAACATTATTCTTTAAACCTTGATTAGCTCAATTGTAGCATTTGACTGGGATCTACTTTGCTTTAGATGTATAGCTTTATATCACCCTTGACGTTACCATTTTGGTAACATATAATTTGTAATGATGAGAATAATAGCAAAAAGCCAATTAAAGAAGTATTGGGAACAGCCTGGTAATGAGAAGTCTAAGCCTTACTTAAATGAATGGTACCATTTTTGTTTAAAACAAAATTGGAGGACGCCTCAAGATATTAAAGACATGCTAAGAAATGCCTCATTTATTGCTAATGAAAGGGTTGTTTTTAATGTTAAGGGAAATGAGTATCGTATTATTTGTGCTGTGGACTATCCTAGAATGGCTATGTTTATTAAGTTTGTCGGCACTCATAAAGAATATGATCGAGTTAATGCCGCGGAGGTAGAACTAAATGATTAAACCTATACATAATGAGACTGATTATCAACAAGCTCTTAAACGCATTGAATCACTATGGGGTGCAAAAGAAGATACGCCTGAAGGTGATGAGCTTGATATCCTGCTTGTTTTAGTAGAGGCATATGAAAATAAACATTATCCTATGCCACCCTCTGATCCCGTAGATGCAATTCTCTTTTTAATGGACCAAATGAATTTAACCAGGAAAGATTTAGAACCGTTTCTTGGCCCTAGAAGCCGCGTCAGTGATGTTCTAAATAGAAAACGCAGTTTAACCCTACCTCAAATCGTTAAACTACATAAGGAATTACATATTCCCTATGAAAGTTTGATTGAAGAAAGACACTACTTATAAAATAATGAATGTCGCCTAATAAGAGACATTTATCTACAAAATAGATAAATTTAACGTTGGCAGTCTATTTATCCTTCCAACCATGTGCGAGTCTTTCCAACTCTATATAGTTATTATTTCTTGTATCCCGGGCTTGTAATACTCAGCTTTACCAGCTTTCACAATTAAGTTAGTTCTTGGCTGATATTCAGCACCACTATGCGTGTGCCCACAAAGAACTAAAAAATCGATTAAAGGATTCTCAATTGCAAAAGGCATCAATATATCGCCTATCGCTTTAGAACTAAAATAAGGCAGATAATTATCATCACTTATTTGACCCATATGCTGAGAAACCTCTTTGAATGGAGGGACATGGGTTAAAATGATGATCTTTGTGGGTTGTTGCTTAACCGCTTGAGTTAGATCATTTTTCAGAGCATTAGCATCTTGGTCAGCTAATCCCTGCATTTTTTGTAATAGATGCTGTCGGCCCAACATTTTTTCCTGAAATAAATCAGCAATCATTCGGCTGTCATTAAGTGAAACAGGACTATTTTGATAATCGCCCAGCCGACCATCAGCCCAACCGTCTTGACCTAATAAAACTGTATTATTGGGAAGTTGTTGTAACCCTGACGCTGGCAACCAAAATAAGTTGGCATTCGCTGTGCTTAATTCTGTTAGGGCCTTGCGAACATCATTAATGTTTCCTCGATAGTAATCATGGTTTCCAACAATAAAGTAGATAGGCTTTTTAATTTGTCCAACCATTTCCTTTAGAATATTAATCAACGAAGTTGCTTCGGCAATATCACCACTAATTAGTATTGCATCACAGCCGGTAACTAGAATGTTCTCATAGTATTTTTGACGAGCTTCAACTTCTAGAAAATTGAGATGAATATCTGTTAACCACGCCAATTTCATTTTGGATGCCTTATTTATTATTGTGCAAGCCTTTCTATTCGCTCTATGAGAGTTTGAACGCGTTGCATTGTCACTGGCCCGTCACTGACATGGCCAGGTAGTGACAACATGAATTGATCGTTCTTTAAAAATTCATTGAATATTAATTTCAAATGAGATTTTAAATCATCTTTAGAAGCTTGTACTTGTTCGCCAATATCAACACAGCCGGATATTACCGTTATAATGTCTTCAAGATCATGACTGCCAAGAAAGTCATTGTTTCCTCTTGATTTAAATGCCTCAATTTTAGTGGCTAAAAAATACGGGGCTGTCACCGATTTAATCTTGATATCATCTGTAATTTGATGAATGACAGCATGTTTAATTGCTTCTTTATACCAGAAATTTCCCCAACCCAGGATTTTTTCATCAGTAGGCATTACATCGAGTATAATATCGTCGTAATGCCAACGACAGGTAACATCATCTTGTAGCGAACGGTGAAAGCCTTTCTCTTTTATTTTTTCCTCAAACTTGTAATACTGTCCTAAAGATAAGACATCAATAATGCAATCCACGTCCAGTGTTGGCCGAACATCCAGAGAAAGCGGATCATTGATAAAAAGTGCAGTGGTGCAGCCACCTAGATAAACGACTTCATCGTTTAACTCTCCAAGTTTTCGCGCGACAAATTCCAAC
This sequence comes from Legionella busanensis, assembly GCF_900461525.1. Lineage (NCBI taxonomy): Bacteria > Pseudomonadati > Pseudomonadota > Gammaproteobacteria > Legionellales > Legionellaceae > Legionella > Legionella busanensis. Next base: position 592,287 of record NZ_UGOD01000001.1, on the reverse strand, counting down.
ATCTTTAAATTTGAGGTTGCACGCTGGTTTCTTTGAAGCATAACTTCTCTCTTAATAGTTTAATTGCAATATTCCGTTCTCTTGCTCTTCCTATGCGTATTGCGTCAATCAGAGCCAACAATTCGTAAAACAGTTGATCTGGGTGCTTAGATATAGCTTGAGGTACTGATCGGTATAAAGGCTCTAAAGCTAATCCTCGACACTCTCCCTCAGCATATGGCCATACCGGTATAGGATCATCACCCAACATGAGATGCTTTTTAAATAAAGGCGCTGCATAACTTGTGGGAATACCTCGCGTATAGGATCCTAACTCCACAGGAAAGAAGTATTTTACACCATATATTAAGCACTCTTCACATGCAGACTTTATAGGCATTCGGATTATTTGATTGGAAGTGGAATCTTTAGATTTATGAAGTACAGACATTAAGGATTTACGATAAACAGGACCTAATAACCCTGATAATTCTAGACGCTTCATCCCTTCATGAATTTCAGATGCACTCATGCAAAGGTATGTCGCCAAATCTTTTTGAAGTAATTGAGCGGGATGTTTATTTGCAATAATTTTTAGAAGCATTACGATATCTTGTGGCTTTAACATTTCATATGATCAGTTCATCAGCGTAAATAAAGTATAGCATAAATTCGCAATTTGCGATTCGCGAATCGAGATTCGCGAATCGTCTATATCTTTTAGGCATTATTTAAGCATGCGAATTATTCATGTCCCCTAGTCCCAAAATTATAAAAAGAGGTAGGGACGAGTCTAGCCCAGTAAAGACGCGGATGCCCACTTGTCCCCTTTGCCCCAGGTATTTTTTACATGTCTACGCCTAAAAGTATTCAATTAATGAATTTAATTCCATTTGAATAGGTCTCTAATGAAAATTTATTCTCCTTCAAAACTAAAAGTGTATGTCCGTCAATTACATCAGGAAGATTAATATTCCATAATTTTTTATACCAAGAATCATCCTTAGAAATAGGTTTTTTAATTAACTCATAAGCCAATGCGGCCTCATCTGTAAGATGGCCTTGCTGGTATTGTTCTTCTATTAAATCAATATTTGTCTCTAACCAACTTAAGGATTCATTCATTTCACGGATAGTAAATTGATTCCAAGTGCAGGTAAACGGTGCACCCATATGTCCACTGATCCAAAAATTGGGCATAAAATGCATGATTAAACGAGATAAAAGAGGCTCTTTTCCCGGGCTGACATGAGATACAAATATTGATGGTTTGCTCTTATTTTTAACCTGCTGATACAAAGCTCCAAATTGATGTAGTACAGTCCAAACCTTACCCCCATTGCCTGCAATTGGTTTATCGAATAACTTCTTACTAACCAGAAAATTGCCTCCCAAGCCGTAAAGAGAAAATTCAAGTTTATTTTCACCATTTTGGAATTGATAAAAGTGGTTTTCATCAAGCATGTGCAGGTTTTCAACGCTGAGATTGCTATTTAATTGCCTCAAAACTTGTACATCTTCGTGATTTCCCCAAACCGCATAAACAGGAACTGAAAACTTTTTCTCACCTGAGATATAATCAGGGAAATCACCTAATAATCGATTTTCTTTGACGATCTCTATTAGCTTGTCACGATTAGTCTGCTTATCAACATTATATTGACGCCAAATTGGTGAGTGAGAAATTAATAAACGTAATTCCCTTGGACTGAGTCGATAAATACTCTGTTCATCATAAAATCCAAAATCTCCAGCATGGATAACCATATCTGCTTTTGTCTGGTTCGCTTTTTCATTAATGATATCCAAATTACCATGAGTATCGCTGATTAATAGAATTCTACGCATAAGAGACCTATAGTCTTAATTTAGCCAAGTTATTGATCATCATGAGTTTCATCATACGTAGAAATCAGGTGACTAATAACGTCTACCAATCCGATTAATTCATGAGATTCATCATCCTTAACTATATCTAATAACTGATCGAGGACACTAGCTAACTGCTCGTATTCATCTCCATTTTGAGGTTCACGAATTACCGGTGAGATATATTTCCAGTGTTCTGTTAGTTCATTGATTTCATAACTCAGCCGTCTCCATCATATGTTCAAGCAAAAATTTGGCTACTTGTTGCATCGGCTTACGTAGCCGCTCAACATCTTTCATAATATAACCTGCCGTTACATCATTATTCATTTTATGATTTAGCAATCGCTTTAAAGCGTAAGCTGGTAAATCAAGACTTTCAGCAATAGTTGCAAAAGTGCGACGTAGATCATGTAACGTAAATGGTACACCTGATAATTCAACTACCTTTAACACTGCTTTTTTAGGCTCATAGATATAACCTGTTTTACTATTAGCTGGAAAAACAAATTCGCTGGTTTTCTGACGACTTCTACGCTTAAGTAGCTCGTAAATAAAATCAGACATAGGCAGTGTATGCACTTCTCTATTTTTAGTATCTTGTAATGTAATAGTTTTGGCTTTTAGATCGATGTCACACCAACGCAAGGAACCCGCTTCCGTTTTACGCATTCCGGTAAATAGTAGTAAGAGAAAGTAATCATGCCATAGTAGCGCATTGCGATAATCCTCTCCTTCTACTAACTGTTTTAAGCCTTTATACCAATTAGCTAGCTGATGCGGTTTAATGACTGTTTGCTTGCGATCGACACGAAACCATCCACGAGTATGCGAGAGATATTTTACTGGATTCACTACAATAATGGGTTGGCCATCACCCGTTTGGTATTCATACATGGCGAAGTTAAAGAGTGCCCTTAAAACTCGCATAGCATTATTAGCACGTGCTTTGCTATTGGTTTTACCATGCTCTGCGTGACGTTTAGCAATCATTTCGCGAGTGATTTTAGTAAGGGGTTTATTAAGCCAGTCAGGTACGACTTCATGCAGCACACAATGATAGTCAGTTAAAGTTCTTGGTTTTAAATCTTTACGGGCTTTTAGATAATCTTTAAGTACTTGCTGTAGCGTCATTGCTTGGACTTGTTTAGTCTTCTTCTCAGCAATAGGATCATCACCTTTAGCCACACTACCCAAAAGGCTTTTAGCCTGCTTTCTCGCTTCCTTAGCCGTAATATTACCGTATTTACCAATCGTGACTCGTTTTACTTTGCCATTAATACGTGTTTCGACAATAAAGCTTTTCATGCCACTGCTGGTAATTCTTAATGCAAAACCTTTTAGGTTCTCATCGCGATAGAAAGATTGATCTTTTCCTGGAATCGGTTCGAGTTTATCAATAATTGATTTTGTTAGGCGCAAACTAGTTGGATTAGCACTCATATTTTTCCTTCAAATGTCATGTAGACAAAATTCTCATGTAGACGCAATGTAGACAGATTATTTAAAATAATAGAAAATCAAATAAAGCCAATTATGGCTTAATAACATTGATTTTTAAAAATTTTTTTAAGGAAGTTTAAAAAGAGGTAAAACTAGCTAGAAGGGGTATATTTCAGACTCATAATCTGTTGATCCTAGGTTCAAGTCCTAGTGGGCCCACCAAAATCAAGTAGTTACGGTATTTTCAAAAAACTCGAAATTCTCCTGTAGGCAGATTAATAGGCTTTATGAAGGTTATAAGGAAATCCTAAATGTCAAATGAGAAAAATACTAAGGTAATCCACAGTAAGACCCCAGAATCAGCTGCCATGGCGGCCAACACCAAGAAAGCGATGACAATCACTGCCAAGCTTAATTGCTTAACATATAATGATTCCCATGAAATCCGTGCACTGTTTAGTGAGCTTATCGGTAAACAAGTAGACGAAAGCTTTTTACTAATTCCCCCCTTTTATGCTGCAGGAGGAGATGAAATTCGTATCGGACGTAATGTTTTCATAAATCAGAACTGTACATTCTATGATCTTGGTGGACTCCATATCGCAGACAATGTGATGATTGGGCCAAATGTTAGCATCATCACTACTAGCCATGCCCTTGAACCATCTAAACGCCGTACAACCACAATCGGAAAACCTATCATGATTGAGAGAAACGTCTGGATAGCCGCTGGTGCAATTATTGTTGGTGGTGTGACTGTAGGTGAAAACTCGGTTGTCTCTGCTGGCTCAGTAGTCACTAAGCATGTTCCCCCCAACACCCTTGTTGGAGGAAATCCTGCTCGAGTCATTCGTTCTATCAGCGATGATTGAAAAAGCAAAATCGTAACCCATATGGCTAGCTAAGCTAACTTTTGTCCTTTTTCATCTTACAGAAAACTACCCCAGCGTAGCCTTGATGGAGCAACGCGTATTCAAGGTTTCCATTTGTTAAATCACTTTTGCAATTTATTTACTGTGCATATCTTGCAAACGTAGATCAGGCCTTGGTTCAATAATTTGAGATAATTTTTATTTTTTAAACCTTGATTACGCTGCGCTGCATCAAGGCTACCTCTCTACTTGTGCTTTATACCATTTGGATTGTGAAGTACCGTTTTAAATCATACTATTCATTATTTATTAATTGAAGCAATACAAGTTACTTCAATGAGTAAGCCAGGTATAGCCAGTGCCGCTACACCAATAGATGTACTCGTATATGCTGAATTAGGCATGCATGCTTTACGTGCTTGAAAATAACTTTGTCCGTTTGTATTGATATCTACTATGTAAGAAGTCATAGAAACGATGTTGTCCAAACTTGAATGAGCTGCTTTTAAAGCATATTCAATATTTTTAAATGTTTGTCTAGTTTGAGATTCCATATCGGGCGCAACAATCCGTCCCTCTTTATCTTGCCCGGATTGGCCTGTCACGAATATTAAGTCACCGTATTGAACACATTGGGTAAACCCGTATTTTTCATATGAAAGAAGATCTGGTACCTCAATAATTTTTTTCATTTATTTTATTCTTCAGGTTAGAAAGTATGTTTAAATTATAGAAGGAAATAACCTTTTTGCATTTAATTTAAGTATATTACTTATAGCATCTGGGAAAATCAAAATCCTTACCTAGAGAAGGATACTAAGTATCAATACACTGCCTGAGCATGGGCAAAACCCGGGTAGCCTTGAGGGAGCAACGCGTGATCAAGGTTTCCATTCAATAAATCACTTTTTCAATTTATTTACTGTGCATATCTTGCAAACGTAGATTAGGCCTTGTCCTAATAATTTAAGATAATTATTATTCCTTAAAACTTGATTACGCGTTGCTCTATCAAGGCTACCTCGCTGTATCAAAGATACCTCACTGAGCAAATGTATGTTGAGCTTTGGCCCAACAGTTTCAATCTTAGAGTAAATAACCAATTCATGATTTGTTGGGCTGCACTTCGTTTAGCCCAATCTACTTTGGCTTTCCTGCGATTCAAATGAGCATAGATAACGTAGCACATCTTAGTTGTAGGACAGCATAATCTAGAGATTTTATGAATTCAATTTATGAGGAATTAATGCTCAGTTTAAATTATACTAAGTTAAAAATTTTTTCTCGAAACTAGAACAATATTTATGTAACTACGAAACCTTACAATCAGAGTAAGTAAACCCAAACCACCTAAAGAACAAGGAGAGTAGCATGTCAGTAAACACCATAAAACCGCTAGTAACTGCAACAGCAACTAATACAGGAGGACGCAACGGCCATTCAGAAACCACTGATCATTCGGTTAGTGCAAATTTTTCCGTTCCCAAAGAGATGGGGGGTCCTGGCTTACCCAATACCACCACACCGGAACATCTTTTTGCTGCTGGTTATGCAGCTTGCTTTGGTGGCGCATTAGAATTTGTGGCGAGTCAACACAAGAAAAAAGTCAATGGTGCAACAGTAACATGTCATGTCTCTGTTGGCCCTCGTGAAGGCGGCGGGTTTGGTATTGCAGTTAAAATGAATGTTAAAGTTCCATCTCTTTCTACTAATGAAGCAAAAGAATTAGTACAGGAAACACACGAAAAAATCTGTCCCTACAGTCATGCTACACGTGGTAACATCGATTTTGAATTGGAAGTCGAAGGTGTGTAAAATTTTAGTAAGCGTAACCGTGATGCAGCGCAGCGTAATCAAGGTCTTTATTCGCCATTTATTTAATTTAAATAACTTGCAAACATAGATTGGGCCTTAGCCCAACAATTTAGAACATCCACTATTTCTTAAACCTTGATTACGCTGCACTGCATCAAGGCTACTTTACTGAAATTAACTTTCAAGCCTTGCATCATACAAATGAATTGACAAAAAATACCTGCACTAGCAATATATCGCTCCTTTAAACCCATACTAAGCAGTTAGACTCAGAATCATTATGGATACATTGGTCATTACCTCTACTTCATCGCACAATAATCCTTATCAGGCAACCATTACTATTGATCCAGACTGGAAAAAGTATTGGTTGAAAAAAGAATTTCATACGCCACTCTATCAAGCACTCGCAGCTAACATCATTAACATTCCTTATGTAGATATAAAACATAATTTTATGGAAGTTGATGGTGTCATTATTTATCGCCCCAATCATGATGTAGGCCACAGTTTAAGACAGGCAGCCAATACTCAATTTTTATTAGAGACTATTGCTACCGTTGGTTTACCAGAAATCCAAAATGCGCTACAGCGTCTTACCAATGAAGAAAGAGAAGCTGTTATGTTGGCAGCTTTTTTATTTAGAGCAGGCAGAACTAATGAACGGGGTGGGATTAGTGATCCCAGTAATGCAGAGCGATCAGCTTTAATTTTTACTGAAATTGCTAAGGCAGTTGAATTTAATGCAGCCCTTGTTGACAATATTGCCTTTAGTATGTGTCATTACATACCCATCTTAGATAAAGAATTTACCACGTCAGTTCCTCATCAAGGTTATGAAGGGGATAAATCGACACAGATAAATAAATCAAGATTAGTCAAAGGAGTGCTTGACTTAAGTCATCATAGTGACTTGGTTAGATGCTGGGGTAATATTGATAGGATCAATAAAAATAATCTTGAGAATTTGTCAGGATTATTACAGGCTAATTACGTAAAAGAATTTAATGATATTTTACTGGATTTTGCCCGAGCCAGTAATGGCATGACAGGCCAGCCATATTATAAGCACAATGGAACTCATAATAAATTTCTGCCACCAATATTACTTAGGAAAAAGACGGTAACACAAGTTGGTGAAACCTTTGCAGATTTATTAAAGCTAATGAATCAATTTCTGCCTTCTATCAACACTAAAAAAATTGAAAAATCTAAACAAAGCCCGTTAGAAGATGACCAACATGTTAACGACGCAAGTACAGTTAACCCTGATTCTGCCAGTCACCTAAACTTAAGGTTATCTTTTTTTAAAAAAGCTAAAGATAAAATCATTGACAGTGTTGCTAAAAGATTTAATTTCTCTTAAAGAAAGTAAATAAGCATAGCACAGCCCAACAGCGTCAATCATAGAGTAGTCGCTAACCAATTCATAATTTGTTGGGCTGCACTTCGTTTAGCCCAACCTACTTTTGTTAAAATCAACTAATTGTTTAGGGTTGTTTTACTGTCTAAGGATTCACTTGGAGCAGTGGTTATTTCTTGCTTCTCTTTATGTTCATGCTTAAAAAAACGGCCAAACAATTTTGCTTTCGCTTGGATTTCATATTTTATTAATTTTGGAATTGCATGATTGTGCCGTTCCAAAGCAGCTTCCAATAGAGATATTTTGATTCCTTTTACCTTGCAGCCATTTTCTACTAAGTATTTTATCAGGGGTGCACAATCTTTAGTAACTGCTAAGCCTAGTGCACTTTCTCCTGATGAGTTAACTGCATTTTTATCGATACCAGCAGTAAACAATAATCTAATAATTTCAATCCTATCTTCTATACTGACATCATCGTTCTTTTCAGGGCCAATGGCAAAATGGAGTGCTGTTTCTTTTCTGTCGCAACTCGTATCATTAATTGGCATGCCTTTTTCTAACAGCATCTTTACTACATCGACAAAACCATTCGCTGCGGCTTTATGTAGCGCGTTTTTCCCACCACTGTAGTTCTTAACATCTTTCTTTTTGAAATCGATTTCAGGTAAGGTTAATAAATAAGCTAAGGTTAAAGGGTTATCCTCTGCCACGGATAGCAGCGTTCTTTTAAAACCATATTCTTTACTAAAATCAAAACGGCCATCTTGATGCAGTATTTTTAACACCTCAACTTGATCTTGTACTGCAGCTAATTCAAGCAATGATAATTTTTGATTATAAATTCCATTTGAAACTTCAACTTCTGCATTAAATTGTGTAAAAGTTGATTGCGATAATAAAAGGCGAACAATATTACAATGACCAAATGCAACTGCATAATGTAGCCCAGTAAAACCCTTACTATTTGCTGCGTTACTATCAACGCCTAAATCAAGGGCCAATCGTACATAATATTCATCGCCAGTTAAAACCGCATCATGTAAAATAGTATTACCGTCACTATCTACCTGATTAATATTAATCGATTTTAGGTTTAATAAAGCATGAATATAATTCTCTTTCTGTATACTAAATGCCAATTGTAATAAGTTCACTTTGGCACCTGACACATTAACCGCTTCATTAATGTAATTTTCATAGTCAGGTTGCTTAGACAGTGTTTCCAAAACTTGCTGAAAAATAAATGGCCTATCTTTTTTAATTGCAAAATAGGCAATTTGGATTAGTGTTTTTGTGTCATGCAATTCTTGAACATGCATAACAATTAATTTTTCTAGAATTGGTGCGTCCAGTAATTTTAATTCTATGAAAAAATCTAAAATATGTAAGTAACCTTGACTTAGAATCTGGATAATTAAAGTATGCCCACCTATATTCTTATTTAAATACTTAATAAGAAATTCAGCAGGTAAGAAGAATAACAATTCAAAATTATTTTCTATTATCTTTTCGAGTAAATACTCATCGTTTTGTAAGATTTCTTCGGCCTCAGCAATATCTAACAGTTGCTCTTGCTGGGTATATTGTTTTAAGTGCAAGGACGATGTAGGCATATAGTAGCAAATCTTAACGTCATAATCGGGTAGGCACTCATTGACATTTCTTAAGCGCGCATAAATCATTCTGGCGTAAAGTTGAGCTAATAATCGTGCTTCTAACGTATCGACGTTAATAAATACTTGGCAGCTATCATCTGCAGTAAAGCGCAAATGAGCAAAGACTTCATTGTGATATTTATATTTTTTTTCATTACGCAAAGCATTCTTAAATGCTTCTATATTATCTTTTGCAAATAAAACTTTATTAACTCGCTGTTTAAAATATTGCTCAGCTTCTGGCAAAAAATTAAAATCATTAGGACGAACAGAAGAGCCGACATCACGTGTTAATAAATGATCAGCTAGTAGTGCGTTCTTCATAATATCAAAAAAGATAACCCCCACTGTTTTAACTTTTTCTTCAGAAAAATTAAATGGATTAGGTTGTAAATCAGGCATGCCGTAGGTTGTAGACTGTTTTTTCGAATATAATTTTTTCTGTTCTTTACTATAGATAGGTGTTTTTTCGCTGCGCAAATGCACCCCTTTGCCATCCACTGTGTATATCTTTTTACTTTTAAAGCGCAAAGGATGATGAATAAAAGGCGATATGACACCATCTATAAATTGTAAAAAATAATTTGCATTGTCACCGCGTAATGATTTAAAGAGAAAATCATTGTTAATCCTTATCGTGGGAGCAGAATGTCTTATTTCGTCTCGTTGCTTAACCCTTATATCTTCTAATAAATTTACCTTGCGTAAAGGTAACGTATCGTTTTTATAGTATTGAGATAACATGGGAAATTTTTTTATATCTTTTATAACGTCCCCATAACAATTGTTAGAGTACTCGTAATGAAGCTTGACCTTTGACTTTGGATGAATACCGCGTCTTTCATAAATTAGATCGTATTTTTCATCCATAACCTGGACACCATTAACCCCAATATCGTGCTGCAAAACCAGCATATCTAATACTTCTTTAGCCAGTTCTTCTATTAAGTTTTGTTTATCAATTTTTTTTAATTCTACGACTAAAGGTATTTTATGAATACTATACATTAAATTTGCTTTGCGCATATTATTCAGCGAATCAGCACTGTTAAGAATGATTTTTAGCCAATTTTGCTTTGTGTTTTGAGAGGTTACTTCGGTGGGATCAAGCAACTGAGCAAATTGATGAGCAAGCGCATGAGTGACACCAATACTTTTTAAAAAATTTTGACAATTAACTTTAATTGCTAAAATTCCTTCATCATTTAATTTATTTTCCCAAATGGAGTGAGCAAATAAAGCCACAATTTGCAAATAAAATAAATCTTCTGGAGTAATTAGATTTGCAGCGTCAGGCTGAGTCTCTTCGAGAATATTAAACAAAATATTAATCAATGCAGCTCGCCTACAGGCAGATAATACGCCATAAGATTGTTGCGGGGTTAGAAAATCCCAATACTTATTTTTATCTGGCGTTTTTTGTTTTATAAGTGGTAAGTGGTATTTAGCAAAGATATTGGATTGGATGACTTCTAATAGAGGCGTTTCTAACATAAAAAAATTCCATTTATCATAAACTTGGGTAAAGTAATAAACCATCTAAGAAATAGCAAGAAATAAATTAAAAAAAACAGTGTTAACTTAAATTGAGCTGATTGTAAGAGAAATAATAAATTGGCAATTGCTTTATGATTTTTTGATAGAATATCTTTATTAAAATACTGGCGTACTGGAGCCAGTATTAAAATCAAACTAGTATGGCTTTATTTTATGAATAATGAGTTAACAGCATGAGCGTATTCTTAGAAACGAAAAATTTAATCATCAAGACCCCGCAATTAGAAGATTTTGCTAATTTATACGCTTTGCAAATGGATGCTGAGGTCATGAGGTACATTGGGCAGGGTGTACGTACTCATTCGGAAGTGATGAGTGGCTTAGAGAAAGCACTAGCTCATCAAGAGAAGCATATGTTTAGCCTTGGGTGTGTATTTGAAAAAGAAAGTGGCCTTTTTGTTGGACGAGCTGGATTAATTTATCTAGCTTATGACGATACTCAGCCTGAAATTGAAGTAGGGTATGCGCTCATTAAAGCTGTCTGGGGTAAAGGCTATGGCGTTGAGCTTGCACAAGCACTTATTAATTGGGGATTTCAACACCTAACTATTAATAAATTAGTTGCTGTCATTAATCCTAATAATAAACATTCACGTCGCGTTTTAGAAAAAGTAAATATGAATTATGTAGGACGTGCACATCACTGGAATAGTGAAGTAGCCTTATACGAAATTCAAAAAACTCTAATAGATTACAACAAAATAAAACTTATTCCTGCTACTTTAACAGACCATCCTACTATACAAAACTTAGCTAGATTTTATGTTTATGATATGAGTGAATATCTTGGACATGAAGAAGGTTGGGAAATTCCTGAAGATGGCTTATATGAGTGTATTGATTTTGAAAAATATTGGAAAGATGAAAGCTCTTTTCCATTTATAATCCGTTATGCAAATGAACTAATTGGTTTTGCTATAGTTGATAAAAAAGGAAGCGAACCCAGCATTGATTTTAATATGGCGCAATTTTTTGTTGCTCGAAAATTTAAACATAAAGGCATTGGTCGATATATTGCCGAACAATGCTTTAAAAAATTTCCCGGCGTTTGGGAAGTTATGATTATACCAAGGAACGAAGGTGCTTATCGTTTCTGGCGATCAACTATTAAAAATTATAGTAAGGATCAATTTACCGAATATACGCGTGAAATTGCTCACTTTAATAACAGCAAAAAAAATATTTTTAGATTTAATTCAAAATAATTAAACCAACACTGATTAATAAAATGAGAATTATAACGAATATTTTATGTTTATGCGCCATTAAAAATATCCCCTGCACAAATAAAATGTTCAAATTCGCTTACATAATAAAATCATAGCTTAATTTAGAAGCGTAGCTTTGATGTAGCGCAGCATAATCAAGGTTTTTATTCGTTAAATATCATTCGCAATTCACCTAGGGCGCCTATCTTGTAAATGTATATAAAACTTTGGTTCAACAATCGGGATATTTATTATTTCTTAGACCTTGATTACGCTACATCAAGGCTACTTCGCTGTGATGAAAATTTAGTGCTATCAAATATGGTTATCTTGCAAGCTCCTTTCTTCTAAAAGGTAATATGAACAATTCTCATGAGCTTAAAAGATAATCGGTCAGATTTAGAGTGAGATCAGAAAATGTTACATGTCCGATATTAATTAGGGTATCATCATTTTCTATCTCACCCATTAATCATAAAGAACATTGGAGAGATGTTTACGATATTAAGTTTAAAAAACTAACTATTGCTACACCAAAGCGGGATATGTCAGGCACACTCAAATTTGACAAACTATTGAATGCAGCTAAGAAATATACTATTTCAACTGCCCTAAAATGTGAGGGCAGCATTGATTTCATTAATGGAATGAACCTGACTCATCAACCCCTAGTAGTAAGAAATTTGCTGACAGTAAAAGGATGGTTAACCCAATCAACTGAACAAAGTTTACTACCACAAAGCACGTTTTTAGTATTAAGTAATACAAGGGAAACTATTTTTATCAAAACACATAAAATGTTGCGAATAGATGTAGGTAATTACTATAAAAATCGAGCACTAGATAATTCTGGATATGCTTCTTTTGCAGATGTAACAAAAATTTCGGGAACCTATACCTTAGGTTTAGCTTTCCTTGAAAAAGATCAGATAAAAATCTGTTCTAAATTCAATACGTTGATTACGTTTAAGGGCCTGTTTTAATATAACCTCTTTATTCTAAAACAAGTTTTTAGGCTATTTAATCATCATTGAAAAATTAAGCTTGGCCTTAATCTATGAAACAAAAATAAAATTGCTGGGCCCAGCCCAGCTTACATTATAGAAAATTTAAGAGGGAACTTTATTCACCATGATGTCCGCCGAGATGTCCATCGCCGTGATATCCACCGCCTGAATGACTACCTTCTCCACACTTCTCCAAGTATTGAGCATGAGCACTTTGGCAATCTGACAAGCATTCGTCATCACCTTTACAAACCCGTTGGCATTTGGAATATTTAGTTTGACATGCACCTTTACAGAGCTCATCCGCGCTTGCAACTTCTATTGAAGTGGTAAAAACAACAAATCCAAATATAATAGGTGAAAATAAGGTTTTTGCTAGCTTCTTCCTGATCATAATTGCCCTCCCTAGCAAGAAAAAGATTTCTTTTAACTACTAATACACCTATTGAGCGATGAATTATATTTATACATAGTGAATTATAGTTATACTAAAATATAATTCGAATTCTTTACAGGCATTATTTTAAATATAAGTTATTGATAATAAATAACTTTTAATAGTTGATTAACCAACTAATCAAGCAGTAGGTCAAACGCTAAAACCTTGTTTTTAATAGTGTTAAAGAATTGGTAAGAATAGCTGAATTCCTTAGTATTTTATGGTCAATTTATAAACACTATTATGCTATAATATACAAGGCAACCTCGTTTCAATAATAGAAATTATTTCATGGAGAATTCAAATGGACACATTGAAACCGTTAGGTCTAATTAGCATATTGACATTTTCCTTAATTGGCGCCACTAGCGCTGCAACTAATATAAATGTCACTTCTGAGACTTCTAAGGTCAATATAACGAGTGCACAAAAGACTTTCAACATAGCCACTGATTACATTGGAAGTGGAAGAATACGTAGCTATGAGTATTGTAGCCGAAATGTATTTAAGCCTTGTATGAAATCAGGTGGTTCATATCGTTATTGCAACAAACAACATCATTTATGCACTTATGGACACCTTTATAATTGTATTAAAGGTAGTAAATGTTAATTTGAGAATAATGGCTTAAGTTACTGCTAATAACCCAAGTTATGGAGAGGCCATATTGATAATTTTTCAGATTAATTTCACTGTGCTATTACTCACAACCTGATTAGGTTAAGCTTTACCTAAAATCATTCATCGCAAGAATAGTTTGCTGCGAAGATTTAAGTGGTTATTGGAAATAGAGCTTAAAATAATTATTATCAGAAAAATACTTTCTAAGCGAGACAAAATCTGCATGGATGAACTTAATAAGCAAACTTATTCAACAGGAACCATATGGGAAGAAATGGGCGGTTTTTCCCGTGCTATACGGATAGGAAGGCATATTTATATTGCAGGAACAACCGCCACTAAGCCGGCCGGCCTTGTAGGTAAAAATGATCCTAAAAAGCAGATGGAATTTATTTTAAATCGAATTGAACAATCAATTATTACCTTAGGCGGCACCTTACAAGATGTGGTACGGACACGATTTTATGTAGAAAATATTGCCGACTGGGAAAGCGTTGCTAGAGTACATGGCCTTAAATTTAAGTTAATTAAACCTGTCAATACGCTAGTACAAGCCAAACTTGTAGGCAACTGCTTAGTAGAGGTCGAGGCAGAAGCCATCATACAATCCACAATTTAATCAGCGAAAAAAATATTTTATAAGGATTAAAATTCCATGGTTAAAAGCAACGTTAAATGGGGAATCTTAGGTACAAGTTTTATCTCTCAACAAATGGCAATTGCCATTGCAGAATCTACAAAAGGACAGCTTACAGCAATTGCTAGTAGAGATCTGTCTAAAGCAAACGATTTTGCTAGAAAATTTTCTATTTCACAGATATACAGTAACTACACCGCCTTAATTGATGATCCAAATTTGGATGCTATTTATGTAGGTTTGCCTAACCACTTACATAAGGAATGGACGATAAAAAGCTTGGAAGCTGGCAAACATGTTTTATGTGAAAAACCTTTGGCTCTCGATGAGAAGGAGGTTTTTAATATGATGACCACTGCTAAAAAGAGAGGGTTAGTATGTATGGAAGCTATTATGTATCGCTGTCATCCTCTTATCCAAGAAATCAAAACCCTTTTGCAGCAAAAGTTGATTGGTGAAATCAAGCTCTTCCAAGCCGCTTATACAGCAAAAATAGCCCATCTGGCTAATCCAGTTGCAGGAGGTGCTATTTATAATCTCGGTTGTTATCCATTATCTTTAATTCAATACTTATCAAATGCTGAACCTGTTAATTTAAAAGCATTTGGTGTTAAAAACTCCGAGCACTCTCACAATGATACCCACGCCTCTGTCATTTTGGGATTTAATGATCAATCTATAGCAGCAATCACCGTTTCAGATGGCTTAGAAATGAGTTGGCAATTTATGGTATGGGGCAGTAAAGGTCGCCTAGAAATGCTCACTAATCCTTGGTTTCCCACAATGGGTGAGCAGGTTTTCCGTGTCTATCTAGATAATGAGGAAAAGCCAAGGGAGATAAAATTAACAAGTGATTTATCTGCTTATACGTATCAAATCAACACAGTAAATACACTAATTCAACATCCACATACCTCATTAAAAGAACAAGTAACACTACAAGAAAGTTTGCATAATATTAAGTTATTAAAAAAATGGCGCAATGAAGTGATTGGATACTTAGAAGAAGCTTTTTAAATTCTTGACATCATTTATATTTTTATAACCTAATTTATCCTTATGGATATGAAACCTGTTTAGTGTTAATAGTCAATTATTTTCCTACTAATGAAGTATCAATAGAGAGCGTGGACATGGGTCTTGCGCTTTGGTTTTGAGGTTTTCGACTTAATTTCGGTAAAATGATACTAAGAGTAATAATGATGATGGCTAACCATTCACTGGAATGAGGGGACTCTTGCAGTAGTAAAAAAGCAAATGCAAGGGAAAAAATTGGATTTAATAAATTAATATTAGCTACATAAGTGAGTGGAAGAACGCTTATCGCTTTCACCCAAAAGATTTGTGCCAATACAATAGCAACGCCCGCATACAGTAGCATCAAAATCCAGAAATTACGGCCAAAAGCTTCCATAAAATGGCCAGGGCCCAAAAGGATAACAGCAATGCAGAAAAAAATGATTGCGGAAATAAAATTTCGGCTGAATACATAGGTTGGGATAGAGCAGCCAGGTAATAACTTTTTGCTTAGTAATTCGTTAAAAGCAAAGAAAATAGCTGCGCTTAAGATTAGCCAATCACCTAAAGAAAAATGAAATCCTTTATTGGTGTATACCAAAAGGGTTATGACGGTAATTCCAATAATCAGATAACCCAATATCTCTAGTTTTCTTAATCGAAGCCCCAAAACGAAATAAGCCAATGTCATGTATACTATGCCATTAAAGCGGCTAATAAGAATTAAATTAATGACTGTAGTATATTCCAATGCAATAAAAATTAATGCTGGATATACGGTGCTAGTCAGGGTAATGGCAAATAAATAAAATTTTGTTTTACGAGGCAGATTGATGATTTCCTTGAGAATGTCTGTAAAACTGTGAAAAACTAATATAATTATTCCCGCACAAAGATTGCCTATAAAAAGAACATTACAAAATGAAATTGCCCCAGGGTTGAAAATACCGTAATACTGGTTCCGCTCTACCATTAATTTTATTAGTACAGGCCCTAGAGAAAAAAGTATAGCGCCGATAACTAAAAAAACAATAGCGCGTCTTTTTGCGAGTGAACCATTGGCAGAAATAGGCTTCATTAACTATGAGATTCCAGTTTTTTTAATTTATTTACTTGCTCTTCAAAAGGTTTTTTGTAAATACAATCACACCGACCGGAACTCTTTTGCCATTCTATAGTGAACGTTAAGGCTCCTAGCCAAAATTTTAATTTTTTATTCATAAGATTAGCTCCCTCTAAATTTATGAATTTATCAAAACTATATGGCGGGATGTTTATCATTTCAAGTAAATTGTACAATTAAATTTTTAAAATTTATTTACATAGTATTGTAAATATTAAATGGACTTATCTTTAACATTTTTAGCTAAGTTAGAATGGTAATAGTAACGAATTGTTTAACTACTTCTATTTGAGAAATGTGTGTTTTCCTTAGCTATTAACAAGAAGATAAATTGCTTGACTTGGTTTAACTTATCAAAGGAGTAAGATTGCTAGGATTTACTATTGTACTTTACACTGATATCTAGACAATAAAAGGAATTAACTATGCGGCTTAAAGTAGAAGAAAATCAGTCAATGCTAGATGATTTAAATATAATACGAAGGAAGTTAAATCCGCTGTTAAAAGACTTCAATTTAAAAACAATTGAAGAAGTTGATGGCTTACATGATTTTATTGAGACTTGTGATAAAGTTAAAAGTCAGCTTAAAGCAAGCAAGTTAAATCAGAGTAAAATCAATTTAGAACCTATTATGCAATATAAACAAGTAAAGTCTATGTTGCCTATGCCATCTGTAAGCGAAATAGGTGAACTTATTAATTTGTTAGGTGATCTTTTTCAAGGGAAAGGAAATGATTATCTGCAAGAAGTACTCAAAAATGCTGAACTCTACTTGAAAGTTCAACCAAAGGATGAAGACGATCCTAACAGCCGTAAAGTATTAACGATTAATATCCAATTAGCAGCAACCGTTATTGATAAATATGCACACCTTTTAGAAGTCATTTTAGGTAAAGGACAAAAAAACTTTTTGCAGGATCAACAAAATCTTATTGCAACTGCCTATAACAATGTGCTGCAAGCGGATAGACGATTAGAAGAACTACAGCGTGCACGCTTTTGCATGGGGTTAAAGTATCTTCTTGCAGAAGCTGAGCTTTATATTGATCATCATAAAGGAAGAGCTTGTTGTTTTGGTTTATTTAAGAAAAAACCAACTCAACAGTATAAAGATTTAATTAATTGGTTTGACGAATTAAGCCAGCAGCCGCTTTCTGCGCCAGAACTGGCGGGTGCTATTTATTTTATTCGCGATCAAATTAGTATGATACATTTAACAGGTGAATATGAAGCCATTCGCGATAGCTTAGATAAACTGCTTAAGGAAAATAACTACCCTGCTTATTCTAAACAAGATCCGCAGCAATTAATTAAGCATTATATGGAAACCTTTGTTATACGAGCTGAAGTGATAAACTTCAATCTATTTTCTTTAATTAAACAAGATGAGCATAAGCTTTGTATTTAATAATTAACAATGTGGCCTTGGTATATAACGTAGTCAGGGCCTTCATTTAGAATAATGAAATCATATAATAGGCAAGAAAAAGCTAAATAAACCTTGATTACGCTTTGCTTCATCAAGGCTACATTTGCTATATATATTTCATAATTTAATTGCAATTTGAGCTAGAGATGATCCAACTACGCGAACCCGCTGCCCAAGATGAAGCTATATTTATTAATACCATGCAAATTAGCCGTCATTTTCATTTTCCTTTTATATCGGCTCCCTGCACTTCAGAAGAATTCCAAACTTATTTAAGTAGAAGTAGACTGGAGAGCGAGCGATATTTTATTGCTTGGGATCAGAACGAAGAGATTATTGGTGTTTTTAATATTAGCGGTATTATGCGTGGCGTCTTTAAAAGCGGCTATTTAGGCTATTATGCCTGTATAAATCATGCTGGCAAGGGTTTAATGAGCCAAGCTCTAAAGCTTGTTTTGCAAAAGGTATTCACCTCTTTAGATCTTCATCGCATTGAAGCAAATATTCAACCTCGTAACACAGCTTCCATTCATTTGGTAACTAGAAATGGCTTTTTGAAAGAAGGATTTTCGCCTCGCTATCTAAAAATTAATAATATCTGGGAAGATCATTTTCGCTTTGCATTAACTCTTGAAGATTGGTTATTAAATAAAAATTAGAAAATTATTAGAAATATAGGTAATAACGTTGGTTAATTGACCTTGATGCAGCAACGCGTAATCAAGGTTTTCCTTTTATTTTATTAAGCTCTTAAGTTTGTTTTTCTAGTTGGCCAAAATAATTGTTTAATTCAGATAAGGTAGGATAATCAAAAGCAATGGTTGCAGGAATTTGATATTTTTCTCCAAAACATTCTTCAAGTTGCTGCTGCAACATTTTCGCATGTAACGACGTCCCGCCTAAATCCATGAAATGTTGATTATCTTCAATATCACTTATACCTAAAACATCACACAATACTTTTCTTAATTGATCTTTACCATTGAAATGCTGCTCTTGTACTTTCTTTTCATCCGCCTTTATTTTTATTTCTTTAGAAACTGGCACGCAAACTAAACGATTGTTTAAATAAGCCTCTTTAGTACTATTACGTTTAATTTTTCCACTTGTCGTTCGATAAGCATGGCCTGGGCGTATCAATTTAATATCGGCAATATCTACTTCAAATTTTTTGCCCACGGCATGCCTGATTTGAAATACAAGTTCAGTATTGTCTTTTCCAATTGCAGCACGTGAAACTTCGGCGCAAATTATAATACATTCCTTATTATCTCTATCGATACTAAAAGCAGCTACACAATTATTTTTAATATCAGGATGACTTTCTTCAACCGCTAACTCGATATCTTGAGGATAAATTTTACGACCATTAATAACGATTAAATCCTTAAGTCGCCCTGTAATAAATAATTGATCACCATCTATAAAGCCTAAATCCCCAGTACGGAGAAAAAAACCTTGCTCGTCTGGCAAGGTAGCTCTGAAAGTTGATTGAGTAGTTTCTTCATTGTCCCAATAGCCTTGTGCAACACTTTGACTTTGCTCCCAAATTTCCCCTATTTCATAAGGCTTACATTTTGTTTGTGTTTCAGGGTTAACAATAACAATACGGTGCTCTGGATGAGGAACACCAGCACCCATTAGTATTTGTCGATCTTTATCATTTACTGGCTCTTTTATAAATGATTTACCTAGTTCACTATGAGAAACTTCTTTGTATGAGAAATGCTTGCCAATTGAATTGGTGGCAACATGAAGTGTCCCTTCTGCAAGACCATAGCCAACACAATAAGCATTTTCTTTAAAGCCATATTTCGCAAATTTCTTACAAAATGCAGCTGCTGTAGCATATCGGTTAGGCTCAGCAGCTGCAGTAGCATATTTAATCGATGATAAATCTAGTGTCGTTAGAAGTTCTTCAGGTATTTTGTCAATACAAAGCTGATAGGCAAAGTTGGGTCCAGCAGTATAATAAGCCTGATAATCACTAAGTGCTTTTAACCAAACATAAGGCCTTTGAATAACTGATACGGGAGGCAGTATCACCAATTTATTAGCATTATAGAGTGAAGACAAGGCTCCAACAATTAAACCCAAATCATGTTGAAAAGGTAGCCAAACTACAGAGGTCTTTTCTTCACTAAATTGCAAACTGTTCTTTAAAGTAAAAAGATTATGCATTAGATTTTTATGGCTAACCATAACGCCTTTCGGATATCCTGTTGACCCCGAAGTATATTGTAGAAAAGCTAAATCATCTTCACGCCAATTAGTTTGGATAGTAAAGTCATTATTGCTCATTTCCTCGTTTAAAATGGTATCTGAGGCTTTAAATTTATACTCTTTAAATTCTGCAAAATTTTTTATGTCATTAATTGTCTTATGAGTACCTAAAATAAGAGCAGGCGCACAAGAACTTATAATTCGCTTTAACCTATAAGCATGCTTTGCATTTTGAAAAGGATAAGTAGGCACCCCTACCATTCTGGCATAAAAGCAAGCTAATAGTGCTGAAATAAAGGTAGTCCCCTGCGGATAGAGCAATATAATTCGCGATTGGGGTTTAAAATGATTCTTAAAGTAGGTAGCTAAATGCTTAGCATCTTCAATAATTTTTGTATACGCAATTACTTCTTCGAACTCACCATCTTTCAAATAATAAACATTACCATAAAGATTTTTTTGTAAATTTGCTTCGATAATATCCACCAAATTCTGCATATTACTTTATCCTCTTCTTTTAAATTACACCAAGATCTTTTCCAATAGTTGCTAATACACTTAACGTATAATCAATTTGTTCATAGGTATGTCCGTTATTAACAATAAAACGAAACCGCACTTCAGAAGGGCTTACAGCGGGGTAAGTTATTGGCGTTACAAAGATACCTTGTTCAAACAATAACTTTGAAAACTGATAAAGTAGATCGATATTGCGTATATACATACTGATAATAGGGCTTGTGCCTTTTCCTGTATCAAAGCCTTTGCTAATTAATCCTTGGCGGAAATAGGCTGTTTTTTCCCATATTTCTTGTTGCAGCTGTGGCTCTCGCTCAATGATATTTAAAGCAGTAAGTGCTGTTGCGACATCTGCCGGGGTCATTGCGGCCTGAAACATATAAGCGGTAGCTTCTACCTGGAAAAAAGTCTTAAATTGGTAATTACAAGCAACAACGCCGCCTACTGAGGCCACACTTTTTGATAAGGTGGTAACAATAAAATCAACATCCGCACTTAGACCTAATTGATTACATAATCCACCTACATCATATAAACCAAAACCATGCGCTTCATCCACATATAAGTAAAATGGGTATTTCTTTTTTAATTTAATAATTTTTTTTAAGGGCGCTTCTTCTCCTGACATAGAATAAACTGATTCAACAACTACAAAGATATTTTCATATTCACTCGCATTTTTTATTAAAAATCGCTCTAGCTCATTGATATCATTATGTTTAAAAAGTAAATAATTACATCCAGTTACTTTTACACCATCAAAAATACTGGCATGGCATTCTTGATCAAGCAAGAAAAGAGCTTTTCCACTTTTTCCTAATGCAGATAAGGCACCAAAATTAGCCGTAAAACCTGTAGAAAATAAGATAGCTGCTTCTTTTTTCATTACTTCAGCTAAACGCTTCTCAAGCTGCTTATGTAGACTACTATGTCCCCCACTCATGGCTGATGTGCCAGAACCCGTACCATACTCTTGTAAGGCTTTTATGGCACTTTGGATAACTTCTGGGTGGCGATTTAATCCAAAATAGTGGTTAATTGACCAAATTATGCATTCTTTTTCGATAGCTGGACTTGCATCACTGCGAATTAAACCTGAAGCGTTGCTACCCATGTCAGTAAAATTCTCATATCCCCACTCTTTTGCTTGCAAAAGCTTGTGTTTCGCATATTCATAAGCTTTCGCAATTTCCTTTACCGATGTAATTTTATTCATTTGACATTTTGTTCTGACAGTACCTAGTTGGAGACGATCGTTATTTTCGAAGATATCCGAGATGGTTTTTAAGGGCATAACTAAACCTCTAGATTAAAGAAAATTCATGAAGCAAAAATGCATTTAACTTTAATACTAGACCAACAGCTTAAAAAATGAACAAATCAGTTGAATTTTTTTATTTTCTATCTTTTATAGAAATTGTACAAAAATTAATCTAAAATACCTTTTATTAACTACTGCTATCTTGCTGTTATATTTATTCTGTCTATTGCAAAGAGGTTCAAATGGGTATCCAAGTTTTAGCATCAGGTGGTTTTCTCCCTAAAAAAATCATAAATAACAAGGACTTTGAACAAACCTTGGATACCAGTGAAGAGTGGATAGAGCGCATGACGGGAATAAAAAATCGTCATTTTTTAGATGAAAACGATGATTATTTACAATGTTGCTATAATGCCGCCTCTAGCGCAATCAAACGAGCAAACATTAACCCGCAAGAAATTGATTTAATCATTATAGGAACTTCTACGCCTTATCAACTAATGCCTAGCACAGCGGTCATGCTTCAGCAAACACTAGGCATCCATCACTGTATCGCATTTGATATGCAAGCAGCATGTAGCGGTTTCGTTTATGCGCTGGCAAATGCCTATTATTTAATGCAATCCAATCGAAATGTTCGTTATGCATTAGTGATAGGCAGTGATGCGTTCACTCAAGTAACGGATCCCCAAGATCGAGCAACAAGAATTTTATTTGGCGATGGTTTTGGCGCTTTTTTATTAGGTAATCTTAATGACGAGAAAAAAGGTATTTTTTACTGTGATATTGGAGCTGATGGTTTAGGAAAAAATGCCCTCGAAATTCCTTGGGGAGTTGCAAAAGGAAATGCTTTAGTATCAAAATCATCACCTTATGTGGTAATGAATGGAAAAGAAGTCTTTAAGAATGCTGTGAAGCGCTTTACGGAATGTATATCAAACGCATTGAAAAGTACGCAATTAACTATTATGGATATTCATCATATCATTCCTCATCAAGCAAACATTCGTATCATTAATTCAGTTGCAGCAAACTTAGAAATTCCATTAAATAGAATTCATGTAACGCTTGATAAACATGGTAATACCTCAGCTGCCTCTATTCCCTTAGCTTTTGAGGACTTATTTAATTTGGGCTCTGTAAAAGAAGGTGACATCGTTTTACTAGTAGCATTTGGTGCTGGCTATACCTGGGGAACAATTATCTTTGAGTTTTAACTGTTAATTACGATAATTTTGGAGTAAGGGTGAAAAATTTAGAATTACTTGTTGTAGAAGATAATCAAAGAAATGGCATGCGCGTTTGCTTGAAACCCCGCGTGCCTGAGGTCCTTACTCCTACCTTGATTAATCAGATTTGTGACTTACAGAAAATGCTCATTGACCGCTATTTATCTTCACCATGGGATGGGTATTATTATGTCATTTGGTATTATCATAAAAACCATGGAAAAAGTGGCAGAGGACTCGATTTTAATTTTATTTGGAATGCGCTTAGGCAGCATAAGGATAATGATTTTGAAAGCTATATTTGCAATGTTTTCGATTTACTTTTCTTAAATAATGTAGGATTAGGCTTACCAGTCATAAATTGCTCTATAACCGACCGAGCAATCACTGGAATATCACAAGAATTTTTTATTCTAAATCAAATCAATTTTATGCAAGCTGATTCGACTAACTCTATAGCACAAGTTTACCTAAATGATATTGCTAAAAACCTTGTTTTTCCTAAATATGTTTATGAAAAGAATTTATTTTATATTTTCAATCATTATGATTTCAATTCAATGCGTAAGCTAATATCCCAGTTTAAGTCTGAAATTCCTGATAAAAACAAGTTAGAACAAATTCGCTTAACGTTTAATAAAATGAAAGATAATACGATTAAAGAAATTTATAATATTGCTGTTAATAAAACCAAATTACTTGCCCGCTTAGCATCTATTCAAAATAAATATGCGGGGTTATCCCCTATTTCTTCGCGGCAAAAAATTTATAGTTAGCAGTCTGAGTCTTTGATAAAAATATAATTAATCTGATTACAAAATCTGCCCTATTTTTACTAGCGTGTTTCTCAATCGCTCTTATCTAACAAATAGCATTGTATGCCTAACTTATCTATGTTATTTCTAACTTCTTGCTTCCAAACATCGGACTTACACTTTTTTAAAAGGAATTACAATGTTAGTTAAAAAAAGTATACGGAATGTTTCTGCCATTACGCCGCTATTACTAAGTTTTTCAACCAGTACTTATGCTGTTACTTCAATATTTTGGAGTCCTACTCCGACTAGCAATAATTGGTTTACTTCTTCCAATTGGCTTCCCCCGGGCCCTCCCTCAATTGATAATACTGTTATTATCCCAAACTCTGCCATTTATCCTGTTTTAGCGGGAGGCACAGCCCATGTTAACTCTGTCACTGTTGATAATATTAATAATCTAGTGCCTTTACCTTCAATCCTAACTGTGTCTAATTTGGGTTCAATATTAACGATTGATCAACTATTTTATATAGGTAACAGCGGACAAGGAGCATTTAATATTTCAAATGGGGGGCTTGTACAGGGTTACAGGGCTTTTATTGCTGAAGAAGTTGGTAGCACAGGTTATGTTAGTGTATCAGATTTGGGCTCTCAATGGAATAATACCTCTTATATTCGCGTGGGTAATAAAGGTAATGGAACTCTTTCGATTCAAAATGGTGGTGGAGTAAGTGTTTCTGATGCCATAATTGGTAATAATGTAGGTAGCGTTGGCGTTGTTAATTTAACTGGAAATGGCTCCACTTTATTTAGCCAAACATACATTGCTGTAGGCAGCTTTGGTAATGGAACACTTAACATTGGTGATCATAGTTCGGTAAATAGTGTGGATGGTGTCATTGCTGCTAACCCTGGCGGTATTGGCGTCACTAATGTAACCGGATTTAGCGGTTGGGGAATGACAGGTAATTTGCTAGTAGGTAATTTAGGCCAAGGTACTCTAAATATTGATTCGACAAGTACTGTCTTAGCTGCGGCAACCTATGTTGGAGTCAATGCAGGTAGCTCAGGTACTTTAAATGTAAATGGTACCTTTGTAAGCCCAATTCTCACAGTAGGTTCTAATGGCTATTTAGGCGGTACGGGTACAATAACTGGAAATCCACTCGTGCAGGGCATTATTTCACCCGGTAATTCTTCTATCGGGACGCTCCTAATAAGTGGAGATTATACCCAAGCAGGCATCTCAGCAGCTTCTCCATCATTTTATCTTGTTGACATGAGTCCAACAGGGCGATCGGATTTAATTTCTGTAACTGGAACAGCAACATTAGGTGCTAACTCAGGTGTGCAAATTAGAAACCCTACGATAGGTAATTATACCATTCTACAAGCTAATCAGTTAAATGGGACTTACTCATTTATAATACCTCCCTCAAGTGCCTTTTTAACTTATAATTTAAGCTATACGCCACAGCAAGTTATTTTAAATATCGCTCGCAATGGTATTTTGTTTGGCTCTTTTGCCAGGACACGCAATCAAGCTAGTGTTGCCCAAGCACTAGAAAGTTTAGCACCTGCCCACAGTTTAGCGCCAGCTCATAGCTTACATACTGCTTTTGCGCAGCTAAATCACCCTATTGAGATACAAAATGCTTTAGATGATTTAAATGGGGAACTTTATGCCTCGACTTTAGCAGCCCGTGTTGAAGAAAGCCGCTACATACGTGATGCGATTTTAAATCGTCTAGACAATAGTGAGACACTAGCACAATTCAGAACGGCAAGAGGAGTTACCTTTTGGGCGCAGGGTTTTGGTGCTTGGGGTCAACTGGAAGGCGATGGCAATGCTGCCAAATTTGAACGTGCAACCCAAGGGTTTTTCATTGGTGCAGACCAAGCAGTGGGTATCAATAGCCGATTAGGCCTTGTGGGCGGTTATAGTGAATCTCAACACGAAGTTAATAATGTTAACTCACATAGTCACGAAAGCAGTAATGGCCACTTAGGTCTTTATGGCACAAGTTTCTTTAACCAATTTGTTTTAAGTGGCGGCGCAGCTTACAGTTGGAGTGAAATCAAAAATAGTGCTCATCGACTTGTTGATTTCTCGACCCTAGTGAATAGACTGACTAACCACTACAATGGCCATACAGCCCAGGCCTTTGGGGAATTAGGGTATAACTGGCAAGTAAATCGCTTTTTAGTTAAGCCTTTAATTAATCTAGCTTATGTTGATACCCATACAGATAGTTTTACGGAGGAAGGTGGGGAAGCCAGTTTAAGAGCGCGTAGTGCCAGTCAGGATGTCTTTTTCTCAACTTTAGGTGTACGCGAAAGAGGCCTTCTTTCTACTACTGAGGCTTACGCCTTTAATCAACACCTCTTTTTAGGCTGGCGTCATGCATATAATCATCTAACACCTTATGCGACCTTTAATTTTCTACCTAGCAGCTCACCTTTTGTAATTGCAGGCACACCTATTGCTGAAGATGCGCTATTAATTGATGCAGGATTGGAAGCCATGCGCTTAACTAATAATGTGAGTTTAACGCTCTCTTATTTTGGTCAATACTCTTCTCAAGTAAAAGATAACGGTGTTGCGGCACGCCTCTTATGGAGTTTTTGTTAAAAATTAGCTTTTTAAGCAGAAGGATAAATAAACAGTCCTTCTGCTCCTTCATACTTGAATTCTAATTCTCTACTTCCATCAATTTCATAGTTATTGAATTAAAAAAGCCCTTATTGTATAAATTTTATTATAATAAACATGGCGAATAGGAGTAGTTATTATTATACTTTAATAGAGTTTGAATTTTGACGTAGTTACCTATCTAGCTGACTATAGGGTCTACTGCATTACTAAGGTAGGGGTGTGAATGGTTACCGTATCTGGGTATGCATTACAAGAAAGAATGCGAACTAAGCATAATATAGATACTTACTATGCTTTAAGATGGAAAGATAGTTGTAAGGTTCTATTAAAAACACCCAATAATGGTGGTTCACCCTCGGAAAATTTAGCAATCTTACAACATGAGTACGAACTACTACAAAAAATTAAATCATCAACTGTCATCAAACCCTTTGATTTTGTTCCAAATCTTTTAGAACCTATTTTAGTTTTAGAAGGTGTAGAAGGACAAATTTTAAGCCTATATCTTAAGAAACATCAGTTAACCATAGGTGATTTTTTAAATCTAGGATTACAGTTAGTAGATATCATTGAAGAATTACATCAGCTAAATATCATTCATAAAGAGATAAGATCGCCAAATATTATCATAGATCCCAATAAATTAACCTTAAAATTAATTGATCTTAGTGCTTCTACCAAACTTCCTGAAACCTTTGATTATTTAAACTTAGGTAAATTTGATGAAGGTTTGGCTTATATTTCACCAGAACAAACAGGAAGAATTAATCGACCTGTAGATTATCGGACCGACTTTTATTCGTTGGGTGTTACGCTTTTTGAAATGTTAACTAACCAATTACCTTTTCCCACAGATGATCCTTTAGAATTAGTTCATTGCCACATTGCAAAAAAACCTACTGACGTCCTTGAGCTTAGACATGATGCGCCAGAGATACTAGGCTCTATTATTGCTAAATTATTACAAAAAATGCCTGAAGAGCGTTATGCAAATATTATTGGCTTAAAATATGACTTAGAAGAATGTCGAAAGCAGTGGGTCGCTAAAGGAAGTATTGATAAATTTAACCTAGCTTTAAAAGATAAAAAAGATCACTTGGTTATTTCACGTAATCTCTATGGTCGTAAAGAACAAGTTTGCCAACTATTAGAAGCATTTGATCGCATAAGTCAAGGTAGAAAAGAATTAGTATTTATTGCAGGTTACTCTGGCATAGGCAAAACCTCTTTAGTTAAAGAGGTCCATAAACCTATTATGCAACATCGAGGTTATTATACGCAGGGTAAATTTGACCAGCTACAACAAAGTGTGCCTTATAGTGCTATTGTAGGTGCTTTCCAGAACTTAATAAAACAAGTTTTATTGGAAAATGAAACTAGAATTCAGGAGCTAAAAGAGTATCTTATTCAAGCATTAGGCGGTGTCGGACAAGTCGTTATAGATGTTATTCCTGAAGTCGAGCTTATTATAGGCAGGCAGCCACCAGTTCCTAAACTTAATCCAAGCGATGCGCAAGCTCGTTTTAACCTGGTATTTCAAAATTTTGTACGTGTGTTTGCGCAAGCTAATCATCCTTTAGTGATATTTTTAGATGATTTACAATGGGCTGATAATTCATCACTTAATTTTATCGAAAATTTATTACAAGATCGCGACACTAATTATTTGCTCATTATTGGCGCTTATAGAGATAATGAAGTCTATGCAAACCATCCCTTGCAACTGACTATACATGATTTAAAAAAGACCAAACTTCCTTTTACAACTATTACATTAAGGCCTTTAAAATTAAATAATATTGAACAACTGTTAATAGATACCCTTTTTGCGCCTACAGAAAAAATTCGACCACTGGCAAAATCCATCCATGATAAAACGCACGGTAATCCTTTTTTTATTAATGTATTTATTAAAATTATTTATCAAAAAAAGATTCTTGCTTTTTCTTATGATAGAGGGACTTGGGAGTGGGATTTAGATAAAATTCAGCAGCAAAGCGCAACCGATAATGTCATTGACTTACTTACTACAAAAATTCATCTCCTTTCTAAGCCCACGCAGGAAAATTTAAAATTAGCTTCCTGCCTTGGCCATCAATTTAATTTTAAGACTCTGCTTATCGTAACTAGTCAAACGATACAAGAAACAGCAGAACGAATATGTGATGCTATTAGAGAAAATCTTATTTATCCGCTCGAAGAACCTTACAAAACAGTAGGCTTAATAGGTTTACAAGGAATCATAACCACCGATAGCAATATTAGTTCTTTACGTTATCGTTTTGCCCATGACCGAGTTCAACAGGCAAGTTATGAACTTATTGATCAAAAAGACAGGGCTACTATTCATCTTAAAATAGGACGCTTACTGTTAAACAAACAAGCGCTTGATCAGCAAAGTGAAAATTTATTCGAAATTATGAACCATTTCAATCAAAGTTTAAATTTAATTACTGATCAGCAAGAGAAACTATTACTAGCAAAATATAATCTTTGGGCTGGACAAAAAGCTAAGTTTGCGGCAGCTTACTATAGAGCAGATGAATATTTATCAGCCGGTATCTCATTAATAAATGAAAACAGCTGGCAAGACAATTATGATCTTACTTTCCAGCTTTATAAAGAATTCGCTGTCTGTAAATATTTAATCAGTGATTTCACAGCAGCTGATGAAATTTTCTCTGTCATATTAAATCATATTAGTAATCCCCTTAATATTTTAGAAATTAATCGCTTGAAAATCGAAATGTTTTCAACATTAGGAAAACATACTGAGTCTTTAGATGTAGGAATTAATATTTTAAGAAAATTTGGCATAAAAATACCTATAAATCCCAATAAATTACAGGTTTTAAGCGCAATTCTTAAAATTAAAATGCAATTAAGAAGAACAAGGATTGAAGACATAGAATTACAACCTATGACCGATCTAATGCAAAAAGCAATTGCTGATTTAATAACCCAATTATTTAATAGTTCTTTTATAGTCAATCAACAATTATTTGTCATTCTCATTTGTAAGAGCATTGGCTTAAGTTTACGCTATGGATATACTGAAAGTAGCTCTATGGCAATGCCTGTCTATGCCTTTGTTATTATGCATTCGCTTAATTTATATGGTGAGGCCCTTTCCTTTGTCAAACTTTATAATAATTTAAAATTAAAATATGGATCATCAGATTTTGAAGGTAAAAACCAATTTGTACTAGGTTCTTTTATAGAACCTTATCAAATACCCTTAAGTGTTTGTAATAACACGGTTAGCAAAGCATTTAAGCTATGTTGTGAAGTAGGTGATTTAGTTTATGGAAATTATTGTAATTTACTTTTAGTGTTACATGCTTTATCAGCTGGAAAGGACTTAATTGAGCTTAAAAAAAACTTGCATTCCTTTTTATACTTCATAGCTAGAGTCAATATTTCTGACTTTGTTACTTTAGGCCAATTCTTGGAATACGCTATAAAATGTTTAGAGAACCTTGAAAACGTAAATCATAAACGCCTTGTTCATTTTGAAGAGGTCATTATTCAGGGAAAAAGTATTACCGAATTAAGTTTTTTTTACAGCGTTTTAACTCGGTTACATTTTTTATTAGGCAATTATGAGGCAGCAATTAAGGCCGGCTTAAACCATGAACGGTATTCAGATTATGACAAAGGATTAATAAGTCATATAGATGGTAAATTTTTTCTAGCATTAGCTTTATTTTATAATTATCCACGTGTATCTAAAGTTGTGCAAAAAACTTATTTAAAGCAATTAAAAGTACTTGGTGCATTTATAAGAAAATATGGGCGCTGGTGTCCTAATAATTTCAAATCCTATGCTTTACTTTTTGATGCTGAAATGGCCCGCTTACAAAATCAAAATGCTCTAAGATTTTATGAGCAAGCTATTGAAATTGGTCTTACTAAGGGGAGTATTGTAGTAACAGCGATAGCTAGCGAAGGCGCAGGCTGTTATTGCTTAGCTAATAAAATGGATAGACTTGCAAAATTATATTTAGAAAACGCCCATCGCTATCTTAAAGACTGGGGTCTGCTAGCCAAGGTAAAATTATTAGAAAAAACTTATACTAATTTAAAATTATTAAATCAAGACAATAGCTTACAAAAATCAACGTTACCACAAATTAATGCCCCAAATTTAGACATGCTTGCTATCTTGAAGTTTACTCAACTTATTTCTAGCGAAATCCGTTTAGATAAGTTATTACAAAAATTTATGAAAATAGTTTTAGAAAATGCCGGTGCACAACGAAGTATTATTCTGGTAAACATTCATAATACATGGGTAGTTGAAGCAGAAGGCGACCTTGAGCAACAAACTATTTATTTAAATGGCTTATCCTTAGAAGAAGGTAAACCTAAATATCCTGTATCTATCTTAAATTATGTGCAAAGAACACAAAAACCCCTTATCTTACAGGATGCTACTGAATCTGAAATTAGTTTTCATGATCCCTATATACAACAAGAGCAACCTCGCTCGCTGTTGATGATGCCTCTTTTTTACAAAGGACAGTTATGTCGCTTACTTTACTTAGAAAACAAAAGTAACACTCATACTTTCACACCTAGCCATTTAGATAGCTTACATTTATTATCAGCGCAAGCGATGACATCACTTGAAAATGCAAAACTTTATTATCAAGCAACCCATGATCCTCTAACGGGCTTAGCTAATCGCAATATGCTTTATGAAATATTCCAGCAATCTTCAAAGAAAATAACGCGCTCCCAAGAAAAATTAGCCTTATTATTTTTAGATTTAGACTATTTTAAAGTCATCAATGATACCTTAGGCCATGATAATGGTGATAAATTACTCATGCACATTGCCCAAACATTTCTGACCACGTTACGGGAAGGTGATATGGCAGCTCGCATAGGCGGTGACGAGTTCGCTATTATGCTTGCCAATATTACTTCTGAAGAGCAAATTACAACTACTGTTGAACGTATTTTTAAAGAGCTAGTTAAACCTATACAAATAGGAGAACATTTAGTTCAAATTACTTTTAGTATGGGTATAAGTGTATTTCCTGATCATGGAGATGATATAGAGAAACTACTTAAACTTGCGGATACAGCCCTTTATCAAGCAAAAGGAAAAGGACGTAATCAATACCATTACTATTCGACTCAGTTATTCGAAGAATATCAACGCAGTCATGGCCTTGATAAGGATTTACAACGTGCTTATGATAATCAAGAGTTTTTCTTAATGTATCAGCCTTTTTACGATATCAAATCTGAAGAGATTATTGGGCTTGAAACCTTATTGCGTTGGAATCATCCTACAAAGGGTATTTTGGAGGCCGGTAGTTTTATTGAGACTTTAGAAAAAAGCCCTCTTATTATTCCAGTTAGTGAATGGATCATCAAAACAGCCTGTAAGCAAGCGAAAGTATGGCAAGCAGCCAATATACTCCCAGGTCCTATCGCTATTAATATTTCTACAATACAATTCTTACGACAATCCATTAGTGAGCTTGTCAGTAAAGTTTTGATTGAAACACAATTAGACCACTCTTTTCTGGAATTAGAAATTACTGAATCAGTTTTTATCGAATACAGCAATAGGGTATTTAAAGAAATTAAAGCTTTACAAGCATTAGGTATTAATCTGGTTATGGATGATTTTGGTACAGGATATTCAGGTTTATCCTATTTAAAAAATTTACCTATTCAAAAAATTAAAATAGATAAAACATTTATAAGAAATTGTGATACTGATCCATTAGATCAAACAATAATTAGTGGAATTACTATGATGGCTCATAACCTTAAACTGAAAGTTATAGCAGAAGGAGTAGAAAATGAAACTCAACTTAAAGCCTTACAATTAGATGGAGTTGATGGAATTCAAGGGTACTACTATTCACGACCGCTTACTATCGAAGGCTGTGAAACTTATTTAACCAAAAAAGCTGCCCAAGTTAAAAATTATAAGCGTTCAAAAAATAAGAAAAAGTAGTAGATGTTAGCTAGAAACATTAATTCCTTATATTTGGTCTCCTATTTAAACTCAGAGATTCTTAAGTTGCTAATACATTTTGATTCAATCTATTTACATCGTTTTGCTCGATAAAATATCTTAAACATGTCCTTAATAATTCCTGCGATAAGATAACACCTTTGCTAATTTCTACGTTTTTAATATCACAATAAGTTGGTTTATAAACTGATTTATCTAATATTATGATTCTTAAATCTAATGAAAGTAAGCAATGTACTAAATAATTACTTATAATTTTACATCCAACGATTTAGATAATTTAGATTTGTTATCCTTTTTAAATTTTCGCATTCATCTTGCTAATAAGATAATATACTTGTTTATTCAATCCATTGAAAAGGAAAAACTTAAAGATAATTTCTTAATAAAAAATAGACTTGATAGAATATGATGCAGGGAAAATAATCCATTTAGTTACTTATAGGGCTGCAAATGCCAGTGATATCTTAAAGATATTTTCAGGAGGATTTAATTGATGTTCGGGAAGAAGTTTTTAAGTATTGTTTTTGACTATGTATGTAAAGCATTTAATTTAGTCTCACTTAAGGTATTATTTTTATTATTTGTATTTATTAAAGATAGTAGTGCCTTTGAACCTTTAATTTACATGCGGCCAAATGAAACACCGATGTTTACTGAACTATATCAGCGTTATGGGTTACTTAATCCACCAGGTCTTCATGTTTTTGAGAGCGGCGTTTATATTGGGCAACCGGGGGAAAAGGGCCCACTGGTAATTCCTTCTAGTGTTGCTTTTTTTAAAGATATAGCGCAAACACTTAGAGATTATCATACGCGCCTTGGTAACCTAGAATTATTTCTTGATCCCAATGAAAATAAATCTGTCTTTTCTCCCTCGAATGGCTCATTGCAAATTATTTTTGGGCTAGTCTATGCTATTGCTATGACCGAGCCGCAAAAACATTTCTTATTTGTTGAAAAAATTCCCTTTTATTCATTTCATGAACATGCAATATCATATCGACCTTATCCAAATGTCCGGTTTCAAGGCTTTAATGATCCTAGTGAAATTAAACTAAATCCAGATGAAACATTAGTAGAATTTGTCACTTCACCCAATAATCCTGATGGCAAATTTCGCGAGCCCTATACGCAAGCGAATATTATTATAGCTGATTTTGTCTTTGCTTCACCTTCGTACGGCAATGATGGTACAGGGTATATTAAAGACAATATTGCCTGGGTTTCTCGAGCAAGACGTGAAGGTAAGCATGTATTTACGTTTAATTCTGTCTCCAAGGCACTTGGTAAACCAGGCTATCGGCTTGGTTATATCTGGTTTCCTATGCATGATACTTATGCAGCCAGTATTTTTCATAATTTCTTTTCTTATCTTTGGAAATTAACAGTAGGGACTAGCTCACCAGGTACGGCTGACGCTTTAAATCTTATGTCCGCCCTTCTATCTCTCCCTGATGCAGGACAATCACTACGTAATGATGCTTTTAAAACTATTGTAAAACGCCATGATATCGTCAAATCTGAGCTTCTCAAGCGTTATCCTGGTACAGAAGTGGTAAGTATTCCTGGCAGTCCTACACTTTTTGCAAAGCTTCATAACTCCAATAATACACCGATGACCGGGGAAGACATTATATTTAACGATCTGAATGTTGCAGTTGATAATGGCAACACCATGGGGGCTAGTGATAGTTTTATACGAATTAACTTATGTGGTTACAGTGGTGATCTTGCTGAATTTTTAAATCGGCTTGCTAATGCTAAAAAATATCAGGCAAATGATCTTTTGGTGTCTAGAGCAAATCATTGCTCACATACAACTATCCACAGCAATGAAACTGTCAGTTATGTTGTCAAACCTAATGATTGCAATATTGATATTGATGCTAAAGATAGAAATATTCAAATAATCTTACCGCCATTTATTAATTATCAACGCAGTAATTTAATTTCAATTAGAAAAATAGACAGCACCGATCATTTAGTTACAGTGCAGACAAATAAGTCGCTGATAACATTAAAGAAAAAAGATGAACAATTAAGAATGCAGTGGAATCAACCTTTTTTCTTAAACGGTCAGTGGCAAACTATAACACCCTAAATTAACTCTATCACAAAATTTCGTTAAGGAGCTGCAATAGCTCCTTAAAATTGTTTAATATCCTGTTCTTTATTAGGGTTATTTTACAAATTAAACAGTATCCCATAACCCGTTCCTACCAAAAGAAAATTTCTCTAATCTGATTTATACTTTATTTTGAAGGATGAAATATAAGGGATTATTGATAATGAAAGGTATAATTTTCAGTAATTTTCTGGAAATGGTTGAGGAAGTATTTTCACCTGAAATGGTGGAAACTATTATTGAACAATCTAATTTATCGACGCAAGGTGCATATACGGATATTGGGACTTATGATCATCAAGAGCTTCTTAGATTAATTAAAAATCTGAGCCTAGCTACAAAAATCCCTATTTCTCAATTACAAATTGAATATGGCAATTATCTTTTTAATAAGTTTTTAAGTCGCTATAAAGATCTTATTCAAACAGCTAATTCAACCTTTAAATTTCTCCAGCAAGTTGATAATCATATCCATGTTGAGGTACGTAAACTTTATCCTGAAGCAGAACTACCTCGATTTGAATGTAGCATGTTAAATGATCATGTAATGACTATGAAATATAGCTCTAACCACCCTTTCGCTGACCTTGCTGAAGGCTTAATTTTAGGATGTAGTCATTATTTTAAAGAAAATATTCAGTTAACACGTCAGGAACTTAAACCAGAAGTGGACAAAAAATATGTCATTCTTTTTACACTCGCCAAAAAGGATTAATTGTGCAAAGAGTTGATATTTTACTTAAACAGCTAGAGCGAGAAAAAAGAGCTCGAAGGGAAGCTGAAAATATTGGTGAAAATCAATGCCGCGTTCTTTATCAAATTAATCAGGAGTTAGAAAATCTATCTAATAATCTGGTCGATAAAGAGAAAAATACCAGAGCTATTTTGGAAGCAACACCTGATGGTATTTTAGTCATGGATGAGCAATTTCAGGTCGTTCGTTGTAATAAAGCAGCCTGTAGATTATTTGATTACCCCGCTAAACACTTAGAAGGAAAAAGTATTAATAAATTAATTGAATTTATATCACCTAATCAATCAACTCTTAAAATTACCTCCTTACTTTTAGCTATTCCTACTGATAGTTTGACTGAATTTATTGCTATAAAAAAAGATAAATCTCGCATTCCTATTGAACTAGCTATCTCTACTGTCGATTTAACCGATAAAATATCTATTATCTGCGTTTTACGTAACATTTTTGATAGAAAGATGGCAGAGCAACGGGTAACCATGCATCATGAATTAGTACGGCTGATGGCAGAACACACTTCTCTAGATGAAATTGCGCCCAAAATATTAAAAACCATCTGTGAGTTTATGGGATTGGATGAAGGTGCATTATGGAAAGTAGATGAGGTAAATAAGGTATTAAGATGTGTAGATACCTGGATTAAGAGTAAAGAAATCAGTAATTTCGCTGAAACAATCAGTAAAAACATGACTTTTTCCTATGGCGTCGGCTTACCTGGTACAGTTTGGCAAAATAAATCTATAAAATGGATTTCAGATATAAAAGCAGAATTAAACTTCCCACGCTCCACTGCAGCTCAAGAAGTAGGCCTTCGTAGCGGATTTGCTTTGCCTATTCTTTTTGAAGGAAAAGTATTAGGCGTGCTTGAATTTTTTAAAAAAGAAACACAATCACCTGATAAGAAAACAATAGAACTTCTGAATGATATCAGTAATCAGTTGGGTATTTTTATTGAAAAAGAACAGGCACAAAAGAAAGTTTCAACCCTGTCAAGATTATCTGGTATGTCTGAGGTTGCCTCGTCAATATTACACAATGTTGGCAATACATTAAATAGTATTAATACCTCAGTTCAAATGATCCAAGAAAATTTAAATTTATCCAAAATGCCTAAACTGGCAATGATTGCAGATTTATGCGTTGAGCATGCAAAAAACAAAGGCACATTAAACGATGCGAAGGGTCAATATATCCCTGAATTTCTAACTCTGCTAGCTCAGGAGTGGAAAGAAGAAAATTTACATTTAACACAAGAAATAATTACTCTAAGAAAAAATGTACATCACATTAAACGTATCATCGAAATGCAACAATCTTTTAATTACCTAATTAAGACAACTGAATTAATTTCACCAGCAGAATTAATCGAACACGCCTTAATCATACATGAATTAGAATCTAAACATTCAGATATTAAAATCATACGCAATTTTAAACCAGTTCCGAAGATAAAGTTAGATAGGGTAAAATTATTACAGATTATTTTAAATCTTATAAAAAATGGGATTGATGCAATGACGGAAAGTAATAAGAAAAAAAAGGTATTACAACTTAATCTTTATGATAAAGATAACTCTATTATCATTGAAGTAATCGACAATGGCATAGGCATTCAATCGTCAAATCTAACAAAAATATTTTCCAATGGCTTTACCACTAAAAAGCTTGGGCATGGATTAGGTTTACATACAAGCGCTCTTTTTGCCAAAGAGCTAGGCGGCAATCTACAAGCTAAAAGTTCTGGGTTAAACAAAGGCGCTATACTAATTTTAACTTTACCTAAGTATTCCTCAGAAATCGATAGTTAACCAAATCCGCTTTTCTACTCAAAGGATGTAGGTAAGTGAGGAGAAAATTTACTATGCTAAAAGCTAAACAATGAAATTAAGGATGCTAAACAATAGTACTATGAAATTAACCATTAGCTCTCTATTTCCACGTATGATGGGGCTTATGTTAATTAGTTTAAGTCTATTGCCTTTACCTTATTTTCTAGGTAATTATCAAATCACCTGCAATGATATAAAGCCCAACTTAGCGAGAGAATGTGTATTAAATTTTTCATTTTTTGGAATTTCTAAAAAACAAACTAATCTAAACACACTTATAGACGCATCAATAACAGGCACATCACCCTATTCTATTATGCTTAAAACAACAGATGGTTTAATCAATATGACCAACGGCTCAAGTGTAGGATATGCTAAAAAGCAGAAAATTGTAGATACAATTAATCAATTTATTACTAGAGGTATGCAAAACTCAGTTAAGCTTGCTAATCCTAATCCTTTGGCTTAGCTTAATCTCCCTTTTATTTGCTGTAGTTGGCCTTTATATCATGATATTTTCTAGTCGTTATGAACTTATTTTTGATAAAAAAAATAATACATTGCAATATATTACAAAAAATATTACTGGTAATAAGCATTTAAATTTTGTGTTATCAGATGTATCTAAAATTAGTGTTGAAATTAATATTAGCAATAGAAGAGACGACAACCGCACCTTTAGATTATTTATCCTCATGAAAGATGGTCAAAAATATCCAGTTACATCTTACCTGACCTCTGGTGCATATCTAAAAAGAAGAATTGCCAAAAAAATCAATACATTTTTAAACCTAAACAGTTAAACAACTACATCTATTAGATTAAAAACATTCCTATGTATTGACATAATAAGTAGCAAATGAAAAATATCTAATCAATATACATGATGACCAAAATGAGCTTTAAAGATGTACTCAAAACACACGAATGCAACTGCAAAATTTGCCACTTTCTTTCAGCTAAAAAATGTAAATCAAATCAATCAACAGGCACTGTCTAGAGACATGACTGAACTTCAAAATATGAAGGGCCTGCTAAATAGCCAGCGAATTAAACTTCTATTTGGTCATTACGGAATAGAGCTTATTTTTCAAGAAGATAATATTCGAATATCAAATTTACATTCCAATGGTATAATGCGAACTTGTGCAATCGTCAATTTTTCGTTGCCAATTCCAGTTTGGTTAAAAAACACCCACAATAAAATCTATCATGGCAGCTCTATCGGTCAAACAATTAAAGATCAGGGATTTGAGTTAACAAAAGGGGATGTCTATTTCGGTGTTGTTAATTTACCTAAGGCTGTAAAAGATAAGATGGAAACTGATGAGGATTTAGCTGCTGTTCATATATATCAATTACTGGTTAAAAACCCGGAAACATCGCAATCATTAGTTTATTGTACTATTAGTGAAGTTCACAGCCCTTTATATTTTACTTTAGAAGACTTACGTCAGCTAAATCCAGAAAGCCAAAAAAATAGTAATTTAACAGAACTTGGACAAAAATCTTTAAAAGAGTTAAGTACTTTAGATCAATATTTTACCCTTTCAAAAGCTAATCAACCTTAACAAGTAGCCTGGGTGCAACGAAGTGAAACCCGGGTTTCGGCCTAAAGGCCTGCACCCAGGCTACTTATAAATAATTCATAAAATAA
Organism: Legionella busanensis; assembly: GCF_900461525.1. Classification (NCBI taxonomy): domain Bacteria; kingdom Pseudomonadati; phylum Pseudomonadota; class Gammaproteobacteria; order Legionellales; family Legionellaceae; genus Legionella; species Legionella busanensis. The sequence goes on along the minus strand of NZ_UGOD01000001.1, from coordinate 553,233 downwards.
TAAATCCAAATGATTACTTTTAAGTCAATTTGATGTAAAATAATATATTTATAGACTTAGGCAGCTTAGATGAAAGAGCGTGAAGAACCCAAAAAACAGGTTAATGATTTTCCTTATAAAACATCCTTATTTTTAACCACCTCGCTAGCAATTTATGGGCTTATGCGTAAGGGTAAAATCAATTACCAGATGGCGCTTGAGCTTTATGCCAAAGGTGGTGGCGGATTTAATGTATATCAGAAACTAAATGGGCAGTCAAAACGTGTTTTTGCTATCGACTATCATCCATTTTGGGATAAAAATGCGAAAGAGAGCGTCTATAAATTACATTATCATCGCGGCGACAGTAAAAACCAAATGAAAAAACATCGTCCTTATGAAGGTGGTTGGTAATAAAAGTTAAGTAGCCTTAAGGCAGTGACTAAGGCTACAATTCACGTAAACATTCATACTTTTAATTATTACAAATTTATTCTTAAAACCTCGGTAGGATGAGAAAATAGCTCGCCTTCACAAACAATTTTGGCGCCTTGATTTTCATAAAATCGATTTAAACTAGGCTTTAACGTATCTAGCACAATCAAATCTGTGCCTAATTGTGTCGTTACCTGCTTGGCTTTATCAATAATTTGCTTACCAAACCCAAGACCACGATAATTTTTATCTACATAAACATACATCAATTCTTGCGCAGGAGAAACGCCAATAGTCTCATCAAAATTGCGATCTATTAATGCAAACATAGCGACAGGTTGGCCTGCAAATATGCCAATATAAACCTGTGAACTTAAATCACGCATAAGTTGTTCTCTATACTTCACCCCTTTATTACGAATATATCCCCATTCTTCTTCAGCCCATTTTGCTGCCAGCGGCACATGTTCCATGCAATTATTTAAGGTTGTAAAAGTAAGTTTATGTTTTTTTAAGGCAGAACTAAAAAGTAACATCATTAATCCTCACGCACTAAATATAGAGCGGATTGTAACTTGTTTGGACTGATGTGACTATGTTTGATTTAAGCTCTTATTTTCTAAAAATTAATGCCTATGTTATGTTAAAGTTATAACATATCGGTCAAATTATTATGGCAAGAATATTGCAAAAGAGTACGCCTTGGAAAGCTAAGTTCAGTAGCAATGTACGGCAAGTTATTGCAAGAATACTGCATTTCCCCCTTAAGCTTTTGATACCTAAGCTTCGCAATTATCCTGACCATTCAACGTTAATTTCAAATGCTACTTATAGTCCCTGGCGCACAGATGAGCAATTTCTTAAAGTCATGCAACAAATAAAGTCTAATACCTTATTAGATAGCATGCGATTATATGAAATTTGGCAACTCGCTAATCAAGTAAATCATCTTTCAGGTTACGCTATCGAAATTGGTTCTTGGCAGGGCGGGTCAGGTTGTTTAATTGCTTATCGTCTAGCTCAAGAAAATAGAGAAACAAAGGTGTTTTTATGTGATACCTTTCGTGGTATCGTGAAAGCCAGTAAGCATGATCTTTTTTATCAAGGAGGCGAATTAGCAAGTGATGAGCAGGTCGTTAAAGATCTAGTAACTAGCATGCAATTAAAGAATGTAATTATTCTTCCAGGAATTTTCCCCGAAGAAACAGGTGATCAAGTTAAGGATTATAGGTTTAAATTCGCACACATTGATGTGGATGTTTACCAAAGTGCACGCGATGCCTTTGAATGGCTTCTCCCTAGATTGACCCATAGTGCTATTGTCGTATTTGATGATTATGGTTTTTTCTCAACCAATGGCATACGTGCTTATATTGATGAATTACAAGGTAGGCAAGATTTAATCATTATTAGAAATCTTAATGGGCAGGCTGTGGTTATTAAATGTTAATGGAGTAAAAATAGGTTGGACTGCTGCGCGCTATGCTTGGTCTAACTTTGCTAAAAACTTATACCTTCTGGTTCTGTAGTATTTTCATTAGCGAAATCATCAGTCTCTTTCCTTAATTCCTCTATTTCGTTTTTAATTGTTTCTATATATTGTGCTAAATTTTCCTGATTTTTATCTTCACTTTTACTTTGCTTCACAACGATTTCTAGCCCTTCTTTTAGAGCCGCAATAAAAACTTCATTCCTTATTTCACTAGGAGAATTTTCTCTCTCTGGCATAAGTGTTTCATTTTCTATTTCTAATACTTCTATTTCTTTTTCCAACTTCTTCCAATCAGCTACTATTGTGTCTAAATCTCCTTCTGCCTTACTACTAACCTTCTCTCTTAGCGCCTTAATTTTTTCCCTATTCTCCATAACTTTTTCTTTTATTTCTTCAGGTGTTAATTTTTCACTACTACCATTACTGCGACTAAAGAAAGCATGAGAATTGGCTCCTTTAGATACCGATGACAATTGAGAATTATCTGGTAATGATTGTTCGTTTAGCTCCTTTCTTATTTTCTCAAATGATGCTATTTGGCCTGCTAATATTAAGGCGCCTTCAATAGCTTTATAAAATTTATCTAATTGAGTTGGATTTTTTATCCATTGTGACAATTTCTTCTCAAGTACTTTTGCTTTCTTACGAACGTCAGAACTTGAACTGTTAATTCCTCTTTTTACTTTTGCTAAATCGTCATTAATATCAACCATTAAAGAATCTGACTGCAGTTTATTCTTTTCAAGAATATGCTTAAGATCTGTAATAGATCTCATATAAATTTGAATTTTACTTCTTTTTACTTTAAGAAATGCTAATTCAACATTTTTGTCTGGAGACTGAATTAGCCGTTTAATTTCTTCATTTATTGCATCTCGCTCTAAACATATCTAATTATATAATCCTTGCTGCTCCTCAAAATCAGCTGCTTGAGAAAGCTTTAAGTTGAGATTCATTTTTATATTTCCCCACCTGGCGGGCTCAGTCGCATTTATTTTTTGAATAATTTTACTTAAAAGAGCAGCCTTAGGATCATCATCCTCTTTTAACTTTGTTAATTCTGCTTGTAACCGCTCTACCATTAAGTTTTGGGTTTTAAAATGTAAAGCTCCTCCGCCACTAAGGCTATGACCTAAAACTCCTGCTAACACCGTTAGTTCGTCTAATTCTAAGTTGTAAGGCACCGTGTCTTTCAATATCAATTCTTTTGACTCATCAAAACTTTATTTTCTTGTTTTTAGCTGCTCCATTAGCTTTAAATAGCCCATGGCTTCTTGTAATTTATGAGTAGGTGGTATGTTGCTAGATTTATATTTATGTTTGCGCCAAGCTTCCAAAAGTAAAATAATTTTATTTAATTTATTAAATTCTGCCTGCGCGGCATTCAAATTCATTGTTAAAGTTGCAGTGCATTTTTCTTTTAAGTCCTTACAATTGGATATAAAACTTTTATATCTAAGCTTAAAATCCTCACTAACATCCAGAACTCTTGCAGCCATAATAAATTTATTATAACTATAACTTTACTGATTTAATTATAGACAATATGATTTTATTTTCCGCATAAAAGGCTTGCTCTCACTCTAAAGAATAAATTTAACTATTTTCGCAGAACCCTAGACGCAATACAGCCAATCAATTATAAATAGGCTACACAACTTATAACTGAACCTATTATGCTGCGTTATGCTTAATCAAACCTACATTTGCTAATCTAATTATTATTAGAAACCTAAATAGGGAGTGGTAATTTCTCTTAATAAGGCGTATCTGTATAGCCCCAAATAAGAGCAATGATTCTTTGCATGGAAAAAAGGACATTAATGAAATAATTGATTTATAAAAAAATTTCTTAATATTCCGTTAATATTTCTGATTTATATTTCCAACTTTATAAATTTATCTCGTTTATTATGTTTTATCATCAATATCTAACATACCGCTCTCGCTGGCAAAAGATCATTAAAAAATATGAGCAGAAAATAAGCGTAGAAAATGCAACAGTTACTATTCAAGACCTCGTTGCTTACCCCTTAAATAAAAAAGAATCCTTTGGTGAGTCAAAAAATAGTAAAAATCCATATAGAAATTTAGACTCACTGCCACGTTTAATAGATCACATAAGTAATTTCTTTCAAATGGCTAACCTCTATCATGAACATGCTTATTGTGAATTTTTACCAAAAATCGGCTATCAACTGAAACAAGATTGTCTTAATAAAATTACTCGATTTTCATTACCTGAATTTTCTTTATATAGCCAAAATCCACTAACCTTAGCCCAATTTACCTCGATTCTAGAAGAAATTGAAGCCTTAGCTTATAGTATTCATGAGAATGTTCATCTTTTATTAAGCTCTTTTTCTGTTATTAGTAACCAGGGGGAAAACTTAAATGTTGTTTTATATGTTCAAGGTGGCCAACCTCCTAAAATAGATACGATTGTTAAAGGATTTGCATCTAAAATTGACATTACCTATCCAAATGCAACTAATTTTTCTCAACAAAAAAACATTGATTTTGATACTGCACAAAGAAAATCTGTTAGCGCCTATACAGGTGGTGAGAACGTCAGTGAAGGCCTTATTTCTAATAATAGTATTCTTGAAATTGAAACTCGAGGAGGCGCTCGATTTATTCAAGCAATTGATATTTGCTTAGATCATGCCTATTTGCATTCTAAGAAATTACTATTAGCTCAATTAAATCGAACTATAGATTATACCCATAGTATGCCTGAACAAGCTGATCATATACTTACTTCAAACTCTATTGATCCAGAAAGAGCTGCAAAAATTAGCCCATCTATCTTTCATATTGATCCAGATCCAACGACATTTGATAAAGACAATAGAGAAAGATTAATTAATGAAGATAATTTTTTAAAGCCAGCTACTATTGAACCAATAAGTCATTATCCTAAGATGCAAATATTAAATAAAGATAATGGTATTCATGTTATCAACCCACCTTTTGGCTCTGACTATCGGGTAGTCGCGTATCAAGAAAGAAAATTAGGAGGATTTGCCAAGGATCTGGACAATAAAATTAAAGCACTTAATAAACATATTAGAGCTAAGCAAATATATAATCTATTACCGCCCTATGGCTCATTACAAGAATTTCTTTCTATCGAAAACAATAGGCAAAAGGTTTCTAATGCGACATCCATGTTATTAAATACTTTAACTAAAAAATGTAAACCCAATCTTTTTGAATACTTTTTTAAAACTAACAATTTTTATATAAAAAAAGAAGTCAAAGCAATTTTAGATGATTCGGCAATTACGTTGCGAGACTTAAAAATACAAAATGCAGAAACTTTGGTTAATACACATATCTGGTCTAAAGATGTTAAATTTAAACTTAGTCTAATCAACAACGGCTTTCCTAACTCTTTTATTAAAGAGATAACAAATGCTATTGACACTTTACAAAAAGACTTTGCATTACCACCAGAATGGGCAAACGAATTAACCTTCTAGTACTTATGTTAGTTAATATATATTAGGCTTGTATAGATATAGTTGGTAACGTAAATAAACAAGCTTCATCTTTTTTCTCTTCAAGCGGATTTTTAATTAACCATTCTTTTCTTAATTCGTCTTCTCGCTTAGTAATAGCTTGACTAAAAAAGATAGGTTTATTTTTACTATATCGCCTTGCCATAATGGCTAGGCCCAAACCTGCAAACAAAATACCAACGATCATTAACGCATCAGCCAAAAGGCGTCTTGTACTATGCCGTGGTTGAAATAGGCTATGTGCTTTATCGGTTATTGCTTGTACTTGTTGTGGGATAGATAGCGATGATAAGCGAATATTTAATGCTTCCTTATAAAATTCTTTAACTGATTGATTATATTCCTTACCAAAAATCTTATCATTTTCTGGTTTATATTTAGTTTGATAAAAGGTTTTAAGTACTAATAAGTCATGTGCTATTTCTGCAGTAAAGGCCTCTTTTTCAGAAAGTTTGATAGCTTGCCAAAATATTGAATCACTAAATATAGTTTCGTTACAAGCAGGATAAAGGTGAGCTAGCTGCAAAACTATATTTATTTTTCCAATAGGTTCATGGCCTGTTATTACTTTATTTTCTAAAAGCTCTTTATGGTAAGCACGGGTAATCTGTATTGCGTAAAATCCAGCTTGATATTTTGTTTTAATAGCAGAAGGTAACTCTGCAAAAAATTTTTTAAGATGTAAAAACATAGCATAGCTTTCAGCAACTGTTGTTTGCTTATTAAATTCAGCGAAGCATTGCATATAATTGCTTTCTTTTATCTCATCTTCTACTTGCTTTTGATAATTTTGCTGCTTAATTTGATAAGTTTCTTGTAATCTAATCGGTAATTCATTAAATACTCTGGTTAAATCGCTATAAGTCGTAACCCTATCTTTGACTAAATTTGCTTTAAGAAAACGTTCTTCTGTATTTAAATAGAGTTGCCAACTGTTTAATAATTCCTTTCTTTGATTAAAAGCATCCGATATTTCTTCATCTTTTTGCAAAAAGTCAGGTAACTCCTCATAGCCTAAAGTCAAAAGTTCAAACACAACCTCTGTTTTATCAAGCTTCTCTGCTTTATCAAAATTATTTTTTTGGAGCTGGAATTCTAAAAAAGCTTGACGCCATTGCCTTAATGATTTCATTTTACCTTGCGGATTATCTACTCTATCGCTAAAATTACCTTCTACATAAGCGCTTTCTATTTTCTGCCATACATCATCCCTTTTAATAAGTCGCCCTACTAAATTACTTGGTTTAGTCGCATTTAATTCTTCTAAACAAATAGTAACTAGTTGATCGCCATTCATTAAGCTAAGCTCTTTATCCGAAATAGGATAAAAGAATGAGCTTTCAAATCTAGGTTGATTATCTGGATTGAGCTTAATCGAGGAACCTTCTAATTGTTCATTTAACATCATGCTAGCTTGTGCAAACTGCCCTAAAGCGCGTTTTAAAGGTAAAAATTTCTCTTTTATTAATTCTGGGTTATTTAAATTTTTATCCTTTAAGCCTTGAGTTTTTTTCAACACATTTAGATATGTAATAACGTCATAGCCTCTATTTAAAACCGTTTCAATAAATAACCAAAGAGAATCCGGGTTTTCTTTTTTATACTCTACAATAGGTATTTGGTAAGGTGCAAAGCGACTGGTTGCTGCACTTTCTAAATTTAAGCTAAAGAGTCGGCTTAAAATCGTACTTTCCCGATATTGGGCAACAAAAGCGTTCCCTAACATTGCTTGGGCTTCGCCTTTATAATAGCGAGCGAAGATATTTATATTGCTATGAGGTTCATGTTGCCAAAGATTAAAAATCTCTGCTTGATGAGATAATAAGTCAATGTAAAGATTAAATTTTCCAGCCAAGTCGGTTAAATTAAGTTTAGTCAAATCTAGTGGTTTGTTTTCATTGAATAGACTTAACCAAAAAGTTAACTGATCAGGAAAAGGTATATTTGGTTCGGTAGTTAATACTGTAGAGGTTATTGGAGCTGAAGTAAGAATCACACTTTGATAAACTGACTGCTGACTTAAATCCTCTTTGTTTGCAGATATTCTTTCCTTTATTCCAGCAATCATATCAAGTCGTGAGTCTAATATACCACTAAAAATCTCGGCAACATCTTTATATTCATCTGAATGACCAAAGTTAATTTGGGCAAAATCAGGAATAGCAAGATAACTAGCTAATTCATCTTTGGTGCTTTGACTAAGCAAATCAGCAGGTATTTTACTAAAAGCACTATTAACAATGTCTTTTAATATATTATCAGAAGCAGTTAATCTAGATTGGAGGTCACTCGCTTTATCAGCAATGGCAGAAAATAAACCAACAACATTTTTATAATTGGCAATATATCCCTTAGTAAACCACTTAAAGTTAAATAAACCCTGATATTCATAAGGATTAAGAATATCTTTATTATTTTCTGGGTGCGCAAAATATCTAAAGGCAGCACCCCAATCAATGCGACCAAATTGTTTAACAAAAGGTATATCCTTTTCTTCCTTATCTAAACTTTCGTTGCCATTTTGACGTGAAGGCGGCTTTAAAATAACCACATTACCACTATGAACACTGTAATCACCTAATAAAAGTGAAAACATTAAAGAAATAGATAAACCAAAATACTGTCCTTGTTGGGTTAAAGCTGGGTAATAACTAGGGCCTGCAAGCATTTCAGTAAGAGGATCTCTATCAGAACCCTTACGATCTCCTGTGCCAATAATTTTATATAATTCAGTAAAAGCGATTTTTGGCTGGATAAGTCCATAACTACCATCGGCGAACTTGATGAGATCTGCACAAATTAATGATGAGAAATAAGTTTCATCAATCAAGCCGCGACTCATAAATTCTTTTAGCAAAAGACCTGCGAATAATTCGGTGAATAATTCTTTTTGATCTTTAGGTTTTTTTATAAAAAATTCTCGACCCTGACTATCTTTGTAAAAACCATCTACATCTGATTTATTTTTACCGCCTTTCTTATTATCAATTTTTATTAATTCATGTTCTTTATAAAATAGCATTGCAAAAAGCCATAAGACAAAAAGTGCCCTATTCTAATAGCAACCCAATAGATTGTTAAGTAAATTTACTATTTGGAAAAAAATTAAAACCATTTAATTACGGGTAAATTATTTTCTAGTGACTTAACTCCTAGTATTAGGTATGTAGTTTGAATGTTGAATTTTTAGCTCGCAAAAATCATCAGTATTTAGAAAATAATAAAGACCTAACCCAACCTCTAATAAGAAGAGTATTAAAGCAAAAATAACAATAAGTGAGACCCAAAGCTGAGTTGATTTCTTATCTCTTTCAACTATTTTATCAGATACTAGTTGATTGTCTGAAGTAAGCCTAGCACTTAAAATTTTGGCCAGAGATAACGTTAATGCATTTAATAAGTGCTGAAATGGTTTCGATTTTAGTACTTGAATGGATAAACGTAATAATTTAACGGGTGTATCTGCTTCTACTGTTAAAGAGCATGGCTGATCTTTAATTAAACGCATCTCGCCTAAAGACTCGCCGGAGCTTAAAGTAGTAATTAAACTCCTCTTCTTTCCTGCGCTGCTTTTTTTGTAAAGATTAACTTGGCCTAAAATAATTACATAGATATCATCACTATATTCACCTTCTATAAGAAGAGTTTGCCCAGTATTGAAAGTAACTACATGAGATATATTAATTAATTCTTCAAAATCAGCCTCAGTCAATGTTTGAAGTAATGGGCTATTCTTTAATAAAGAGCGCTCTTTTGAAGTTAACTCACTCATAATTATTTCCATATTTTATTATTCAATTTAATTATAGGTGAGATTAATATTAAGAATAGTGATATTTAATTTCATATTGAATACAACTAGATTAGATTTAAGCTAGTAAACACTAGGTTGGAAATTTTCTTATTTTCTTTTTAAAAGTTCTTTCTTAACTACTTTTCGTGACTTGTCTATGTAAACTAGCAAAACTCTGGGATCTCGCGGGCAAGCCCCGGGACGTAAGCTTTAAAAAGTCGCCTACTTAATAAACTTTGGTTTTTATTCTGAATTGTGCCTTTTAAATTTTACCTACGTTCCGCGGCTCGTCCGGTATTATTGCGTGAATTATAAATGACTTTCCAACGTAGGCGGGAATTCATGGTGAAATTAGCCTCAGTACTCATTAAGGGATAAATCCCCGCCTGCGCGGGGATCACACAGAATTTATGAGAATGATATAAAACAAACTAGATAGCTTAAGCTCTTCTATGTTTGAATCAACTTAAGATAAGCCAATAGATTTTGGTGAACAAATATAAGCATTACCAAGGTTTGTTACGTTGGTTTGTTGTGAGTTACCACTCATATAACCATTGCTTTGTGCGCCAAATCCACTCATCGATCCTGTAACCCCAGCCCGATTAGTTATTAACTGAATATAATTTGCTCCTAGCCGCACTGCTTTATTTTTAAGGTCATTCATAGCACCTTCTTCTAAGTTACGATTGGACGTAAAACCTCCTGTAAAGAAATTACCTTGGTTTCCTACCACTTGTCCTACATACTTGCACCCTTGTGGAGCAGCCTTTGTTGAAACAATAACACCACGAACTGCCTGTGGTTCAGCTGGAATCGCTGCGCAGCCACCTGCCAATAGTGCAAAGGAAGTTATAACAAGTATTTTTCTCATGCTTATTACCTTAGTTGAAAGGAGTGTAGATGTTAATCGATCAATTTTATGATTGCAACTTAACCAGACTTATCAAATAGAGGGCTAATTTTAACCAGCTATTTTCTCATTTAAAATGAAAGGATTAAGTTTAAATTACTAATTTGCAATTTGGTGAATTCCAGGGAAAATTAGTTTATTTTTAAATTAATATGCTACAATTTCGCCCTTTCTTTTTAGTATAAAACTTAAAATAAACTTTATAGGACTATCTTTAATTGAACTCAATTCAATGGACAGAGGCAAAATGTATTCGCTACTTATTTCCTTTAATCATTAGTATTTCTTTTGCTATGGATGTGTTTGTTCCAGCAATTCCTGTAATGAGCTCTTTTTTTAAAACCAATGATACTATAATGCAGGCTAGCCTTTATGTATTTATGCTAACTGTTGCTTTAGGACAGCTAATTATTGGCACTTTAGCAGACCAGTATGGCCGCCGTCGTATTGCTATTTATGCAGCATTTCTCTATTTTATTGGCTCAATACTTTCAGCTTTATCTCAATCCATTTCTCTCCTTATTTTGGCTCGAGTCATTCAAGCTGCCGGCGCCTGCGGGACTTATTTAATATGCTTTATAATTGTAAGGGATAATTTTTCAACTACAGTTTGTGCACGACTATTTAGTATTTTAGGAGGCATAAATGCAATGATTGCAAGTCTTGCCCCTGTAATAGGTGGCTTTCTAATAGATATTACTCATGATTGGCACAGTAGCTTTTATTTTCTCACTTTAATTGGCTTATTAATGAGTATTACCGCTTTTTATAGAATTCCAAATTATACTTATCCTAGACAAAATACAGCACAATTAAAAATATTTAAAACTATTGTAACTAATCATTATTTTCGTCAATATACTCTTATTGCTTCGGTAAATTTATTAGGTTTATATTTATTTTGTGCTTTATCACCAGGTATCTTAATTAGTCAGTTGCATCTTAGTGCGATTCAATATGGTTTGTGGTTTGGATTAAATGCCTTAACAGTTTTTTTCATTAATATTATTACTGCAGGCCTGACATATTATTATTCATTGGAAAAAATAGTACGCTTTGGCTTAATTTGTATTATCTTCTCTTGTATCTTGATGATATTTCTAAATTATTATCACACGAGTGTTTTACGCTTTATGTTGCCTATGCTTTTTTTAACCTCAGGTATTGGCCTTAGCATGGGTACAGCAACTGCACTTGCTTTACAAGATTTAAAACAACAAGCAGGCTCTGCCACCGCTTTAATTGGCGCTTGCCAATTTGGTTTGGCTGGCTTTATAGGTATTTTAACTGCGCAATGGGAACCAAGACCATTAATTCTTGCTTTTCCTGTGCTTTGTATAAGTATTTTAGCATTAGTGAGAACAAGAAAAATCCGTATAAAAGTTTTACTTAACCCTTAATCTTTTCTGTACGGTACTTAAATAAGTTGCTGATTATGCAATTAATAAAAATTATACTTCAATCATAACTAGCGCTTTGTTTATGACAACGATAAACAATATTATGCGTACTAACTTCTATAATTTCAGCCTCTGCTCCGGACTTTTCTGACTCACAATGAACACTTAATGAGGCAATTAAATGATCAAGATCATCGCCATCTGTTTTAAAAACGATTTTATCCTCTACTTTGATTATAGCCTCGTAGATAGAGGCTTTTCCGGTAATCATAAAATTACTTAATTTAACGTTCTCATATTAATTATAGCAAATAGACAATGCTCTATTTATTTAGATAAGCTTAATAAATTTTCTTAACGAGTAGGTATTATGGCCATTGATGACCCATTAATAAAAAATATAAAACCATATAAACAAATTGAGCTTAATTGTGAGCAAAATCTCCAATTTTTTCTTAATAAACATAGTACTAAAGAAGGAACTTGGGGAGTATTGCAATTACATACTGGCGCGATTGATTTTGTCTTTTTAGATGGGCAGGCGAATGAAATTGTACGATATGAATTAAATGATCAAAATTCAAGCCTAATTATACCTCCTGCCGCCTGGCATAAAATCATTTTGAAAAGTTCTGATTTTAAAGCAACTTTAAAATTTGCTTGTCAACCACATCGGTATTTTGAAAAAAAATATGGACTTTCATCTATCCATTCCGATCTTTGGCAAATCTATCAAACTTATCTTAAACAACAAGAGAAAATGTCAATTTTAGACATTGGCTGTGGTTTAGGTCGTAATCCATTGGTGCTTGCTTTGTTGGGACATAAGATTACCGCAGTTGATATTAATGCGAACGCTATTCAGAAAATCAACGAAATTACTACTGAAGAAAAATTGAATATAAACACACAAGTACATGACCTAAATCAACAGCTGCCTTTTTCGGAAGAGCAGTTTGACTTTATTTACTCAACAGTTACATTCCAATTCTTAAATCCTACAAGAATTCATCACTTAATAACTGAATTACAAAAACTGACCATGCAAAATGGCTTACATTTTTTAGTTTTTCCTATTAAAGCTGAACCTTTCTCCTACCCAGAAAACTTTACTTATTTAGCTAATCAGCATGAGCTCTATCACTTTTACCAAGATGCAGGCTGGTCTATCATAGAATACAACGAAAAACCGGGACAGCTACATAAATTAGATAATACTGGTAAACCTATACAAGGTTTATTTGGTTTGTTATTAGCACAAAAAAAACTATAAATTTCCTTTATTATGGAGAAACCATCTTCTTTAAATCAGACTTTAAAATAAAATCTTTAAATAATTGATGTATATAAAGTGTGCTTTTATCTTTATGATAAATTAAATAGTATTGATTATCCGTATTAAGCCATTCAGGTAACACCTTAACCAGCGTCTTATTTTTTAACGAATTGCAACAAACATAATAAGGTAAAAAGGCAATACCTTGAGAGCGACAGGCCATTTGATGTAAAAAAATAAGCGAATTACTTTCTATACCAAAATTTTTAATATTAAATCTAACTAAATTTTCATTATTTTTTAATGGCCAATTAGATAGCGAACTATGTTTTAACAATTTATGATTCATTAAATCATTCGGGTTGTTAATAGGCTCACTATTGGCTAAATAACTAGGGGAAGCTACAAGGCAACGAGGTACCTTACCTATATAGCGCGATACAAGTGTAGAATCTGTTAATTTTCCTGTTCTAAAAGCAAAGTCGATTCCATCGCGCGTCAAATCCATCAATTGATCAGTGATAATCAATCGGATTTTTATCTGAGGATAATGAAAATTAAACTCACTTAAAAGGTTTGGTAATAATTCTACGCCAGTAATTTCAGGACAGGTAATAACTAATTCGCCCGAAGGTGATTTTGCATATTCTCGTAAATGATTTTCTGCCACGCTAACTTCTTGCAACATCATTTGACAATGCTTAAATAATATCTCCCCTCCTCTCGTAAGACTTAAAGAACGGGTAGTTCTTTTAAGGAGTTTAATATTTAAATCATTTTCTAGTTGAGAAATTTTTTGACTAACCCAGGCTTTAGAAATACCAGCTTCAACTGCTGCTTTCGTGAAGCTGCGATTTTTTACAACCAATGCAAAAATAGCCAAATCATTTAGATTCAATTGATTGTTTATCATAGTGAACAATGAATTTATATTTTTTAGTCTAATCAAATAATTAACTACTGTATACCATTAACTTCTGATAGACAATAACTACCAGGAGGTAACATGCGTATTCTATTATTCTTAATTAGTTTAATCTTACATAGCTCTCTCTTTGCTAAAGTCATTAATTATCAGACTGCCAGCTTCACTGAAATTGCTGCTTTGTATAATGAGGCTAACATCGACCCTAAAACCACATTATTGGTCTTTGATTTAGATGATACTTTATTAACCATGACACAGCCGTTAGGAAGTGTTGGCTGGTGGGATTGGCAATATAAATTACAAAAAATGAAAGAGGCCCCAGATAAATTATTTACTGCGGACTACCAGCAACTAGTACGGATTCAAAATATTTTATTTCAATTAATTAAAATGCGTGTTACAGATGATGCGGTATTGCCTTTTCTCAAAAACGCTACTAGCCAAGGATCAATTATTATAGGCTTAACAGCACGCGGTAAAGAGCACTTAAGTGCCACTATGCTACAACTGAAAGATAATGACTTTACAATCGGTGATAAACCATTGTTTCAAGAGAAGGGTTTAAAATTTAAAAATAATAAAACTTCTGTAGCCGGTAATGTTCATTGTCCACAATTCACTCATGAGGTTATTTATCAACAAGGGGTTATGTTTTTAGATGGAGAAGACAAGGGACAGGCCCTGCTTTGCGTATTATCCAAAACAAAAAAAGAAATTAAAACAATTTTGTTTGTTGATGATGCAATTAAGAATATCGTCTCTGTGAATAAAGCTTTTTCCGATTCTAAGGGTTTACGAGTTTTAAATATTCATTTTACTAAAGAGAATGTTAAACAGATGGAGATTCAGCAAAACTTAAGCTTACAGACTCAATTGTTTGAACAATGGTATCAGATTAAAAAGAACTTAGATGACGTTATTATTAACTCTAATTTCTAAAAACATCGGATAGTTTTAATTAAAAAAACAGTTAATCATATTGGACTTGCTCGAGGAGCAAGTCCAAGGCATATTTAGTGAATATTAGTTAGGTAGTATTGACGTAATAACTATGAATAAAAGTGGAATTTACTGTCATATCCTGCCAAACTATCACAACACGATATAACCGAGCTTAAATCGTTGTCCCGCACTGAACGACTTTTAGAACTTATCCAATTATTACGCCAACATCAGTATCCAGTTAGTGGGAAATGTCTGGCTGAAAAATTAGATATTAGCTTGCGTACACTCTATCGAGATATTGCTACACTGCAATCCCAAGGTGCTCACATAGAAGGTGAGCCAGGTCTTGGTTATGTATTACGTCCTGGTTTTATATTACCGCCACTTATGTTTTCTGAAGAAGAGATTGAAGCGCTGGTTCTAGGCTCACGCTGGGTAGCACGCCGAGCTGATGATAAACTGAAACTTGCTGCTACTAAAGCACTTACAAAAATTAAAGCGGTCCTTCCAGAGGCACTACGTCATCAGCTAGAATCCTCTGGATTATTTATAGGGCCTGTAAAAACTATTCAAACCAATGATGACTATGAGGCGACTATTCGCCAAGCGATACGCAAAGCGCATAAAATTGAAATCATATATCTTGATTTAAAAGACGAAAAGTCATGCCGGATTATCTGGCCTTTAGCACTTGGTTTTTTTGAAGATACACGCATTATTATTGCTTGGTGTGAGCTAAGAAAAGATTTTCGCCATTTTCGCATGGATAGAATTCAGCAATTAACTTCTTTAGAATCTCGTTTTACTCAAAGGCAAGCACTTGTAAAACAGTGGCGCAAATTACACAAAATTCCAGAACAATAAACCTTTGCACAACTGTCAAAGGCGAGATAGGAAATTGCCATCTATGGTAGTTTAGCGGGCGAGCTAATAACTACTGACAGAAACTGACACTGACTAATCTTAAAATAAGCCTTGATACCAACTATCAAGGAGAATTAAATGCTAGAACCAAATGCAATTGTTATGTATGTTAAAAACCTTCATGAGAGTAACTCTTTTTATCAAGGCTTATTAGGTATATCAGCAGAAGAATCGTCACCTACTTTTAAAATGTTTAAGCTACCCAGTGGACTCATGCTAGGTTTGAAAGACAGTAATGCGCTACAAACAATGGGCGTTAATAGCCCAGGCAATGAATTAGTTTTTACTGTAACAGATAATGTTAAGGTAGACACATTGTTTTCAGAATGGCAACAAAAAGAGATGGCGATTATCCAATCACCTATAGACTTATCTTTTGGTTATACGTTTTTAGCTCAAGATCCCGATGGTAATCGACTTCGTGTAGTCTCTTTAGGAAAAGAACAATGACTATGATAAAACCTAATATGCAATTTGTTGATTCTTTTAAAGTTGTAGGTTTTAGTATAAGAACTAAAAACAGTGATGAATTCATACCAAAAACCGCTAAAATACCTAATCTTTGGCAGCAATTTAATGCAAGTCAGTTAAAAGATATAACGCCTGTTTTTGGTGTTTATTCTGATTATGAGTCAGATGTAGATGGTTCTTATAATATCACTGTGGGCGTTACTAATAAGGATGGTTTTAAATTAAACCATGTGACAATTACAGCTGGTAAATATTTAGTTTTTAAAAATAGCGGTCCTATTCCAGACATTATTGTCAATACGTGGAAACTAATTTGGGATTATTTTGCGAATGAAACTACATACCAACGTAATTATATGACTGACTTTGAACATTATAATGGTTCAGAAGTGGCCATTTATATAGGCATCAATGAATAAAGCCTTTAATATTTTTAAATGTTAATTAACCAACCTAGTTGATTAACATTTAAAAACAAAATTTAAAAGCAGGTAAAACTACTTTTCATATAGTTCGATAGGTAAATTATCTGGATCAAAAATAAAAGTAAATTGTTTATCTGTCATTTCATCTATTCTTATAGGCTCAGCCAAAATTCCTTTTTGCCCTAGCTCTTCAACTACACTCGTTAAATTATCTACCTCAAATGCTAAATGTCTAAGTCCTGTTGCCTCAGGCCGTGATAATCGTTTTGGTGGTGTAGGAAATGAAAAAAGCTCAATCACATATTGACCATTTAGGGCTAAATCTAATTTATAAGATTGCCGCTCTTTCCTAAATGTTTCCTTGATTACCTTTAATCCTAAGATATTCGTATAAAAAGATTTAGAGTGCAGATAATCAGAACAAATGATAGCAATATGATGAATTCCTTTTAACATGAAGCCCTCTTTTAAAAGCTAGATAATAAATTATATTACAATATATTTAAGGAATAATTGAAATAAAAAGGCTATTTACAATGTAAATGGCCTTTATTCAAAATTTAACTATTTAAAAGCGTCTCTTTTAAAAACTGATGCATTTTAGCTTATACATGCAATCTTAATTTCTCTGCGGCCAAGGTATTTTGCTCATAGACTGTTTCAACAGTCCGTTTAAAACCTTGTAAATAAGATTGTAATGTTTGGCCATACCCAGCTTTACCTTCTTCAACTCTTGGCTTAAATTGCTTTATTCCATCATCTATGAGCGTCACTAGGCTCTCATACTTGGTTACATCAGCTTTATAGTCTTGATAGGCTGATTTTAAATTTTGTATATATTCTTTACGCTTGTCCTGCTCGCTTTGAAAACCAAAAACACCTAAGAAGCAAGCAGACATTGAACCTATGAAATCCTTAAACCAAAAGGCTTGATGTCGTCTCTCTAAATAAATATCAAAAATTCCTGCGCCACTTTCATCTCTAAAGTATCTATGCGCTACTTCCTCTTTCGCCTTACGGGTAAAAATAGGTATGTCCTTTTTCTCTGGCGCAACAAAAGAACTTAACTGCTTTTCATAATCATTAAAACGTTCCATAGATGCAGGAGAGATACCCGCTAAGGCTTGATAAGCTTTAAATAAAGAGCTCTTCTTAAAGAGCTGAATTTCCTGAGCTATTTTTGTTTTATCTTTAGTATAAAATTTAAATGAAGGCAAAGAATACATACGACACTTAGTAGATAGTGCTTTATAACTTGCTTCTAGGTCAGTTAATAAAAGGTCTTGCAACGCCGTTTTATATTCATTAATTCTTAAATATGCGTCCTTAACTTCATTTATAGACTCATTTTCTTCATTAGAAGACTGAGGAATTTTATCCTGATAAGCTTTTAATTTCTCAAGAAGAATACTTTTCTCAAAGGCTAGCACACTTATATAAAAATCTGCTCTCTCTGTATTTTCATGAAAGCGCTTCGTGGGAGTAAATGATGGCAGCGTCTTGTAACTATCAATTAAGTGCAGATAACCCTCTTCCACTTCTTTAGTCAATGCATTAAAAAAACCTATCCTGTCTTTATTTGCCTCTTCTGCCCATGCTTGTTTGATTTTAGCAAGCTGGCTTTGAGCAGTATCTATTTGAGTTAATCTTTCATAAAGTGGCTCTGCATAGGCCATATTTTTAGGTAGGGATTTAGCTTTCTCTATGATAGATTTTGTATCCTTATCTAATTGTGAAATGTCACGACCAAGCTCAAAACGTGGCACAAATTGAGTATCTTTCTCAAGGGCCGTAGCTCGCTCTAGTAATTGAGTATAATCCCTTAGAATTGTTTCAACATCATTAAGCATAGGAATAACTGTAACTGCTAGCTGCTCAAAGTCTTTAATTTTCTTTTCTATAAAAGTCTTTTTACTTTGAACTTCGCGTTTATCGCTTATGTTGAAACTAGTTTGCAAAGTCTCTTTTAAGTTATCTAACTCTTCTTTAATTTCTTTAGCAAAATCAGATCTTTCTGCAGCAGATTTAATGGACAACAATCTTGCTCCATTATTTAAGTCATAAATAGAGAGATCCATATCGGTTAATAGCCTTTCTTGATGAGCTGTTTTTGCTTCGTTAACTACGCTCGCAAGCATTTTGATTTCGTCAAGCTTTGCTCGACTTATTGGATGTTTAAGGCTCTCCAATTCTTTTATTTCTAGTTCTCGTATTTGAGATTGAACTTTAGCAAGTTGCGTGAATAATTTGTGCTTACCCTGACTATCATCAACTTTTAAAGCAGCTACTTGTTTTTGTAGACAAGTTAATTCTAGTTGAATTAAAGTAAGACTCTGCAAAGTTGCGATAACTTTCCTTAGCTGTCCTCTTGTTTCCTGTAATTTTAGTTTTTGATCATTTAAAGTACGCAAGTTCTCTTGTGTGACTTGTTTAAATTGCGCTAACTCCTTGGGCAAGTTAATGATTTTTTTTGTTAAATCAGCAATGTCTTTATTCCGAATACGCTCTAGTGTAGTAAATTGCTTAGCAATTTCCTGTTCTAGCGTGTTACAACTTGGATTGCGATAATGGTTACTGCTAGCTAGTAAGGATTCAACATCAATTGCTGCTATCGCTTTTTGCGCTTGGTCTAAATCTAGGGGAGTTTGAGCGCTATCGGTTAACATTGAATTAACTATCGTCTGTAACTGCTCATTTACTTTGTCTATAATTTCCGCATATTTATTATCAACCAGATAAATTTTATTTTCGACAACCGCTTGCTGATTGCTAAGATTTGCCAATTGTGTAAAGAACCTAGCTTGTATTGCTTTCTGAATAACAGGAACATTCTCTTTATTCCATTGATCAAGTTGGGCAATTTCCTGCTTTTCCAATTGTTTAATAGTTTGATATTTTTGCTGAATTGTATATAAGTTATCGTTTGCTAAGTTTTCAGGCACTGAAGTTACAGCTTCACCATCTAATTGAACTTTTAACTCTTCTCTAATTTGACTTAATTTTTCATCAATTAACTGCGCTAAGGAATACCAATCTTCATCTGCTTCAGCTGTTGAAAAAATAGTTGTACGGTATTTAGCCTGTTCTGTTAACCAACCCCATACGCTTCCTTCGGTAGATTTTGCTCGACTATAATAATCATCAAGCCACTTGTTATGTGACTTAGAGCGCGTATCACTTTCTAAGTACCGTTTTAATTGTTCTTTAGGAACTTTACTGGTAGAAACATATAATCCCTGGTTTTCTTTAAACACCTGTTGATATTTAACTAACTCTTCTTGCGCCTTAAGAAGAAATTCTTTTCGATGAGTCACTTTTAAATCTAAAATACCAACTGCACTAGCATATTTATCCTTATTGTCTATAATGACGTTCGGATCACTAATAATGTCTTCAAGGCGGTAAATTCCCTGCCTACTAAGCCTCTGTACATTAGAATCATACTGTTCAAGGCAGTGAGTTTCACCTACTGTTGCTATTAGTTCAAGGCGTCTAGCTTCTTGTAGCTGTTGAAATGATGCTCGAATTTGGCTCTGTTTTTCTTCTGTTAATAATTTTCTTTTCTCTTGGTGCAAGCTAACAATTGTTTTATTTATTTCAGTTAACGTTTCAGTTATTAACAGGTCTAATTGCCCTTCATTACTTACTATCTTCGCTTGTGCTGGTAATTGCTTAAGTTCATTATAATAGTGCTGTAATAGCTCAATTTGTTTTTCATAGTCTTCAACATGAGTTGGTGTAAATTGGGAATCTACTACTGCAAGATATTTCCCTTCTAAGTTTTTATCTAAATTAAGGTTAAATTCAGGCTCTTTACTCTCAGTATATTCTGCAAATGCTTCTTTAGTCTTTGCTATTTTATTAAGTAACTCATGAATATTCATTTAATTTTACCCTAATTGACTTTCTTAGTAATTCAAAGAAGCTTGCGAGTATAAAGGGTAATTATTAAGGGAATATTAAGTTTTAATCATAATGGAATCAATTTAGCCTTCATGGAAGATATTTGATTTTCATAAAGTTAATTAGAGTAAGCTTATAATGATTAAATTTTTTACTGTATTGCCAACTTATTGTTCTTAGCATATATTCATAAGGCCGCTTGTATTAAAAAGGATTGAATATGCAAAAAAATGACAAAAAAGTTGAAGAGAAAGCAGCAAATACGTCAAAATTGCTTGGTCTTGTGAATCTAATAATTACTCCTCTATATGCCCTTGATACTAAAGTTGGCTTAACCGTTACCCTTACAGCAAATGCGTTTTTATTATCCTACCTTCATGAATTAGGAAAACGTAGAAGGCCAGGTTCTAATACTATTAATAAAATTAATACCTTCTTCTCATCGCAGGCCAAAACCGAGAGTCTTGAGGTAGAGAATGCTTTAAGAAATATCGTTAATGGCGGTGATGCTGTTTATAATGAGGTGTTAACAAAATTCACTACATAAATATATTGGAACGCTTGTTCCAATATCAATTACTATTACAGTATAACTGTTGTTTTTAAAGCTTTCATTATTGTTCATACCCTTAAGTTCATCTTAGCCAACTTAATTTAACCCATAGAGCTCTTTGGAGATTGACTTTGTTGCGTCGCTAATAAAGGTCTTTCCCGCGTAGACGGGAATCTATCTACAAATTAACTTCGATGTTCATTAAGGGATAGATCCTCGCCTACGCGGGGATGACAAAATATTTAACGTAGCTTTGTTGCTTAAATCTTAAATAATGAATGTCTTTCCTTTGTAGGTAATAGGGTGTCTGAAGCAGCCTAATTCATAACTTAATAAATTTAGTGTTTAACTTAGTAAATGATGGTATTTACTTATAAACTAGTATTAAACCATTAAGCTCTTATGAGCAGCTAAACAAACAAGGAGGTTGTGATGGGAATGAAAGCACTTGTATTTCATGATATTGGTGATATTCGGCTAGAGGAAATCAGAAAACCTAGAATAGAAGATCAGTATGATGCTTTAGTTAAAATCACAACTTCAGCTATTTGTGGTACAGACTTACACTTTATTCGTGGCACGATGGGACCTATGAAGTCTGGTACGGTATTAGGCCATGAAGCCGTTGGAATTGTTGAAGCAATAGGCAGTGAGGTAAGAAATTTACAGGAAGGTGATCGGGTAGTTATTCCCTCTACTATTTCTTGTGGCTACTGTGTGATGTGTCGAAAAGGATGTTACTCACAATGTGATACTGCTAATCCAAATGGACCTGCAGCTGGCACCGCCTTTTACGGTGGACCTACAACAACTGGGCCTTTTAATGGGTGTCAGGCAGAGTATGTACGGGTTCCTTTTGCTAATAATAATTTAATTAAACTATCTGATACCATTTCGGATGATCAAGCAATTTTAGTATCAGATATTTTTCCAACTGCTTATTTTGCTGTAGATAATGCCCGCGCTAAACAAGGTGATGTCGTTGTTGTATTAGGCTGTGGACCTGTTGGCCAGTTTGCTATTGCCAGCAGTAAATTACGTGGCGTATCACGTATTTTTGCTATTGACTCTATTCCCTCACGCTTAGAGATGGCACGGCTACAAGGTGCTGAATGTATCAATTTTAATAAAGAAGACCCGGTTGAAGTGATTGAGGATTTAACCAATGGCACCTTAGCTGATGTTGTTATTGATGCCGTAGGAATTGATGCTTTTGCGCCAAAACATGGCCCTGCTGCTAAGAAAGCCAGGCAACAACAAGCTGAGTTTGAAAGGGAACTTATGCAAATTGCGCCTAATGCTTTAAATCAAACTAAACAATGGGTACCAGGTAATGCGCCAAGTTACGCTTTAAGAGAAGGGGTACAGCTAGCAGCCAAATGTGGAACTATTTCTATTGTAGGTGTCTATCCACCCTCTTTTAAAGTTTATCCCATTGGGGAAGCTATGAATAAAAATTTAAAAATAGTGATGGGTAACTGCCCTCACCGCGCTTATATACCACAATTACTTGCTTTAATTGAAGATAAAAGAATAGATCCTTTAGCAATTCTGACCCAAAAAGTCGCTATTTCTGATGTATTAGAAGCCTATGAGCATTTTGATAAACGTGAAGAAGGCTGGATTAAAGTTGCCCTGCATATGCATGATTAAATTTATTGTTTAGTCTTTTAAGACGATTAAAAACATAAGGCGCCTTAAATATGGCGCCTTACTCACTTATCTATAATAGTTATCGATAGTACCGCCCCAACGACTCATATCAGGCCAATGATCTTTATCGAAACCATAGTCTCTATTTAACTTATCTTTATCAACATTTAAAATAAAGCATTCTTCTTCTTTATTGTAACTAATACTTTTCCAAGGAAATGCAAAATATTTATCACCAAAACCCATAAAACCACCGAATGAAAGAACAATATAACGAGCTTGGCCGTTAAATTTATCAAGCACGATTTCTTCAATAGTACCTAAATCTTCTAAGTTAGGTGATTTAACTTCTTTACCAATCACATCTTCTGTTCTTACGATATCTTCTGAATGATATTGCATACTCATGTTACTCTCCTTGTAATTGATATATCATTAATTAATGTAGCTTCAACTTTAAACTATTTCAAATTGCCTCTAATCTTCCTAATTAAATTTTAAGATATATACCCTTGAAATAAATTTTATATTTAGTCATAATTTATTATAAATGTATTTATTTAAACCTTTTTATATGTTTTTTAAACTAGAAACATCAAAAAATGAAGATAAAGAAGCCATGGAAGAAGAAGTATCAATGGCAGAGTTATCTGATGAAGCTATGGAAATAGGTGACGTAGAGGGTGAAGGACACAATAAAGACTTAGTATGGAATTCACCTCATGGACCTATTCAAACTATAAATTTTGATGGTAATTTGCGGTCAAAACTAGAGGATAAATTTACAGCTTATGGTTGTATCACCGTTATTACAAATGATGGGATATTGGGTACATTGACTCACCTAGATACTGAAACAGACATTAAAAAATTTATCAGTTGTTTAGATAAAATCCTTGATGAACATAAGGCAGATAGCGAAACCTGCTTAATTGGCGGCAACAATAAAGCAGAAAGTAAAATATTTCTCCAAAACCTACGATCAGCACTAAAGACTAATAACTACCAGATAACCAAAGAGCACACGGGCGGTTCTGTGCTAATTAGACGTCATTCCATATTATATCAAGATCGAGTTCTAGTTAAGATTCAGCAAGGTAGCGTAGCACAAACCACTCAAATAGAATTATTTTTTGAGCAGCTAATTAATGAGGCTAGTAGCGCTAATGCGCAAGCTAGGTCCACAACTAAACCTTTTTGATGGCTAATCCCTACCGCAAAAAGCGCTTCAAAGCTTGTCCCCTTGTAGATGGGGATGTATCATATACTTCGTGTAGACTGCGCTTTTTCAGCTTAAATTGCTAAATTTCTAAAACATTTAGCAGCGAGATATTGCTTTAGCATGAAAACTTTAAAAAAAAATGTACTTGGCGCTTTTGGTATGCAGGGACAGCAATGGTTAGACACCCTTCCTGCAACAATAAAACTGTTATCAACCCAATGGTTACTTGCAAATCTTAAACCAGTTGACAATATGACTTGGCATTATGTAGCTAAAGGCATGCTTCAACAGCAAACACCTATTGTATTAAAACTTGGTTGTGACAAAAACACTATTAGTGACGAATATCAGGCGTTAACTCACTTTAATGGCCAGGGGTGCATTAATGTGCTAGCGTATGATTTAAATTATAATGCCTTACTACTTGAGCAGGCTACTCCTGGACATTCTCTAAAACATATTCCTGAATTAACGCTGCACGAAAAAATAACTTACTATGCCAGCGTTGTTAAGCAACTTGCAGCCAAATCACCCCCTAAAAATCATCAATTTTACTCAGTTAGCCATTGGTTAAGAGTAATAGACAACTTAGCACCCCAACAGTTTGAAACATCTTTAATTGATAAAGCAAAGAGATTAAAATCTAAGCTTCTTAATACAGGGGCGCATACTTATCTTTGCCATGGTGATTTACATTTAGACAATATTCTTAATCACCAGAAAAATTGGGTAGCCATTGATCCTAAAGGCATTATTGGCGATATGGGATTTGAAGCAGCAGCTTATGATCTAATTAGTAAAGAAGAATTAAATCAAAACAAACAGAATTGTAAAACAATGATTCAAGAACGACTTACTAAACTAGCAACAGCTTTAGATATTGACTTAACTTGTTTAACATCCTGGGTATTTTTACGAGTCATATTATCTGCTCAATGGTTTATTGAAGATAAAGGCGACCCAGCTTTTATGCTCTCACTTGCCCAGCTTATTTATCCCTTAATTTAGAGAATAGACCTCTTGCCTAACCTGTTTATTTTGGGTGAGTGCAAGGCGCAAGGGTTTTGAGGAGCGGAGTTTATATGGCGTAAATGAGCACCGGAGAAATCCTTGCAACACAGAAATCGCGTAAAATAAACCGGTTAGGCAAGAGGTCTAATAATTATGTTCAGAGCAGCTAAGCTACCCTGAATAATAGTGTTTTAATCAAGTTCGATGGTATATGAATAAGAACCTATGCCATCATATTTTGTACCTTTGTATCGAATACCGCTGCAAGTAGCTTTTACGACAGGATGGTTCATATAGGGGCCATCTTTGATATCTAAGATACACCAATTATAATTATCATAAGCTACCGTAATATGCGCATAACCACTACGACAAGCAGGCGTATCACGCAATTCAAAACTACGAGGACTAATCACTTGCATATACATTTCAGGGGATGTATTAGCCTCAACGATATAAATACCAGGATGGGTAGCATCACTTAAACGAAAATAATCTTTGTAGCCACATAAGAGAGTTGCATCTGACTGTTTTGCATAGGCAACAGCTGATAAACTACATGCTAAAACGATCGCTATTTTTTTCATAACTTCCTTACTCCTTTCACTTAAAATCTAAGCATGCCTATAATACTTCTCATGAGAGGAATAAACAAATCATCTTTGTGTTTTTATTTAACACTTAAACAAAATATATTATGAATAAAACTATTATCTTGCTTATTGTAGCTTTTGTGATGTTCATGGAAGCAGTGGATAACACAATTATTAACACGGCTATTCCTGTTATGGCGCATAGCTTAAAAGCCGATCCTGTTTCATTAAAATTTGCTCTTATCAGTTATCTTCTTAGTTTGGCAATTTTTATTCCTATTAGTGGTTGGTTAGCTGACAAATTTGGTGCCAAAAAAATATTTATGACAGCTATTGCAATTTTTACTTTAAGTTCGATTTGGTGTGGCTTTACTACTAATCTTTTAGAATTAATTGTTGCCCGTTTTATTCAAGGTTTAGGCGGCTCTATAGCCATGCCAGTAGGAAGATTAATTATTATTCGAACATGTGAGCGACATGAATTAGTTAGCAAATTAAGTATTGTTGTAATGATAGGTGCAATAGGCTTAATGTTAGGGCCGGTATTAGGCGGTTTAATTACCAATTATTTTTCGTGGCGTTGGATTTTTTGGGTTAATGCGCCTATTGGCTTAATCGCTTTCTTATTAGCATATTATTTATTACCCAATATGCCACCTCGCCAAGTGCACCGTTTAGATAAACTAGGTTTCATTTTATTTGGTAGCAGCCTTGCACTTTTAACTTATAGCTTTGCTAGTTTTAGTGAAACGCTATTATCAGATGCACGTTCTCTAATTACTATAAGTGCTGCCATCATATTATTATTAAGTTATGCCTGGCATTCTCAAAACAAAAATCATCCCATTGTTAAAATTAACCTTTTATCAATCAGAACATTTCGGGTTGCAATTATCGGTAATTTAATCTGTCGCATAGGGTTTGGTGGTATTCCTTTTCTGTTACCACTACTTTTACAAATTAGCCTTAGTTATTCACCACAAACTTCAGGCCTGTTATTAGCACCTACTGCCTTAGGTGTTCTAATTACCAAACCGCTAGCTGTTTATATTTTGCGCTTTTTAGGTTATAAAAAATTACTTATATTAAATACTCTCTTAGTTGGTTTTTCTTTAATTTCTTTCTCTTTTATTGATGAACATTCAACTATTTTAAAAATTGCTACTTTAACATTTATCTATGGTTTGCTTATTTCATTACAATACACGGGCATGAATTCACTTGCTTATGCTAATGTTGACGCTGAAGATTTAAGTGCAGCAACAAGTATTATGAGTACTATTCAACAAATATCACAAAGCTTTGGCGTAGCTATTGCTGCTATTCTACTTCATGTATTTACGCCCATTAAAACATCTTTGCTAAATATAGATACACTTCACCATACCTTTATCGCTATGGGGTTAGTTACTTGCCTATCCTTGTTAATTTTTAGTCAACTTAAAAAAGAAGATGGTCAAGAGTTAATTCAGGTTCCAGCTTAATTTAATGAGCACTACTGAAGGAATTAAATACAGTATTAATCTGGCTTAAAAATGGCTAAAATTAAATTTCGTAGCATTAAATTCCTTATTTTTTCAAACTGTTCTAATTGCTTATAAGCTTCTTCGTGATTATTACTCTTAGCCAACTGAATTATTTTCTTAGCTAAAAGATGTTGCTTTTTATGGTAAGTATTTAGTTTATCAAATGCCTCAGAAGCGAGCTTTGACGCATATTTATGCAGCATCTTGTCCAGCAAACAATTTTTTAAGTTTAAATCAGGTAGGGAAACTTGCTCATTTTTTAAATACTGCCCAATTTTTTGAAATTGCATATAGTGTTCAACAGCAATATAGATAAATTTATCAATTAATTCATTTGTGAGTTCATCATAACGCCATTCAGCGCCAAGGCTCCAATTTTTTAGCCAAGGAATTAAAGCATTACTGGACAACGCTTTGGAAATAGCAAATCCTTGTACATGGTTACATCCTAAGTGCATTAGCAATTTACCATGTAGAACTGTTTCTACACCCTCAGCAACTAGTTCATGACCCATGATTCGACATAAATCAATAGTAGACTTTAAAATAGCTAAATCTTTTGGTTTTTTTAATATATTACGAATAAAGCTTTGGTCCAATTTTACTTCGGCAATATCTAATTCCTTAAGATAAGTTAACGATGAATAACCGGTGCCGAAATCATCTAATGAGAAAAGAATATCTCGCTCTCTACAATCCCTTATAATTCGCGAAACAAGTTGCAAATCAGCTAACGCTTCTGTCTCTAAAATTTCTAGCATTAATAATTTGCTAGGTACTGTGGGATATGATGCTAAAGCTTCATCTATCTTTTTAACAAAATCTTTATCCTGAAGCTGATAAGAACTAATATTAATAGAGATAGGTATTTCTAAATGTTGCGCTGTAAGAATTTCAGCTTGTCGTAATGCCTGATGAATAACCCAATGACCGAGCTCTAATGAAATAGGATGATAATCTATTTGAAATAGGAATTCTGACGCTGTTAATAAGCCCCGCTTAGGATGATTCCAGCGCAATAACGCCTCAAGGCCAATGACTTTACCCGTTTTCAAATTAACTTTTGGTTGGTAATAAAGTTCAAGCTGATTAGCTTGAATCGCCTGATGAATTGACTTAATATATTTGTTAAATTCAATGGTGTCGATTTCGACTTGTGGGTCAAAAAAATCAAAGGTATTCACGCCTAAAAGACGTGCTTTGTGACGTGCAATTTCAGCTTGATGCAATAATTCTTCTGCACTAAAGGCGCTATATTTTTTATAAGTCGCCAAGCCAATGACACAGTAAATTTTATAACTTTTTTCATTCACTTTATAAGGTTTAGTGAGGACTTTGATAATTTGCTTAGCAACTGATGAAAAACTGGCAAGGTTTTGATGCGTAAAATAGACAATAATAAATTCATTATAACCAATACGCGCTAGAAATTGTACTTTATGAGTTGTACGGCGAATGCGTTCAACAACTTGTAAAATTATTTTATCTCGTGTTTGCTGATTCTCAGCATAAATAGAATCTTTATGTGAGCCAAATATTCTTATACTTTGAATAATAAGATTTTTATTCTTATGATGTGAATTTCTAATATACTGCTCGAGGTTTTTGGTTAAAAAAAACTTGTTGGGTAAAGCAGTCACCACATCATAATATTTTGCTCGCTCAAGCTGTCTTTCTTGCGCTTTTAAGATGGTTAAATCATGAAAAAAACCAATATAATTACTAATTTCTCCATTTTCATCTTTAACCGCAGAAAGGGTTAATAAGATAGAAATTTGTTTATTTTTGTCCTTATTAACTATTTCTCCACTCCAATATCCCTGCCGAATTAAAACATTCCATAAATTTTCATAAAATCCGCGCGTTTGATTGCCTGAATGTAAAAGGTTTGGATTTTTTCCAAGAACTTCCCGTTCCTTAAACCCTGTTAATTCTAAAAATGCTTTGTTTGCTTGAATAATAGTGCCATTTTCATCAGTAATGATAATACCTTCAGATGCGGACTGAACACTTTTTGACGTTATTGCTAATAATTTATCCTTCTCTTTTAACTCACTTATATCCAACAAAGACACAATCCAAGCAAATTGGCCTTGCCATGCGCCTGGCCTCACCACCATTTGAGCAATACGTATGCCACCGTTTTGCTTAAAAATTTCTATTTCTTGCACTTCTTGCGTATTTAATGGTTGGGTAAAATAGGTACCAATGAGCTTATCAGGCACAAGTCCAAATAGGCTTGCGGCTTGCTCATTTGCATAATGAATTACCCCTTTTTTATCTATTATCAGAACGCCCTGTGCTAAGGCTTCAACGAGCTGCTGCCAATAGATTTCCTTTCTATTTATCATAAGAATTTGCTTATCGGTTCTTCCAGAATTTCAAGTACTTTCTGGTAATTGGATAAATCTCCTATAATACGTTTTTGAGGTAGCGGTTCCTTCCTTATTAAAACAGGTGTAGCTAGAATTTTTTCTTTCTCTGCTAAATTATAGTCTTTACTTAAATCAATGACTTCAATATCACATAAACCCTCTAACTCGGGTAACTCACAAATTGCTTTAAGATTTTTAATCGCTCGCTTTGAAATAGAGCCATGACCAACTATATAAAGTTTTAATATCATTTTAGTCATTATTCATCTCTCAGCATTTTATTGGTATTTTGATGTTCTTTCCTTTGTTCATTTTCTTTTAATAAGTTACTCTTTTTATGTAAAATTGCATTTTTTCGAGTAAGACTACGTAATTCGTTAATTTTTCTTTGTAGTTTAAGTGTTTCCTCTAATGCAATTAATTCATCTGTTAAATACTGTATTTCTTGATTACGCATAAACTCAGCTTGCTTATCTTTTAAAATACAGGCTTCTTTTTGAGATCCAAACACCATTTCCTTATCATGTATATAAGGATCTTCAATAGTTATACCCTGGTCGGTTATTACAAATTCTTTAATTTGATTTGATGTTTTTAACCCCCTTGACTTAGCTATATAAAGCATCCGATTAAATTCAGCATTACTGGCAATTTGCGTCAAGTGAAGCCATGTTGTTGTTAAACTAGACAACCCAAGTACGCTTTTCTCACCTGCATACTCAGGTATTAATTCTGTAAGTAGTAACGTTTTGTTAGATGCAGCTAAATAAGAAATAAACCGAATAAAAAGAAATTTAACATCAGCGAGACTACCCAAATCGAGAAGAGCAGAAATAGGGTCAAGGATTAAGACATCAAATTGCTCACGATTAGCCAGTTCAACTAAGGAGATAATGTGATCTTCTAACCCCATTTCAACCGAGCGTTTAGAAATGATGGTAAGTTTCTTTGTTTTAATAAAGCGCTTAAGATGCAAATTAATAGAACTAAAATGGGAAACTAGATCAGCAGGTGATTCTTCAAAAGAAACATACAACACTTTTTGCCCCTGCAGAGCCGCAGATTGAGCAAAAAGTGCAGCAAAAATACTCTTGGCAGTCCCTGATTTACCACTAATCATGATAGAGCTACCTTTTTGATAGCCTTTATTACCAAGCATTTTATCTAAGCCTTGAATACCTGTGCTTAAATATTTTTTAGTAATTTTAGTTTCTAATCTTGTTTCTGTAATTGGAATAAGGGAGATACCACTGTAAACAATAGCAAATGGATACTCATTGGTACCATGTGATGATCCGCGTAATTTTAAAACTCGTAAATAACGAGTCATTAAATTATTGGTTACTTTTTGCTTTAGCTCAATGATACAGTCAACAATATACTCTTCATAAAACTTTGTTCTACAAATATCAATATGGCCAGCCATAGTGGTTAAAAGAGTTAACTTTTCATGACTTGCCCACTGAAATAGTTTTAAAATTTCCGCGGGAAGATTATTGTCATGCGTGAGCCCTAAAAATAAAGAATGCAGTGAATCAATAATTAAGATATCTGCCCCGGCTTTCTTTCTCGCTTGCGATATCCTTAATAAAAGAACATTTAAATCAAACTCACCAACGACTTCATCAAGTTCGGGCGTGAAATCTAGAATAATTAATTTATTTTTGGCTTTAAATTTGGTGCCTTGTAAATTAAAGTTATCCATGTGTACGAGGATTTCTGCAGGCTTTTCATCACAACTTACATAAAGAACTTTCTTTCCGGCAGCAAGCTGAGCATGAGCAAAGAATAAGGTGAAAATTGTTTTCCCCGATCCCGGATTGCCCTTTAAGAGGGTAGGCTTGTCTGCTAGATAACCACCATGTAAAATTTTATCTAAACCAGCAATTCCCGTACTAACTTTCTTAACACTCACTCCCTGCTCCCGCTAAGTTTATTAAAACTCCTTCTATTAATAATAGTTCTTATTAAAAAAAAATGACTAATTTGCAGTAATAACCGTAATTAAAAGAGAGTTTTTTACTTAAAAGTGATATTAAAAATTAGCGTAAACAGAGCTTCATCTAAGTGACAGTTGATTAGAGAAAGTACTGGTGGAACTTAATTTAATTAAAACTAAAGCGTTAATATTGATAGCCCAGGCTATGGCTATCCCCCGCCTGGGCTAGTGAGCCAATCTGCTTAGCGAGAGCCTTTACTGCTCTTACCACCTTTTGATTTAGCTTCCTTAGATAAATTAGAGCTACGGCTACTAGTAGATTTGCCCCCATGAGAATGAGCACCGCCTTTTGATTTAGCTTCCTTGGATAAGTTAGAACCACGTCCTTGCATAGGCATAATAATCTCCTCGTTTATTTAAATAAATTATTCAAATGTAAAGATTAGTACATAGGTTGAAATTTTGCCAATTGCTTAACTTTTAAACTTAAATCTCTTTGCGAATGTAATTTTTTCCTACTTAGTTATGTATTAATAACAGCAAAATTTTTATTCACATTATACTAGAATTAAAGCGTCTTTAACGTCATGGAGATTAAAGTGACACATTTTAAACCTGTTGCTTTTTTTCTTACTGTCTTTTTAACACCGACACTCTCTTTTGCTCAAATTATTACTGGCGAAGTTATTCGTATCCTTGATGGTGATACCTTAGTGGTATTGATCGACGGTAAATTACCAGAAAAAATAAGATTAACAGAAATTGATGCACCTGAACGTTCCCAGCCCTATGGTAATCGCTCAAGGCAGGCGCTTGCTGATCTTTGTTTTCGCAAAAAAGCTATCCTTAATATTAAAAAAAGGGATTATTATGGACGTTTATTAGCTCGAGTCCAATGCAATAATATTGATGTTAATGCTGAGCAAATTCGAACCGGCATGGCTTGGGTATATGATCGCTATCATACTACTGATAATAGCCTTTATAAATTACAAGAAGAAGCTAGGAAAAATAAAATAGGTTTATGGGCCGATCCTTATGCTTTTCCACCTTGGCTATATAGAAAACGTTAAGTTTGAATTTGTATTAGCTTAAAATTATCATTAGAAGCTAGCTAACAATATAATACGCTTATACTATAAGGCTATTTCTTAAGATATAACGATTATTAAAATGAAAGAAATTATTCTAGCTACCACTAATCAAGGCAAAGTTGCTGAATTACAAGCGCTGCTTTCACCAATTTCCTGTCTAAGTCAGCTAAATTTAGGTATAGATAGCATCGCTGAAACAGGACTTAGTTTCCTTGAAAATGCGCTAATAAAAGCCCGTCATGTTAGCCGAATAGCCAATAGACCTGCTTTAGCTGATGATTCAGGCTTAGTTGTTCCCGCTCTACATGGCGAGCCGGGTATTTACTCCGCACGCTATGCAGGAACACAGAATAATGATCAAGCAAATATGCATTTACTTTTGGAAAAGTTAGCTGACGTTCCGGATGACGAGCGGGACGCTTTTTTTTATTGCGCTATTGTTCTAATACAATATCCTATGGATCCTACGCCATTAGTAGCCTTTGGCCGCTGGTCGGGCAAGATTGCTTATGAGCCAGCTGGTAATCAGGGTTTTGGTTATGATCCTATTTTCTATCTACCTACTTATCAATGCACAGTAGCTCAATTGCCTGCTAATATAAAGAATAAGCATAGTCATCGTGCCCAAGCACTCATACAACTAAAACAGCAACTTTCATTACTATGACAACGGAAGATGAATTATTTAAAAAAGCCAATCAGCTGCATAAAGACGATAAATTGCCACAGGCAATTAAAGCCTATGAAACGTTGCTTGGTCAAAATCCTACTCACACAGAAGGCCTACATTTTTTAGCTCTAGCTTATGCTCAACTTGGTGATACTATACAGGCTATAGAAAATTTTAAAAAAGCCTTAGCATTAGATCCTAGTAATCCTATTTTATACAACAACTTAGCTAATACTTATAAAAAGAATTATCAATTTAATGAAGCTATCCTTAACTATCAGAAAGCCGTTAAAATAGCGCCAGATTATGCACAAGCATATAATAACTTAGCCGGTATTTATGCAATGCAGGGTATGCATCAACAAGCACTCCATCATTATCATCTTGCCTTAAAAAATGCACCTGATTTTACTGCGGCCCATTTTAATTTAGGTTTACTTTTCGTTAACCTAAATAAATTAGATGCAGCCCGTATTCAATTTCAAAATGTTTTAGCCTTAGCTCCAAAGCATCTAGATGCTTTATTTTATTTAGGTGTTTTAGCACTTGAAATAAATGATTTAACTCATGCAGAACAAGCTTTTCAGCAAGTATTAGTAGAAAATAATGGTCATGTCGATGCATTAACAAACCTGGGTGTTATAGCAGTCAAGCGAGATCAAGGCCAGTTAGCTGTTGATTATTTTAGTAAAGCATTAGCACTTAATAACGATCATATTGAAGCACGCAATAACCTAGCTGCAACTTTTATGCATCACGACCGTTTTGAAAATGCTTTAATGCATTATGATTATTTATTACAAAAAGATCCCAACAATATTGAATATCTTTATAATAGTGGTGTCGCGCAAATGGCTTTAGGCCACTTAAATGAGGCTATTAATCATTTTGAACATTTACTCAGTGTAGAGAATAAACATTTTGCTACCTTAAATAACCTTGCTGCAATTTATATTCGTCTTAATGATAAAGAAAAAGCAAAACAATTACTTTTACAAGCACTCATTGTTAACCCCGAAGATAAAGCAAGTCAGCATATGTTAAACGCGCTATCTGGATTAGACAAACCAGTAGAAACTGCACCCGAATATGCAGCCAATTTATTTAATAATTATGCTTTATATTATGATGAACATGTACAAAAGTATTTAAAGTATTCACTACCTCAGCAGATTTTTCATGTTTTGAGTGATTTAAATATTACGCATTGCGAGAAAACACTTGATTTAGGTTGTGGGACAGGCTTGACTGGCCAGGTATTACGCGATATTTCTCAGCAACTCACTGGGGTAGATATTGCCAAAAAAATGCTTGATTGGGCTCGTCCTAAAGGTATTTACGATAAGCTTATTGAAAGTGAAGCACTTAGCTACTTAAAAGTGGAAAAAGAATTATATAATTTAATTGTTGCGGCCGATGTTTTGCCTTATTTTGGCGAACTTTCCACTTTATTTCAGCAAATAAGTAATCATCTCGAAGCTTTAGGCTATTTTATTTTTAGTACAGAGATTAGTTCTACTATGCCTTGGCAATTACAAGAAAGCGCACGTTTTAGTCATAATGAAGAGTATCTAGAACAATTAGCAGAAGCTAATTCTTTAAAAATAATTTTTAAAAAACAAATAGTAGCTCGACATCAAGAAGGTAATCCTTTACCTTCTTGGCTAATAGTTATGCAGAAAGATAACTTTTCACATAGAAGTGGTAAAACTTCCCTCTAAAGTCTGGTTTATTTTCAAAAGTCCAATTAATATTCTTCCTGATTTAATTTTACTAATTCTAGTCAGGAAATATGGTGAGCAAATTAAATTATCATTTACTTAATAATATTCCCAGTTACTATAGAAATGCGCTTGGTTATTATCCCGACATGCTTGTCTATCAACATAATGCAAAACAATATGAACAACATTGGCAAAAATTAATACATGCAAAATACATTTATACGAATGGTTATAATTTGAAACCTGTGGGTATATTGCGCTATACGTTTGAATTATTTAAAGGCTGGTTGGGTTACAATAACCATTGTGAACCTCAAAAAGTACAGCTTTCACTATGTAAATTTGCTTACTATGGTTACCTAAATAATTATTCGCAAAACGTTCTACAACAACCGTTAACTTCTTATAAGATTCCTGAGCAATACCTTAAACTTGTTAAAAACTCGCGTAATGCAGCAACATCAAAAACCTTACAAGATTTGCTTATTAGTTACTATCGAAGCAATTCGAACTCAATACCACAGATACCTACTTTACCTTTTACATCTTATTATGCTTTTGGAGATTGTTTTAAATTTATAGAACAATGGGCAGAAATACCGAGACTTGATCCACAATCACATAATTTAATTACAACAACCTTTCATAAACTTGAATATGAGCTTGCAATCAAAGACTATCCTTTCTACCCAGGTAGTTACTATGCCGAACTCACTGCCCAAAGTTATCTTGATAGAGCGAAAGATAAGAAAAATAGCTTGTTATATCGTTGGTCTTGGTTTAGCGACGCACAGCAGCAAACCCATTATCATTTACAACGTGCCATATTTTTTAATCCCAATATCATTAATCAAAATTTAACTTTATATATTGATTATTTTTTAGAAAAACGTGAATTAGAACAAGCTTTCAATCTAATTACTCAACTTCCAGATTTAAAACAAGCTGCTAATTACATAATTTTACACTATGAAGCAGCCAATCAACTTGCGCTTATCAAGCCTAACACTCCTTTAGCTAAAGAATTAGCTCAATATTACATACAGAAAAAAACGCTTATTGATGTACAGCTTGCGACGCAATTGGATACTGAACTTGCTCAAACTAATCCAGTAGATATATTTCACTTATCTATAGCTGAAAAACAATATGATAAAGCCTATGATTTATGGTTAATCAATCATAATAAATATAGTTTTGATTCTAATGATTTAATTAAATTAGGTAATTATTTTAATGAATTAGGTGAACAAGCCTATGTTAAGGGAAAAGCCTATCGAAAAGCAGAGCAATGGCAAAAAGCTACTTTAGCCTATCAACAAAGCTTCGAAGCAAAAAGGAAAGCATTAAAAGTTAACCCCACTGAAGAAAGGAAAGAACAATACTTTATTCACATGCGGCTTTATGCTCAACTACTTATTCATACTAACTTAAAACAGCATCAGCCAGCACAAAGTAATATTGCTGAAATCGAAAAAGCCATTAAATTATTAGATAAATGCGTTTCTAAGGTAGTTGACAAAGAAGAAAAACAACTTCTTAGCAAAGCATTAGCGAAGGGACTAATGCGTCAAGTTGACTATTTAGTTCACCTATTTTTAGTACCTGCTGACTATGATAGCGATCGTGACACTCGTATACAACATAAAACAAAACATCAAACGCATTTTACTCTTGCCTTAGATGCTCTTCATCGAATAACAAAATTACTTACAGGTTGTAAAGATCCAAAACAAAAAAAATTATTGGGAAAAGCTTACTTTCTATTAGGCGATATTGCTAATTTTTTTGATCTCAACTTGCCTTATGCAGAATATTTTAAAAAAGCCATGGAGATTGTACCAAGTAATCCATTTTATCTTTTACGTTGTAGCGAACTATTTGAAGAGCGACAAGAAGATTTACGCTCGGTTGCTTTGCCTCTGCTCAAAAAACGGGGCTTCACCACAATTGATTACTATAATTGGTATAAAGAACGATGGGAACAAGAAACCTATAGAACAAGTCCAATTAAAGATATTCACTCTTTAGACATAGCAGTCAATCCCCCTGCCCCGCGGTTTGCTTTTCTTTAAGTAGGCAAGCTTTTTTGCCAATCTTGCTTATTAGGAGTTCTATTAAGATGCCAA
Organism: Legionella busanensis; assembly: GCF_900461525.1. NCBI lineage: Bacteria > Pseudomonadati > Pseudomonadota > Gammaproteobacteria > Legionellales > Legionellaceae > Legionella > Legionella busanensis. The sequence continues at coordinate 516,336 of NZ_UGOD01000001.1, read as the reverse complement.
CCGAAGAACCGCTCAGTCATCCCCACGCAGGCGGGGAACTATTTATCAATTAGCACTGAAGTTAATTTCTAGATGGATTCCCGCCTGCGCAGGAAAGATACTCATTATCTACACAACAATGCCGCGCCGAAATGACAAAATCTTTAAGTTGATGCCAATTAACAGTTCTATAGCGCCACTTGTGCTTGGTCTAAAATTTAGCAGCGCCATACTGATAAAGCGCATTAAAAAGGAATAGCCAAGTCTTTCCCGACCCTTAACAGTTCTTGCTTAAATAATTGTTGGATGCTATCTAAACTTGTTTTATCTTGCGCTTCGAAACGAGCAACTAAACAGGGGGTGGTGTTAGAAGCTCGAATTAATCCCCATCCATGTTCAAATTCAACACGTATGCCATCAATCTTTATAATTTTAGCCATATTAAATTCTGCTAATTCACTAAATCGCTGCATAAAATTAAATTTATCATCCTCATCAATAATGATTTTAATCTCTGGGGTATTAACGCTATCAGGAATCATTAAAAATTGATCATTAACAGATAAAAGACTTTCGCTAACTATCTCTAATAAACGACACGCACTATAAAGTGCATCATCAAAACCATACCACCCATCTTTAAAAAAGAGATGCCCACTCATTTCCCCTGCTAAAGCGGCTTCAGTCCTTTTCATAACATCCTTCACGATTGAGTGACCAGTCGGACACATTTGAGCGAGTCCCCCAGCAGCTTCAATAACTTCAGCCAAATGTGCTGAACATTTGACATCGTAAACAATCGTAGCGCCAGGTTTATTTTTGAGTAAATGGCGAGCATAAAGCATCATTAACCGATCAGGCCAGATAACTTTACCTGTATTAGTGACAACACCAAGCCTATCTGCATCGCCATCAAACGCAAGTCCAATATCTGCCTGGTGTTCAGCAACCGCGTTCTTTAAATCAATTAAATTTTCTTCAACAGCCGGATCAGGATGATGATTAGGAAAACGGCCATCTACCTCACAGTAAAGTGGAATGACGTCGCAACCTAAGTTTTGGATAACTTCTGGAATAATAGCACCAGCTATACCATTGCCACAGTCTACGACAACTTTTAAGTGACGCCTTAAAGTTAAATCGCGAATGACTCGTTGTTTATAAGCAGGTAAAATATTTAGGGTTTCGGATTCTCCGGCACCTTCTATAAAATCAGCCTTTAAAATAAGTTGATAAAGAAGATCTATATCTGCTTGAACTAATGTTTTACCAGCTAAGACAATTTTAATGCCATTATAGTCTGCAGGATTATGACTACCTGTGACCATCACACCAGAGTCTATGCCACATTCATGCGTTGCAAAATACATCACAGGCGTAGAAGATTTACCTAAATCAACCACGCTAATGCCACTGTCAAGCAAACCCTGTTTTAAGGCAGCAGCTAAACTAGTACTCGTAAGGCGGCCATCGCGAGCAATGACTATTTTCTGCCGATTAAGTTCATGCATACGCGAGCCAATAGCGCGACCTATACTATAAAATGCATGCTCATTAAAATCGGTATCAATAACACCACGAATATCATAAGCTCGAAATACAGCTCGATTTACTTTTTTAATTTCATATTGCATTATGCCCTCCCTGAGCTACCAAAACCGCCTTCTCCTCTATCTGTTGCGCTAAAATTATCTACTACTTTAAATTCAGCTCTAACAATAGGCAAAAATACTAATTGAGCTATTCGATCACCAGGATGAACAGTAAAATGTTCTTGATTACGATTCCAACATGAAATTTTTAATTCACCTTGATAGTCAGAATCAATTAATCCAACTAAATTGCCTAGAACGATCCCATGTTTATGACCTAAGCCAGAACGAGGCAAGATGACTGCTGCTAAATCAGGATCAGCAATATAAATTGCTAAACCTGTTGGCAGTAAAACAGTTTCTTGCGGGGCAATTTGCAGTGGCTCATCAATACAAACCCTTAAGTCAAGCCCTGCTGAACCTTCAGTAGCATAAGTGGGTAAAGGAAATTTTTCTCCTAACTGAGGATTTAGTATCTTTAATTCAATTGCCTGCTTCATAAATTTTTATACCTTATATTAAACAGCGTCATTTTGAATAGTTATCGCAAGAATTTCAATAATTTGCCCAGCTAAACAAACTTTATTTGTGATTGGTAAATCAACTTGTTTATTAGCTGTAATTACGGTAACTGCATTATTATCACTAGCAAAAGCAAGACCTTCACCAACTTGATTTGCAATAATCATATTTAGCTGTTTTTTCTGTAATTTTTGTTTAGCATACTCAAGAACATGGTCTGTTTCAGCTGCAAAGCCAACAACGTAAGCCGCCTTTTTAGTTTGAGCTACAGCGAGTAAAATATCAGGATTAGGCGACAATTCAAGAATTAAATTTTCTTCCACTTGTTTTTTTATTTTCTTATCGGCCCGAGTGATAGGAGCATAATCAGCAACAGCAGCACAACCTATAAAAATACTTTTTGCTTTTAAATGCTTCATAACTTCATCATACATTTGTTTGGCTGTAACAACTTGATAGATTTTTACTTCAGGTGGCACAGGTAAAGTAGTTGGTCCACTTATTAAAGTTACATTAGCACCTGCGATAGCTGCCGCCTGGGCTAAAGCATAACCCATTTTTCCTGAACTATAGTTAGAAAAATAACGTACTGGATCAAGCGGTTCACAGGTAGGGCCTGCTGTGATTAAGATATCTTTGCCTTTTAATAATCCATTAATCGAATATAATCGCAGCGTATTAATAATGTTATCTATTTCACTTAATCGGCCATAACCATATTCTCCACAGGCTTGCCCTCCTTCTTCAGGGCCACAGAATAAAACGCCTCGTGTTTTTAATATTGCTACATTGCTTTGTGTGGCTTGATGCTTCCACATACTTTGATTCATAGCAGGGCAAATTAAAACTGGCGCTTCTATGACAAGATAAAGAGTTGATAATAAATCGTCAGCAAATCCATGGGCTAATTTAGCCAAGCAATTCGCCGATGCTGGCGCAATAATTAGGTAGTCAGCCCAGCGAGCTAATTCAATATGTCCCATTGCTCGTTCAGCTTGTGGATCAAATAATTTATTACGCACGTCATTGCCACTTAAAGCTTGTAATGTTAAAGGCGTTATAAATTGTTCTGCAGCTTCAGTCATAACTACTCTAACTTCGGCGCCTAATCTGGTTAACTCTCTGACTAAGTAAGCAGCTTTATATGCAGCAATCCCACCACAAATTCCTAATAAAATCTTTTTATTAATAAAATCTTGCATCATTAACTCATTCTAAATAAGAATATCCTGGATCAAAACACAAACCTCGCTATAAAGGAATAACTAGCATGAATTTACCAACCAACCCTTTGCGCTTGCGTGAAAAATTAATGATACAGGGCGCTCATAATTTATCCGATCTTGAGCTATTAGCCCTGTTTATTAGTACAGGCAATAATAAAAAATCTTGCCTAGATCTTGCTTTTGCATTATTAAAGCGCTTTGGCGATTTACGAGCCATTCTTAATACCGATTTTAACAATTTCAATCAAGTAACCGGTCTAGGATTAGTACGCTACTTGCAACTACAAGCTAGCAAAGAAATATGCCGGCGTAGTGACTTTATCTCGCTTAAAAAAACAATAAAACTTACTAATAGCCAAGAAACTTATACCTTCCTCAAACGACAATTAAGAGATAAACATAATGAAACTTTCTCAGCGCTATTTTTGGACAATCAACATCGAATTATTCATTACGAAGAACTTTTTCAAGGTACAATTAATACAGCCTATATTTATATAAGGCCTTTGATTGTACGTATTTTAAATTTAAACGCAGCAGCCCTTATCCTTGCTCATAATCATCCATCCGGCTTATCAGATGCAAGTCCACACGATTTTACAATAACAAAAAAAATTCAACGGGCTTTAGACTTAATTGATGTGAAATTACTTGATCATTTAGTGATTGGTGACAATGAAGTATTTTCTATACTTAATCAAGTTAAATGGCTTTGTCATTAGTAATTCTATTCTTATTAGAATTTAAATGATTTTTATCTATCTGCCTAAATAAAACTCACATTTTAGGAATTGTAGCTATACTTAAAAGAGCTAAGTTTTAAGGCAATGGATCATGGACCATATATCACGATCAAAGATTCTTGAGCTTTCAACGGAACAACCTGTTGGGCTCATTTACTCACGAGCAGATTTAAATCAATACTTGGTAGAGTTAATTACCTTTAAAAGAGCTGACTATATTCATGCAGGGGAAGATCTCGCCAGCTTTTCTACAGTGGATGAAGCAGTTCGAAATGCGCGTGAATCAGGTGCAACCTGCTTTTTTCTTTGTTTAGATAACACCTATGATGAATGTGGCTCACTACCTACAGAAGAGCGCTTTAATTACCTACCTATTGCTCCATCAGCTGAGCCTAGTACTGGGATATAAGGCTTTATAGAAAGTTTTAAGTAAGCTCAATCGTGACTCTCGCTAAGGAGCTCGTATGGCTGAACAAATAATAGATGCACTTGTAGTAGGAGCAGGACCCGTTGGTTTATTCTGTGCTAACGAATTATCTCGACATGGAGTAAGTTGCCGTATTATTGATAAGAAATCGACATTAAGTGATAAATCAAAGGCTCTAGCTATTCATATCCGTACCTTAGAAACGTTTGAAGATACTTCTTTTTTAAATGATGTGCTTGCCGAAGGCCATAAAGTCTATGGTGTATTATTAAAATCAGATAATGGTTTACTGTCTGAAATTAACTTTGAAAAAATAGGCAGCAATTATAATTTTTTAATTGATTTACCACAAAATAAAACTGAGGATATTCTCTATAAGGGCTTGTGTGCAAAAAATATCCCTCTCGAATGGCAAACAGAACTAATTTCTTTTCAAGAAGGCGAGCCTGTTATTGCTTTAGTTAAAAAAGCGAATGGCCAAACTGAAGAAATTGCTACCAAGTGGATTATTGCCTGTGATGGCGCACATAGTACGCTACGTCATTTGTGTAATGCCAAATTTCTAGGCGCTGAGTATAAACAACAGTGGTGGCTTGCTGATCTATATGCGCAAGGAGATTTGCCTGAAGACAAAATAGTGATTTATACAAGTCTTAATGGCCCTCTCGTTTGTCTCCCTATGGGAAATAAACGTTACCGCCTGATTATGAGCATGCCTGCTAACAAGCAAATACAACCTACTTTAGAAGATATTATTACCCTTTTTAATAAACGAAGCTCAGATGAAGCTAAGCTTTATGATCCAATCTGGCTAGCAGATTTTTCCATTCACCATCGCCAAATTGATCATTATCGCTACAGCCACGTTTTCTTTTGTGGAGATGCTGCTCACATTCATAGTCCGATGGGTGGCCAGGGACTTAATACAGGTATTCAAGATGTTTATAATCTGGTCTGGAAATTAAACTTAGTACTTAAAGGCTATGCTAGGGACACTTTATTAGATAGCTATCAAATAGAGCGGTATCCGATTGCTAAAGCTATTTTAAAGAAAACCGATTTAATGACAAAAATGATTTCTCTTAAAAGTAAGCCTTTAATAAATTTACGTAATAAGCTTATGAGTAAATTTACTTCCTATGATTTTTTAATGTCTCCAGTTGTTAAAGATTTAGCTGAACTTAATATTTCCTATGCTAAAAGTCCTATAGTAAGTGCTAAAGGTCAAAAAACTCGCTTTCATATTGGCGAATTTATTCCAGCTATAACTTTAAAATCTCTAAGCCAGCGAACTTCCAAACTTCTAGAAACAATTTGTCTAGGAACCCTTCATAATGTATTTGTTTTCTTACAACGAAAAGATTTCAATGAAGTTGAAGGAAAATTAATGGATTTGACTCAAAAGTATAAACTTCTTTTGCATATTCATTTAGTCTTATTAGATTCTTTAAATATTAGTTCACAACTTCCTTCAATTTGGCTAGATGAAAATTATATTATTCAAGACCGATTTAATATTAAAAATTCTGCCACAATGGTTGTTCGTCCAGATAAATATATAGGATATATAGAATCTCCTTTTAATCTTGAGCATCTTAAAGATTGGCTAGAAAGTATTTTTAATATAAATTCAGACGAAGCAATATAGGTAAAATTAATTGTTAAATTTAGGCGTCCTTAACAAGCAGGTGGTATAGCTAATAATGTGTTACTCTATTAGAATTACTTTAAGCCTACTAATTGCTTTATTAACCTAAAAATTAACAACAACTACTAATAAAGCTTATGAGGATACTTATGCGCTTTCTAATTAGCTTATTTACCCTTGGAATATCTTTTTATACTTCTGCTGATACAATTGATCATTATATGAATATTTTTAATAATATTCCTAAAATGCAGATGAAGGCAGATCCACAAGCTCAAGCTTGGGCTCGCTCTGCTAGAAACATATTAATCTTAGCTGATGAGAGCATTGCAGAAACACTTGCGCAAGGAAATGAATTAGCCAAAAATCAAGGGCGTCCTTTTTTCTGCCTACCTACAGGCACAAATCTATCTGCAGAAACATTACACGATATTATTATTCAAACTTACAACAACCTTTCAAGCCAGCAAAGCGATAAAAATAAAATGACAGTATCGCAGATTGCCTGGCTAGGCGTTATACAAAAATATCCTTGTCAAAAACAACCAATGGCACCAGGTTTAGGCTTTAACAATCAAAATCAAACTATGCAGCATTCAGAAACTGCACCTTTAAATAAAAAATAATTCTATTGCAGAGGTCTTATTTAATTTAAAAGTGATCCTTATAAAAATTTCTGCCTTAAGTAAAATTTATAATCCAATAAATCTACAGTTTTTAAGTATATTCAACGACTAAATCATTTTTTGCAGAATCGTTAATTTCAGTATAAATTATTATAGCAGTTTGCAATAAACTATTACTTTTTTCCCAATTTGGATTAGATGAATCTCTCTGAGCTGCTTTAGCTACTTTAGACATGAGCAATTTACAGCCGCTATGGATTTCATCGACATTGGGTTGTGCCTCAAAGCTTCCTCTACTCCAAGAGCTAAAACTATTTAATGTCTGAGTGGTAGCAGCAGGTTCACTATTTGATAAGTTAGCCAAGTATGTTAACACAGCCGGCAAATCTAAATCTTTTATACAGGCTAATAAACTTTTTCCCCTAATATTAAGCAATAATATATCTTCATTTTTAAATAATTCTTCTAATAGATTAATTAAAGGCTCTATTTTTTTATAATTAGCAATTTCCTTTATTTTTTCGCTAATTTTAACTAAATTGTCTTTAGCTTCTTTCGCCATTATTAATCCTTCTTGTTCTTCCTCAATCCATTTCTGAAGTTGATCATAGACAGTTTTTACTGGCAGAGTGGGGCGTCTGTTAAAGATAGATAGTATTGTTTTTAAATTATAATTAGAGCTAGGATTTGGACGCTTTTTAAGCGCTGATGAAAATAGTGAGATAACCTCGCTATGAGTTTTATTATCATCTAAACTCTTTATTAAAGAGTTTATTAATTCTTGTTCAGATTCTACTTTACTCTTATCCCGACAAGTTTCTAATTGAGATCTATACATCTCTAACATTGATTTTTTCATAAAATACCACCCAATAAAAAAGATATTTTATTATACAAAGTTAATATTAAGAGATTATTATGAATAATTTATGCTCGAAAATTAGTTTTTCTAAAATGAGATTAAAGTCAACTATAAATTTAACTAGGTGTAAAACTATTATTCAAAATAATAGTTTTACAAGAATTAAACGATAAGTTAAAACCAAATTATTGACTAAATTCTTCAAAAGCTTCTAAAGCTTCTGCCGCATACATTAAAGAAGGCCCACCGCCCATATAAACCGCCATTGCTAATGTTTCCACTAACTCTTCTTTTGTGGTTTGTAGCTTAACTAGCTTTTGCGAATGAAATCCAATACAGCCAGGACAGTGATTGGCCACAGCCAAAGCCATAGCAATAAGCTCCTTTGTCTTTTTATTTAATGCCCCGTCCTTCCCTGCTGCTTGGCCTAGAGCTGCAAAACTTGCCATAACGTCAGGCATTTCTTTTTGCATTTTAGCAAGCTGCGTATTAATTCCTTTGGTAATATCATTAAATTTTGTTGACATAGACTTAAGCTCCTTTAAATTAGCCATGAGAATATAATTGTCTTAGCACGATACTATGCTTTATGATTTGTTGCTAGTTTCTTAGAATTAATCCGATATTATTTATACTCTCCGCCCTAATCAATTGTACTTTGTCCAAAATTAGCAAATAAGGTAATAGTAAATCTTTTACAGTAAGTGTTAAGTGGGCCTATTTTGACCCGTTCCTTACTAGGCACTTTATGGAATAACGTTGTTACTTTTTAAATTTAACAAATCAGACCATAATTGCTTTGCAATTAGCCCATGAGCAGGCTTTTGTAAACGGATAGCTTCCAATGGCACTAAGCGCTCATCAAGATGATGACCAGATAAAATTTTTAAACGACCATTATTTAATTCATTCTTAATAAGATGTTTAGGTAAACGTCCCCATCCTAAGCCAGCTAAAATGATTTCTTTTTTTGCTATTACATCACTTACCGTCCAGTGCTTACATTGCTCAATAACGCCAAATGAAAAGTTAGTTTTAGATGAGTCTTTTAAAATAACTTGCATACAATCTTTAAGCGTGTCTAGGTTACTTAACTCTTCTTTATATTGTTCAATAAATTGCGGTGTTGCAACAGCCGGCATTAATACTATAGCAAGCGGTATCACTTCCACCGCGTGTTTAGAGATTAAATTTTCACTAATAATTAAATCAGCCTGGCCTTGTAATAAACGTTCGCAGGCCCCGCCTAGGGACTCAGAAAGGAAATGAAAGTGGGTTTGCGGAAACTGAGCAATCCACTGACGAAATAAATTTTCTAATTTGTTTAAGGGGAAGAAGACATCAATTGCTATAGTGATATCTGTTTCCATATCCTCCTGTAGTAACTCTACAAATTGATTAAGATGCTCCCAATGTGCAATCAATGTTTTAGCACGTTGATATAATTTTTCACCTTGGCTGGTTAACTTTGGCCGATAGTAATTTCGATCAAAAAGAATCAAATCTATTTGCTCTTCTAATTTTTTAATTGCATTTGTAATGGCTGGCTGGGATTTAAACATCGCTTGTGCTGCAGCATGAAACCCCCCTTTTTCAATGACAGTTATAAAAACTTTTAAAGCATCAAAATCAATCATGATTATATTTATTTATCAATTTAATAAAATAATAATATTATCAATTTATCAAGATTTTGACTAGGATGAGAATAATTCGTATTTAACAGGAGATAATATGATGCAGGGGATAGCTAAAGAAATTATTGCCTTACTTTTAAAACAGAAGCGACAGGTAAAATCGTATGCCCTAAATTGCCAGGGCAATTATTGTTCTAACTGTCAAGAGCCCCATTTGGCTAAAGTGGTGCAGGCCATTATGATGGAGCAACCACTTACTTTAATTTTGCCCGCCTTCCCAGCAAAATCAGCAAACCGACAAAAAACAATTTCATCTCGCCCAGACTTAGGTGAGATTATGGGTTTAAAAAATCTTAATCAGCTATGTCATGACATTAAACAATTACATACCCCCGGTGTTCAGCTTGTTATTTGTTCAGATGGCCGCGTTTTTAATGACTTAGTGTTAGTTGATGATAATGATGTTGATATTTATCAACAAGAAATTAAATCGATTATTGCAGCAAATGAATTAACTTATTTAAGTACATTTTCGCTAGATGATGTTTATACACATTGTAGTTATGACACGATGCGAGAAAAATTAATTAAGGAATTTGGTGAACCTTTACCTTCATTAAAGAAAAGAATTCTTGCTAATGAAATACTTTTATATCAATTTAACGGTATTCATCGCTTTATTATTGAAGACCGATTGTATTTACGACAAAGTATTTCTAAAAATCAAGTACGTAAAGAAGCAAAACTAGTTGCTTATGAGGTACTAAGGCGTTCCAATGCATGGTCTCATCTATTAGCAAATTATTTTCCTTATGCAGTGCGCTTATCAATTCATCCACAGCCATGTGGCTCAGAAAAACTAGGTATTCAATTTTTACCTGCTAATAATTGCTGGGCAACACCTTGGCATAATGTTTTACTTAAATATAAACATTCTTGGCAGTTAATTAAGCGGGCAGAGGCAGAGCGATTAGGCGCTAAATTTAACCATGATCATTATGTTTTGGAGGCTAGCTAATGATTACCTTACCAATAGAAATTCCTTTTCATCCTTATCTTATTGAAAATAGAAACCAAAAAAGTTTGGCTGATTTTAACTTAAATAATCTTTTAGAAGAGACAAGACGCCATAAAATAATACTATTGCGAGGTTTTGAAGCGCTGACGCGAGATGAGTTATTAAATTACTGCTCATCCCAGGCAAAACTACTACATTGGGATTTTGGCCCAGTTATGGAAATGCAGCCTGATGTAAATGCTAAAAACTATTTATTTACCCATAGTGATGTACCTCTACATTGGGATGGCGCGTTTTATCAAGAACCTCATTTTTTATTCTTTCATTGCTTAGAGGCGCCTAAGCAAAATACAGGTGGTGAAACACTATTTGTCAATACAGAAACCGTTTGGAATGATGCATCCGATGAGCAAAAACAAGCGTGGCTTAACTATGAATTGACTTTTTCTACTGAAAAATTAGCTCACTATGGTGGCCATATTAAACGAAAACTAATTGCCAAACATCCAGATACAGCAAAAACAATCATGCGGTTTGCCGAACCTGTAGGCGAGGATTACCTTAATCCAGTAGAAGTGAATGTAATAAACAAAAGTAAAAATGAGTCACTATCTATCTTACAAAGTATTAGCCATTTAATGCGCAACCCACAGTATTGTTATCAACATCAATGGCAAACGGGTGATTACCTTATTGCCGATAATTTTTCACTCCTACATGGACGCAACGCATTTAGTGAAGTAACGCCAAGACACTTAAGAAGGATTCAAATATTATGACGACGTATACTTTAATGCAGTTAAAACAGACTTCAACACCTAAAGAATTTGCCCATCATTTATGTGAGATGGGCCCTGTATTTTGGTGGGAGCCAGGTAAATTTTGGGTGGTTACTAAATATGACTTGGCAAAACAAGTTTTATTAAGTGAAGATTTTAGCTGCGATCGCAGTCCTTTTTTTATTTCTCGCATGCCTGAAATGGACTTATCATTAATTCAAGACTTTTTTAAAGTAGTGAGTAAAATGATGGTGATGAGTGACGCGCCTGACCATACGGCAAGACGCCGTATCTGCTATCAAGGCTTCACTAGTCAAAAACTCAATGAACTTAAACCACTTATTGAACAAACGTTAAAGCGAAGCTTAACGCGTCTTAAGCCCAATGAACCTTTTGATTTTGTCAAAAATATTGCAGAAGTTATTCCATCAACAACGTTAGCAGAGTTGTTTGCTATTCCTGATAATGAACGCCTAGACTTTTATAATTGGTCTAATAACATGACCCAGTTTTTTGGTGGCTCAACAACTTATTTCAATGAGGATGGCATTAAAGTTAACAATAGCGCAAAAAATTTATATAATTATTTTGCTAACTTAATTCAGCGCAAACGTACAAACCCTGAAGATGATTTTCTAAGTACCCTTCTAAAATATCAAGAACATTTTAATTTGAATGATGACGAAATTATTTCTCAGGCAATTATGATGTTAGTTGCAGGACAAGTTACTACCACCGATCAATTATGTAACAATCTCTATAGTTTGCTTTCCATCCCTGGTCTTTGGCAGAAAATGGGTAACCAACTTAATGAGTTAGATGCATATATAGAAGAAGCCAATCGACTAGATCCAGCTGTTACTTTTATTTTCCGGGTGACAAAAAATGATACTTACATAGGTAATCAGTTTATTAAAGCAGGCAGTGTAATCTTTATTTCTACGCATGCTATTAATCGCGATCCTGATTATTTCCCTAATCCGGATGAGATAGAACTGAGCACACGTTCAAATGCTCATTTTAGTTACGGTTATGGTGGCCATTTTTGTTTAGGCGCAAAACTCGCGCGAATAGAAATGCATTTAGTGTTTAAAACACTGTTACAACAGTATCCAACTTTGCAACTCGCTAACCATTTGCCAGCGATTAGAAAGCATCATAGCTTATCCTTTTCTGGCTTTGAACAACTATGGATAACATCAAATTAAATACCAGTGCTGTTAAAATAATTTAATATTTTAATACTATTCTTAGTGGTTTTAATTATACAATTTCAAATTCATTTTAATTTACTTTATATTGTGCTGTACAAAATATTTTGTACAGCACAATATAGTGGTAGTGTAATACAATCGTCTTTCCAAATCATTTAACATGAATAATTTGTAGATTTCATGACACCTATAATGAAAACATATAAATAATAAATGGCATATAATTATATGCCGGTTTATTTTGAAGATTCTATTTATAATTTAGATGTATTTTACTTTTAGAATTTAAGAGTAGGCGTTTCTTCTTCTACAGTTAATGATTTAGAAAATTTCGACGTTAAATTTGCTAGCATTGAATATTTTTTAGGACTTATAAACTCTTTATTTTGTGTAGCAAATTCAATATATTTCCTTATTTCTTCAACTGGATCTTTGGCTTTTGTAAACTGATCATGCGTCGGGTTTTTAGCATCTATCAAGAAATGATAAATATTAAGATTTCTAGAATTAATTTTCATTGGTTCTTCATCAGCTATATTTTCAGCGACGAGTGATAAAGCTATACAGTCTGAGCCAAGTGAACTTTTTCGCAGGATATATTCGCCAGATTGAGCTATATCTAGCAAATTTTCAGCACCTTCTCTATTAATAATTGAATTAAATTTAAGATGTCCAACTACTTCAGGTCTTTCTGCTAAAGGAATTTGTTTAAAAATACTGTGTTTCATTATTCTTATCCTATTTTAAAAAAAAAATTATATATTAAATGAGCAAAAAAAACACATTATTAATAAGTTACTACCTAAATCGGATTGAAGCCGCAACTAATATTATTAATTAAATTAACAATAAAAATATCTAACTTAATTGATGGTTATATAATTTGCTATCCTTAATTTAGTGTTTATTATTAATTACAGATAGTTAATAATTAGATTACCTATTTTAGGGATGAGGTAAGTAAATAGAGTATTTACCGCAAGAAAATATAACGATTGCTTTAGTAGTAGATCTTGGTATAGGCGGCTTAAGGGTTTATTAAATTTTTTTAATCATTGCGATAACATGTCTGATGCTAGTAGTACCTTAAAAACTGCTTTAATGCCGCTATACAAAAAGTCGTAGATAGACCACTTTCTTACTTAATTATGGCTAGTGCGCTTGGTTTTTTCTTATCTGCTATGTTTCACCGTAAGTAAAAATTAGTTAACCTAGAAAACTAAATATTCCCATAAGATGCAGTTTAATCACTTCATCTTATAACTTTTGTTTAAATTGGAGGATGTATGCAAGAACAACAACAACCACCACAACATCAAAATCAGCAACCAGGTATCGAAGCAGAAATGACGCCCAAGCCTGAGTATCTTTCCCCCTCTTATAAGGGAAGTGATAAATTAAAAAATAAAGTTGCTTTAATTACTGGTGGCGATAGCGGTATCGGGCGCGCCGTGGCTTGTGCATTCGCCTTAGAAGGTGCAAAAATTGTCGTCCATTATCTAAATGAAGAAGAAGATGCAAAAGAAACTCAAAGGATTATTGAAGAAGAATTAGGCGGCCAGTGTCATTTAATTGCTCGCAATTTACAAACGTATAAAGCCTGCGAGGACATTGTTCATGAGGCAATTAAACAATTTAAACAATTAGACATTATTGTTAATAACTGTGCCGAGCAGCATCCCCAAGAATCTTTTGAAGATATTAGCTGTGAGCAATTAGAAGAGACTTTTAAAACCAATTTCTTTTCTTATTTTTATGTAATAAAAGCAGCATTGCCTCATTTAAAAAAAGGAAGCACTATTGTCAATACCACCTCAGTAACAGCTTACAAAGGTAGTGATCATTTAATTGATTACTCGTCTACTAAAGGTGCGATTATTGCTTTTACCCGCTCCCTTTCACAAAATTTAGTGCAAAAAGGGATTAGAGTTAATGCTGTTGCGCCAGGCCCAATATGGACGCCCTTAATTCCTGCCACTTTTTCCAAAGAGGAAGTTGCTGAGTTTGGCAATCAAGTGCCTATGAAACGGGCGGGCCAGCCATCAGAAATGGCACCTGCTTATGTATATTTAGCTTCTGAAGACTCTTCTTATATGACAGGTCAAGTTTTGCATCCTAATGGAGGCGTTATAGTAAATGGCTAATTAAATTTAGCGCTGTTATTATTAATCTAGTGAAGCGCATAACGTAAATTGCGGCTTGCGTTTTGCTAGATTAAGGTTAACTTCTGTATCTATCAACTGCGTGCTCCTTAAAAATCTAGCTGTTCAATGACTTGCACAACGCGGCCTAGCATGTTGCTATTGATATTATTCTCAAGAATCCCGAGCTTTTAAAAAAAGTTATCAAAAATCATTTTAGTTAAATTGTCGCACAAATTGACTTTTTTTAAATTATTTTATTTAAATATACACTTACGTAATCAACTTAGAGGTCTTATATGGCTTAGTTAAGACCCTTCCTATTAATTTAAATTCATAAAAATCAAAATTAAATCGCTAGCTTGGACTATATTAAGTAATAACGGGTTAAAAATTATTAAGGAAATGAGGGAGTCTCATGATAAAAGGCCTGTTATTATATTTAGCAGTTACATCAGCTTCTTTTGCTATGCCTTCACTGGATTTTTTCCAGCAAAAAGTAGCCAATACTTATAATTTAATGGGTTTGATCACGTCTATTTTTAATCCTACTGTACAAACTAATATACAAAATGATCCATTTAATGATATTAAAGCAATGCTTGAAAATAAGGATTATTTATTAAGTGATGCGGTTATTAATAAAGTATTAACTACCTTAAAATGTGCAACAACATATAATGTTGAACATAATAATGTTTTAGCTATCATTGATTACTCTCTACCATCTAGTGAAAAAAGACTTTGGGTCTTTGATTTAAACCAGAAAAAGTTACTTTTTCATACTTATGTTTCACATGGTATTAACTCCGGTACTCTCTTATCTAATTATTTTTCTAATAAATACAATAGTAAAGCAAGCAGTATTGGGGTTTATGAGACTGATAAAGCTTATCGAGGTCGCGAAGGATTATCTTTGCAACTTACAGGTTTAGATCAAAGTTTTAATGATAATGCCGCAGGACGCGCTATCGTTATACATCCGGGTTGGTATGTTGAAGAAGATTTTATAAAAAAATATGGTAGAGCGGGCCGTAGTTGGGGTTGCCCGGCATTGCCTGAACATTTAAGTGAAGCGATTATTAATACTATCAAAGATAAAGCATTATTAGTCATTTATTATCCCAATGATAAGTGGTTTGCGAAATCAAAATTTTTAAATTGTGATAATCATTCAACCATAGCGGCTGATGCACAGCTGTTCCCTGAGCTAAAACCAGATGAAGATAGTATTCCTAAAGAAGAAATACTTTTTGCTGATTTAAATAAAAATAATAAACGCGAGGAAAACGAACCTATTTTAGCAATTACAGCAGATAACTATGAACGCCTCTTTCAAATTAAAGTCCCCCTTTCTAGAATGCTACGCCGACAAATTAATAATACTGAATATGTAGCTCTTAATGGATCTGAATTTAAAACGTTAATAGCTACTAATAATATTCTTCTTAATACTAACAAAGATGATTTAAATGCAGTTTATTTCGTTATTCCAGAAGTCAAAATGAATCGTGGGTATTATCAAACGCAAATGAAAATTATTCTTTTAGGGAAAGCAAAAGATGTGCGACTTAACAGTACATCTCTAATAGAGAATGGTGATACCAAAGTATATAATATTTATTTTGATACTCAATCTTTTATTAGCTTAAAATCTACCAAGCAGTTTATTCGTTGGCTTGGCCTTTAATAGAGAGCGCTAATGTTACAGTCCTCATCCAGCATCAATTGTCCAGGTAATGATGCTAAATTATTTTCTGGAAAAATAATTCGGAAACCAGGCTCTAGAATTTGTCCTAACGGATTAGCTGAAATTTCAGACGCTTTAATTTCTATTCGTCTTTGTGCTAAGAGTGCATATAATTTTTCAACGTTGTGCTGCTTATTTAATTTTTTTTGACATTGATTAATAATTCTTTCGGCATTCTTTTGATAAAATTCTTTGGTATGGGTGATATCCATAATATTCGTTAATAGCTCTTTGGCAGTTTGATTTTTACTATGATTAAGATTATTAATAAAAATATTAAGCCAATTTGAAGAATAAGTTTTAGGAATATAACTTAAAAGAGCGCAACGTTTATTTGAAAAAACTGGATTGGTAATATCAATAGCTAATATATCAGCAACGAACTTCTCAGTAATTAAGCCTCTATCAACTAACTTTTGTATTGTTAATTGATCAGATAGTGATTTTATGGGCGTAAGCCAAGCATGATCTGCATCTAGCTGATTGGTTTCCGGGAAATGATTCATGGCCTTAGTGAGCGCTGCCTGATAATAATTACGAGAAATAATAATTGAGTTATTTTTTATTGCCGGCAATAACCTTGCGTCAATGAAAAAATCACCAGAAATTGTAATGGTGGCTTGACCCAAATCATTAGGTAAATTATCAGATATAAAATTAATTTCAACCGGACAAAATAACGGTCTTAATTGCTCTTGCCAGGTTAAATGATCATAGGAGAAATTTTGCGTAAGTTTGTTTATACCTATTTTAACATGCTCTGCTAATTTTTCTGCTGAAACTAAATTGACTAAGATTGCAGACAAATTATCATCAGGTTTTCTACCGCCAAAATCTAATGGCCTATTTTGTGTCCACCAATCATTATAAGGATTATATATCTCCTTCATAATAGGCCCCCCTTGGCCATGACATCCTGAACAACGAAGCCTTTGACCAAATTGGGGATGAAGAGGATCACTTTGCAAATGAAGTTTTTTATTATCAGCAAAAATATCTAGTGAATTACCACGATAAAACCACTGCCCTTTTTCCCCATCACCACGTAACTCGTAAAAATTAAATAACCTTTTTTGATAATCCCATGCAATGGCTTCAATCATTAAAGCACCTTTCGTAGGTGCCTGATTTGCAATTAAACGATTTTGTTCATCAATATCAGTAAAATGACCAAAGAAAAATTCACCAGATTCAATGATAGGAAATCCCTTTACATGTCCTGTAACTATTTCAAATAGACTAAAGCTGCCAAGGCTTGGATTGTGGAAGCCACGATTTGCGACTAGGGTCGTATGCAATGTTAATTGTTTATTTTTAAGAAGAGCACGTAAAGCAAAAACATCCGTTGGACAATCTTGGCTTTGTTCAATGATTAATCGCAAAGCATCATGGGTGGTAGGTGCTGTATTATTACTTGAATCTTTAAAAGTACAAGCAGACCAACAGAATACAGTATTATTTAAACATGCTAAAAGAATAACTACACGTAAGAACATCCTTTTCCTAATAAATTTTGCTAAAAGTTTAGCGATAAAGAAGCTTTCCTTCTTTACGTCAGAACTTATTTATATTTAATCTAGATCCTGTATAAATGCTTCGCATTTTACAGGATAACGTTCGTTTAGCGACCTAAAAAAGCCTTCATCTCTTTGTCGAACTCACGTTAATTAAAATAACGCAAGCCAATTGCATCTCTTACTTCCGTAAGCGTTGTTTTAGCTACTTCTCTTGCCGCAAGAGTACCTGTGATAAGGATATCAAGTACTTCATTGCGCTTTAAAGACGCTCGTCTCTCCCGTATGGGCTCTAATAAATTCTCTAGGGTTTGGGTGAGTAATTTTTTAATCACAGAGTCTCCTAACCCACCTTTTTTATAATGAGCTTTTAAGGCATTCACTTCTTCTTTATCTGGGTGGAAAGCATCTAAATAAGCAAATACGACGTTACCTTCTACCTGACCTGGGTCACTCACTCGCAAATGATTAGGATCAGTAAACATCATATAAACTTTACGTTTAACTTCCTCCGCATTATCAGCAAGAAAAATCGCATTTCCTAACGACTTGCTGGCTTTTGATTGCCCATCAATTCCCACTAAACGTGGCGTCTTACTAAGGATAGCTTTAGCCTCTTTAAGACAATCAGTATTGTAAATACGATTAAACTTTCTAACAATTTCATTCGTTTGTTCAATCATAGGCACTTGATCGTCACCAACAGGAACTGTTTCTGCTTTAAATGCAGTAATGTCAGCAGCTTGACTAACTGGGTAACAAAAAAATCCTGCCGGAATGGATAGATCATAATTTTTTTGCTGAATTTCTGCTTTGACAGTAGGATTACGCTCTAAGCGGCCAAGCGTTACTAAATTCAAGTAGTAAGTCGTTAATTCAGCAAGTTCTGGAATTTGAGATTGAATGAAAATTGTACTTTTAGTAGGTTCAATACCAACTGCTAAGTAATCTAAGGCAACTTCATAAACATTATCAATAATCTTCTCAGGCGTTTCAAAATTATCAGTAAGCGCTTGCGTGTCTGCAATCATTACAAATTGATTATATTCATCTTGGAGCTTAATACGATTAGCTAGAGAGCCAACATAATGCCCTAAGTGCAATTTCCCAGTAGGTCGATCCCCGGTGAGAATAATCTTTTTCATGAAAATCCTAGATAATTAAATAGCAATTAAAGAGATAAAAGCTCTGATCATAAAGAGGATATCGCTAGAAGACAATCTTTCGATATACAAGTGATTTTTATAGGAGAGCTTTTCTCTATTTTATATCGTTAAAAAAATATTTTTCTATAAATGCTGAGCTTTACCTATTCAATTAATAGCGTCAACTTAAAAACAGCTCTGTCATTCCCACACAGGCGGGAATCCATCTCTATGCAAGCACAGTGCAAGTACTAAGATAGATTTCCGCCTGCGCGGAAATGACAACATCCTTAAGTTCACGCCATTACCCGCTCAATCAATTCTTTCAACTTGAATGGGTATATTATAGAAGCTAGTGCAAATTTTGGCTAGGTAAACAACTTGCAATATCTCTTTTAGGAGATATTGCAAGGCGTTTAATATCTTTTAACTTCCAGTTACACCACCTGTTTTGCCACCTGGACAAAATGTTACCGTATAATTCACACTATTAATGTTTGAACTATTATTAATCTGGCAAATGAAAGTACTACTCATATCATCATAAGGATAGGTGTAAACAGAAGGACATGCCTTTTTTAACCACTGTAACGTAGGCAACACTTTAGAACGCCAAGTTGGATTTTGGTTAACACATTGCTTAGTGTAAGTAGCATTTGGCACTGGTATCCCTAATTGATCCCAGTTAGCACAACCACAACAAGTACTTGCGGCCCCATCTTGATAACAAGAACCAACTTGGGTGCATTGATAAAGATTTGTTAGGGTTAAATTTTGTTGTGGCGGTGGTAAAACCTCTCTGCAATTAAAGGGCGCACCATAACTATTTTGCATACCACAAACTTGATTTGCAGTCCAATATCCAATACGAGTACCACAAGTTTTTTGTAACAATGGATTCTTACCAGGGTTAAAACTTAATCCACAGACATTAGGCGCCTGGCAATCACCATTTGAAGAACATGCATTACCGCCTGCCCTTACATAATTATTCTCAACTACCGGTGGATTCATTGCCCAAGAACAAGCGCCCATAGAGTTTGATGAAGTAACAGCGCCCGGACTACCACAGTCATAAGGGTTAGCAGGTGCAGGCCCTGATAGTACCGGTGACATTTGAACAGGGATATTCATACCATTTATTACTTCAACATCATAAAAATCAGGCGAGTTTATACCCATAGTAATTTCAGCTTGCGTTGCCGGTTGCTCAAAACCGCGTCCTGCAGGACATGCGCCGGTACCACCACCACAATTCGCAGTTTCACACCCAGCTGCTGTACAATTTGTTCTCCCAGCAATAGCGCCACTCCAGATAGCGCCTAAGTTATTTTGGTATCTTGGCAGTTGCACGACATTAGTGCCGCCATTTGCAGCTAATCTAAAATTATTGTCGGCAGGGGCTGGGTTTTTCCAAAAACATTGATTACCACCAGCGCCACGATTCACACAGGTAGAGCCAGCTTGGCAATCTGCATCACTGTTACATGATCTTCCAGGCGGGTTAGGTGTTGCACCACTAATAAATCCAAACCACACAGGAAACGGACATTGATTTACAAATGTAATATTACGGCCCGTATTTTGATTAATCGCAGTGTATACAATATTTAAGGTAGTAGCGTCAGGAACTTTCAAAGGGTTAGGTGTATAAGAAACAGAATAACCACTTATATCTGAAGTTACTTTATAAGTATCTGCAGGTAAATTCATTATCGTATTATTGTATACGTATTTAGGGATAGTATATTTAGCACCTGTTAAAGTAATTAAAGGTCTAGCAATAGGCGCATTCGTTAATGTAACTTTAACGGGCGTAGTAGGTGCTTGCTCAAAGAAAAGCTCTTTAGAGATGACCTGTGAAGCAGCAATAGTTACAGTAATCGGTTTGAATTCATAAAATTGAATTCTATTATGAACTGCTGTCGCTGAAACTTTATAATCTCCAGGGGGTAATTTTATTACCTCCCAAGTAGTACCCCAAGTAACTCTTTTTGTGCGGGTCACACCTGATCCTTCCACAGTAATGACAGGATTACGAAGCCCTTCTAGAGGTGTACTTTGCAAAGTCAACTGCAAAGTGCCAGTTGCTATTGCAAGCGCATCTTTAGATACTTTTGTTAATTGAAAACGATGAGGCGTATCTTTGTTGTCTGTAACTAGCTTAAATCTAAGTGATTCATGAGGCGCTAATACTAATCCTTCTTGAATAGTTAAATTATATAAATTATCTTCTTCCCCTGATTCTTTTGCATCCATTGCTAATAAATTTAATTTTACTTCTTTTTGATTCAATACTGCAGAAAATACCTTACCTAAATAATGAAATTTTATTGTCGTATTGTTTAAATTAACGGGCTTATCAGATGCATTAGTTACGACTAATTGATTATTTTTAAATTCTACCTTAACTGAAAAATCACTTGGTTGACTTTGTACTGGCTTTTCTATTTCAGCAGCAATTAAAGAAGAAGAAAAAAATAAGATAATTAAATATGAAAAAATTCTTAATTCTTTTAACATAAATTTCATCCTTGAAATATAACTAATTAAAATAATGTAGACGATTAGTTAACTTAATTCCACTCTTTCAAATTTCTTTCTTTAAAAAACATAGTTGCTAACAAGGTTTTGCTAAGTAAAATCAACCTAGCAATTTGTTAACAATAATTTCATTTGCTAAGTGCTTAAAGAATATTAAACGGTAATTTTTCTAAGACATCAGCCATCAAAATAGAGTCGTCTGTACTTAAAATTTCATCACCTGTTAAAAGAGAATGAAATGCTCGATTATACATTTTAGGCAAAATGATTTTATCATCCTGATTAAAAGCCAAATTAGACCAAGATGTAAAAGGACTTATTAATTGAGATATCCAACGTAAAGTAACAACAACAATGTAAGAATTGTCAAATTCTCGTGCAAAAGCGATGACATGTTTCGCTAGGTTACCTTGAACTTCTAAAGGAATATATTTGCCATACATAAAAACATTTTTAAAGCGATTTCTTATTTCTAAAAGCTTACGCATGGTGTTTAATTTAATTCGTCCATCTTCCCACGTTTTTAATAAATCAGGTAACGGCTCTTCACTTAATAAAGAGGTAATATGATTATAATCAATTAAACTACGATTATCTGGATCAACTAAACTAAAACACCAACTTTCACATCCTTGATAAAAATCAGGCGCGCCTGGCGATGTTATTTTTAAAACAACTTGAGACAATGAATTATACATACCAAAAAAAGCCACTTTCTTTTGTAGCATGGTAAAGCTTTTTAAAAACCATGGATCATCAAACAACGATTCAAAAAAATTAATAACAGCCTTTTCATAAGCTTCATTGGGCGCAAACCACGTTGTATGACATTTGCGCTCTCTTAACGCTTTGATTAGAAATGTATTTATACGCTCTTTTAAGGTTTGATTAATACCATTAAACGGCCAGATTCCTATTAGTGTTTGATAAAGCATTATTTCATCAGTATTATCTGGCGCTAATTGCTGGTTTACTATGGCTTTTTTAGACTGATTTTGTTCCATCCACAGTCTTAGCGTTGAAATCCATTCTTCACTTATTTCACTTAAGACATTTAATCTGGCCCGCATATCTTCGCTACGTTTTGTATCATGTGTTGAAGTCGTATTTAAGCTATTAGGCCATTTTTCTTGTTTAAGTGCATTATAAGAATGAAAATCTTGAAGATCGCCTGCTCTTGAAAAATATTCTGGCGCACTTCCCACTTCATTTAAGGATAAGAAAGCGTTATACCTATAGCATGTTGTATCTTCAAACCCTTTAGCCATTAAGGGACCGGTTAACACTTGCCAATTACTTAACCATTTAGCGCAACGTTGCTTTTGCTCATCTTGATTGCCATCAAAGTCTAATAACAGCACTTGTTGGATTTTCTCTAATAAATCACGTCTTTTAGTATTTACTCTTTCAAGAATGTTATTGATTAATTCTTTTTCCTGATACGAGTAAAAATCTAGGTTGCCGTAAATTCTATAAATGGGCATTAAAGCGCAAATTTGCAACAAGATAATACCTATTTCGTGATCTTTTTCACCAATTAATTCCTGTAATGCAGTAACCAGATTTTGGAATTCCGTATTAAATAATTTTTCAAGCACTAAAATAATACTTTCTTGACGAATTTGCTCAACTGTCTTTGTGGATTGAGTTAATGAGCCATAAGAGGCAATAATTTTTTTTAAGCCACTTGGCTTTACATAAACTTGATTTAAACGATTTAAGAAATCATAGCCAGTTGTCCCGTCAATTAACCATGTTTCTGGTAAGGTTTCAGCAAAGCCTAATATTTTTTCTACAACGATATAAAAATCAGAAGCGGTATGTTCTTTTAAAGATTTGAGATAATGTGCTGGATTGCGTAAACCATCAATGTGATCAATTCGTAGGCCTTGTATTAATTTTTGTTTAATTAAAGAAAAAAGTAGTTGATGCGTTTTAGCAAAGACGTTTGGATCTTCAACTCGCATACAAACTAATTCATTGATATCAAAAAAGCGGCGGTATACTAATTTATCCTGCGTTGAATGAGTCCAATTAACATCAAATAAAAAAGCAAAATCTGACTTCTCTCGCTTTTTAAGAACATCTTGCCAATAATTATTATGTTCCGTAGACGCCATGTGATTGGGTACAATATCCACACAAAGATTTAAACCCTTTTCTTGTAATGTTAAACAAAAATGTTTAAACCCGTCATAGCCTCCTAAATCCTGGTTTATTTCTTCATAGTTCGTTGCATCATAACCATGTGTACTACCAGGTTGTGCTTGCAAAATAGGTGAAGTATAGATATCAGAAATACCTAACTTTTTAAAAAAATCTAACAGAGACTCAACTTTCTCAAAAGGAAGATCTTTGTTAAGTTGCACCCTATACGTGGCTAGTGGAATACGCATATTCGATCTCCAAATCGAGTTGACTAGCTAATTCTGTTAAAAGAGGATTTTTCTGATTTTGTTCATTTTCCTGCAATAACTTATATACTTCATTTTGCATATGCCATAAGTTAACGTTTACCGGCATTGTTTTTACAAAAGCCACTAATTTAATTAGATAGTGTAAAAAATCTTTATCATTAATATGATGTTCAATCATCATAGCATTATCATGCAGCATATGATTAGCATGAAACCCAATAGTTTCTTTATCTAGCCGAACACGCAAGCGTTGCGCTTTATCAAAGATGGATTCTAAATCTTCAATATTAGGATTAGGGCCTAAAAAGAAATGCACTATATCGCTGTTAATTAATGAATTAAGCGCACTTTTAATTGTTCTTGGTAATTCAATGCTTATATCAGAAATAAAGTTAATCATCGGTGCATTATCATCGAAGAAGCGCCGGTAATTTAATTCCAAATCTGCTAAAGAGGTGGATAAAATGTCTTCTGTGATTTTTAATTTTGTATCATAAAATAAGTCGCGTAAAGAAATAGTCTCTTCACCAAAGTAATTTTCAAATAACTTTACAACCTGAAAAATATCACCCGTAATAAATACTTCATGTAATGTTTTACCTATGTGTTCTAAGGAAGCATCTGGGTGCTTAATTGCGCATATTAGATTATGATCGCCTTGATAAAAAAGCCAATACCAAACTCTTAAAGATTCGGATGTTAACTTTGAAGTGACTATTAATTCACCGCTAATTAATTGTGTCTTACCCTCAATTGTTTTTTGCGTATTAATTAATTCACATTCATAGCAATACATAACCACCTTATCTTCATAAGCCATAAACGGTAAGCTTGCAGCTAAGTGCGCAGATACCTTGAACAAATCGATACTAAGTGGTTTGACAAACATATTGTATAGTTGAGCGCCATTTTTAAAGTGCGTAAAATTAGAAGGCGCTAACGCTAGTTTTTCAATAAATGTCTCTTCAAAGCTTTCGCCTGTTAATTCAGTATGTAACTGAATAACACGAGCAGCGTATTTCATAATTTGTACGGTTTCAATGCCAGATAACTCATCAAAAAACCAACCACAGCTTGTATACATCAACATAGCATGGCGTTGTAGTTCCATCCATTTTAAAACACTTTCCTTTTCATGTTGTTTTAATTTTCGTTTTGCATGTTTTGCTAAAAATTCATTTTGTTTATCACGATGAAGGATAACTTCAATATAATCATTTCTAGCCGCCCAAGGATCGTTTACCAAATTACCCACTCTTTCCTCAAATGCAGGAATTAATGCATCCCGTAACCAATCTAGCGCTTGACGCAAGGGGCCGCGCCATTCTTGATGCCAGCCTTGACCATTATTACAACCACAATTACTTTTCCAGCGTTCTACGCCATGCGCGCAACTCCAAGAAGAATGTTCCCAAATTTCTACTTCAAACTCAGGAGGTTGAGCTTCTAAGAAATAACCATAGTTTACAATTTCAACCTCACCTTGCTGCTCAATATAATGAAGCGCATAAGCAAGTCCCATATCGCCATGTGGATGATGATGACCGTAAGTCTCGCCATCAGTAGCAATATGCATCAATGTATTTGCGGTCCATTCGGGGGGAAAAGCATCTAATAAGCGATGAGCAAAATTTTCGCCGTGCGTTAATAATTTTTCAAAGGCAACTGCTTTAGACACACCACCATCATAAAAGAAAAGAGTAATCGTTCGACCAGAAGGAAGATGCTGTAAGTAAGGTGTCCCAATGGTGAAATCATCGTACCATTCTTCGTCACTGTTAAGGCGCCTAATATGCTGTAATTGGTTGGGAGCAAGGATTGTAAATTTAATACCAAGCTCACTCATAATATCCAGTGTTTCTAAATCAACTGCCGTTTCTGATAACCACATACCTTCTGGGCTTCGGCCGAAATAATATTCAAAATCCTTAATTCCCCAATAAATTTGAGTATATTTATCACGCGAATTAGCAAGAGGCATAATGATATGATTGTAAGATTGTGCAAGCGCATTACCATGGCCATTTAAGCGCTCTTGGCTTTTTGTATCTGCTTCACGTAATAACTGCAGCAATAATGGATTTTTTTCATTTATCCAAGAAAGTAACGTAGGCCCAAAATTAAAGCTAATTTTTTCATAATTATTAGAAATAGTAGTAATTTTTCCTTCTGAGTTTAGAGTTCTAGACGCAGCATTTGGTGCATAACATTCCTCGGTAATGCGCTCATTCCAATCATGGTAAGGTGCTGCTGATTCTTGATTTTCTACAGCCTCTAACCATGGATTTTCACGTGGTGGTTGATAAAAATGGCCATGTATACAAAGATATTTATTAGTCACTTTCTGTTATCCTTTCAAAAAGTAAGATACCAAATGGTTTAAGTTCTGTACTGCCTTGTTGATAATCGACAATTGTTGACTCATAATCATAAGAGTCTAAGAGCAGCCTTAATCCAGCAAGCTTAATATGATTCTCATAACTAAGATTCTCATTTGAGAAATTAGCAATTAGTAGAATTTCATTTTGTTTATTTGTTCGTTTAATGACCCATAATCTTTCATTTTCAAACAATTCAAAAGATAAGCTATGTTTATTTAATTCAAACAAAGCTGGGTGATTACGGCGAATTTGAATCAATCGCTGATAATAGCGCCACATACGCTGATGCTCATGTTTCTTTTTAAGTCCATGATCTAACTTACTCTGCTGATAAGTATTAATATCATAGGGATCAGGTACTTCAACATGCTCTTGAAATGCAAATTCTTGCCGGCGTCCTTGCCGTACTGCTTCAATCAGTTGCTCATCCGTATGGCTAATAAAATATTGAAATGGTGCAACTTCACCATACTCCTCTCCCATAAAAATTAGTGGAATATAAGGAGAGAAAAAGAGTAGAGCCGCTCCAAACCGAAGCTGTGCCGTTGATAGAATATGCGTTAAGCGATCGCCTGTAGGGCGGTTACCAATATGATCATGATTTTGCATAAAAACAACGAAGCGATCGCCCGGAATAGCTTGAGAACTCACGCCATGTGGCTGCTTACGAAATGGAGAATACTCACCTGAATAAACATAGCCTTCTTGATAGGCTTTTAGAAAATGTTTTATATCACCATAATCTTGATAGTAAGTTTCACGTTCTTTAGTAAGAAGGGTATGCAAAGCATGATGAAAGTCATCATTCCATTGAGCATGTAAACCAAATCCATACTCTTCCTTCGTTCTAATCAGCCTCGGATCGTTAGCGCAGCTTTCTGCAATTAAATAAAATTCTTGTCCTAGTGCTTTAGATAAAGCTTTTGTCCTATCAGCAAGTTCCTCTAAAAAAGGATAAGCAGATGTATCGACAATAGCATGCAATGCATCTAAGCGTAGTGCATCAATACCATATTCAGAAAACCAATGAAGCGCATTCTCAATAAAATAATTACGTACATAGTGACTGTATTCACCATCAAAATTTAAGGTTTTTCCCCAAGGCGTACTATATTTATCTGTTAAATAAGGGCCAAATTCATTAAAAAAATTTCCTTCTGGCCCTAAATGGTTATAAACCACATCTAAAATAACGGCTATCTCTAACTCATGACATGCTTCTACTAATTGCTTTAAACCCTGCGGCCCACCATAACTATTTTGGACCGCAAAAGGAAGCACGCCATCGTAGCCCCAATTTCTATCACCTGGAAATTGTGCAATTGGCATAAGTTCAAGTGCAGTAATACCCAGTGATTTAAGTTCTTTTAAATAAGGAATAACCGCGGTAAATTTACCTTCTTCAGAAAAAGTGCCTACATGCAATTCATAAATAATATAATCCGCTAATAACGTAGCCTTCCAGGGCCTAGGCTTTTTTTTACTAATAATTTCGGATGGTCCAAGAATCCCTTCAGGTTGATAATCAGAAGCTAAATCAGGTAGCTCTTTGTCTGCAAAACAGTAATAGTAACGATCGCCTGCGGTGATATCCGAGGTAATAAGTTCAAAATAATCATCTTCGCCTTTATGCATCTCTAAATAATAAGCTGTTCCATGTTGAGGAAAGATTTTGATTTGCATATGCTCTGCAAAAGGGGCCCATACGCGAAATGTGCAAGAGCCATCTAGAGCCAGGTTCGCACCTATTGTCCGTGTTATTTTTCTATCCATTTATAAAAGCTCACACTTATGCCCGGTAGCGTCAGGCTAATTGAATAATCCCTATAATGAAATGGGTGCTTTTCTGTATCTAATAGATTGTCTTGATTGCCTGATCCACCATATTGTGTTGCATCACTTGATGCAATGAGTTTCCATTTACCTTGCTTTGGAACACCAATCCGATAAAAAAATCGAGTTACAGGCGTACAATTCAATACTATTAATATTAGTTCACTCTTTGCTGATTTGCGTAAAAAGCTATAAATACTATTATGCGCATCCTCACAATCAATCCATTCAAAACCAGCTGATTCATGATCAAAGTCATGTAAGGCTCGCTCCTCTTTATAAAGTTTATTTAAGTGAGCAACCCAAGCTTGTAGGCCCTGGTGGAGTGGCCAATCCAAAACATGCCAGTCAATACTGACCTCATGATTCCATTCACTCCTTTGGCCAAACTCATTACCCATAAAGAGTAATTTTTTACCCGGAAGGCCAAACATGTAGCCAAATAATAAACGCAAATTAGCAAAACGCTGCCATTCATCGCCTGACATTTTAGAATACAAAGATCCTTTACCATGTACACTTTCATCATGCGATAATGAAAGAGTAAAGTTTTCATTAAATGCATAAATCATCCGAAACGATAAACGATGTTGATGAAAGCGCCGATGAATAGGGTCAAGATGCAGATAAGATAACGTATCATGCATCCACCCCATATCCCATTTAAAACCAAATCCTAAGCCACCGATATAAGTTGGCCGTGAAACCCCAGGCCAGGCTGTCGATTCCTCAGCAAAAGTTTGAACATCAGGAAAATAATGATAAATTGTTTTATTTAAATTTTGTAAGAAATCAATTGCCTCTAAATTTTCATTCCCACCATGCACATTAGGGATCCACTCGCCTTCAGAACGCGAGTAATTTAAATACAACATAGAAGCAACAGCATCAACACGTAAACCATCAATGTGATATTGCTCTAACCAATATAAAGCGCTACTTATTAAAAATGACTTCACTTCATGGCGACCATAATTAAAAATGGCACTTTTCCAATCAGGATGAAATCCTTTTCTAGGATCGCTATGCTCAAATAAATGAGTACCATCAAAGTAAGCTAGACCATGCTCATCATTGGGAAAATGAGAAGGTACCCAATCAAGTATGACACCGATATTATGTTGATGTAGATAATCAACTAAATATTTAAAGTCATCAGGGCTACCATAACGTGCAGTTGGTGCAAAATACCCAAGTGTTTGATACCCCCAGGAACCATAAAAAGGATGCTCCATAATTGGCAGAAGTTCAACATGGGTAAAATTCATTTTTAAAACGTACTCAGCAAGCAACGGTGCAAGTTCGCGATAATTTAAAAAGCGCCCCCCTTCTTCTGGTACTCGCCTCCAAGAACCTAAATGGACTTCATAAATTGAAATAGGCGCATTTAGACGTTGATGTTCCCCCCGTTTATTCATCCATGTTTCATCATGCCATTGATAATTAGAATGCCAAACAATAGAAGCTGTGTTTGGCGGCACCTCTTGCAAAAATGCAAATGGATCTGCTTTTTCTGCCCAATAGTGATGATATTTTGATTCAATATAAAATTTATATAAATCACCCGGGTTCGCATTGGGAATGAAAACCTCCCAAATCCCAGAGTCATCAACCGTGGACATAGGGTTTTCACCACGATGCCAGAAATTAAAACTTCCTACTACAGAAACATAATGCGCGTTAGGCGCCCATACTGCGAAGTAAACGCCTTTTATTCCTTTTTTAGCAATATAATGAGCGCCTAAATGATCATAAAGTTGATAGTGTGTTCCTTCATTAAATAAATACAAATCATCCTTACTTATAAGCGAGAACTGTTTAGGCTTTTTAGCAATTTTAGCTCTTGCTGGCCTTAATTTTCTTATCATATGCAAGAGATGATTTACTGAAGACATTGTTTTAATCTGCTCAATGGAATAAGCAAATTTTCTACGCCAATTAGGTTTATCAGGCCCACTAGCCGGTATATTTTGAGATTTAGTTTCTTGCCATAAGTCTTCTATGTTTATAATGAAAATTTTAGCTTTGCTTGCAGCAAGGAATTTAATGCTTGATTCAAGCAAATTATCTTCATCAAGCTGATGCTTAGTTAATGTTTTTCGTAAGCGTAGAATTTGCTTTTTCCGGGTTTGAATAGCATCATGATACGCTTTTAAAGGTAGATTGTTTTCCTCTTTATCTTTTTCAATATCTAAACCTTGGCAAAATGCAAAGAAAGTTGGCATATCATGCGTATTTAAACTAGTAAGCATTAATTCATTCAGAGGCTCAAGCGGCAATTTTGATTCTAATAAATATTGAGTAATATTCATTTGAATCATGTCATGCTGTTGCATCATTTCATCTGTTATAGGCGGAACACAACCCAAATTCTCACCTATAATAGATGCTTTGTAGCGATTAGACTCAATTGATAAAATGGCATACATCTCTTCTGCCGGGTATTGCACATAAACACCCTCAGCAATTGGAAAATTATCAGGAATCCAAAATAAGCGATTAAAACCCATGACATGATCAATACGCAAAATATCTACATATTGAAAAATATTCCGTAGCATTAAAATAAAGTAGTTAAAGTGGGTATTCTTTAAGGTTTCAGGGCTTAAGGGCGGAGAACCCCAATTCTGACCATGTTTAAAAACAGGATCAGGAGGTGCACCAATACTAATACCCTCTAAGAAACTATCTTGAAAATACCAAGTATCAAAACCATCTTTATGAACACCCACAGGTAAATCTAAATAAAGAAGTTGGCCACGCTGATTAAGTTCTTCCTTAAATGATTTTAATTGTTTATCAAATTGCCACTGCGCTAAGAGATGGTAATAATAATATTTTTCTAAGTCCGCATTTAATTTTAATTTACCTTTTTTATCTTTAGCAGTCCATGCGTGCCAAGTTTGATTATCTACTTCATTTTTTGCTCTAAACAAAGAATATTGCTCAATTAGAGGGCATTTTTCTCGATAAACTTGAAGCGCCTCTTGTAATTCAGTATCGGCTAAAAAGGATTCAATATGTTTTGTAAATAGTTGTCGTTTTGTTTTTGCAGCTACAGGATAATTAACTAAACTTTGATCATTTAATATCTCGTCAATCTCACATTGCTTATCTTCTTCTATGTCATTAACAATATGATTTAAATTAAGATATAAATCATTCCAAAATAAGCGACTTACCGGCGAATAAGGACTAGGCTCACAATGACTTTCAGAAAAACTGGCGAAAAAAGGCATTGTTGCAACAATTTTAGTATCTTGCTCAGCTAACCAGCGAGAAAAGTGGGCAAACGTCGATAAATCACCACATTTATTAGTAAATTCATCATGAAGCGCATAAATTGGAGCAAACACACCGTAACACGGCTCTTTAACAATATTTTGAGTATAAAATTTTGTTGGTGCTGCAATTAACAAGCTTGTATATTTTTTTGAGAGTAATGTTATTTTTAAATGATGGTAGCCTATTGGTAATGCAGGGATACGAATTAATTTTTCTATATATTTTACACCATGAGTTTGTTTACGCTTTGATTTAATTTTATCAAGATCAATAGATTCCTTAATTAAGGAACCATCTTCGCAAGTGATAACGTAAACAAGTTGCGCCTTTACTTCATCTTGAGTTAAAAAAATAGGTATTTCTTTTGCTTTGCCGTCCCAAAAAACAATATTTTTATCAATTTTTTCAGCAACCTTTTTTTCAATTGATTTTTTTAAAAATTCAGGCGCCTGTTCAATTTTTTCTATAGGTATTCCTAAGCGATTTAAAAGACATATAATCACCTCAGGGGTTGCTGTTACCTTTTTTTTCCAGGCATCTTCATAAGAAAGCAAAATACCTGCATCTCTAGCTAAATCTAAGAGTGCTTTTTGCGAACTATCATTGTTTGTTTTATCCATGCTGAATTTTCACTCCAGAAGCTGAATTAACCCTTTACAGGGCACATACAACCAATCAGGCCGATTATTTATTTCATATTCAATTTCATGTAATACCTTTTCAAACATAAAGGCTTTAAGCAATAGCGCAAAACATTCTGTTTCTTTAGGCATTAAATTTTTAATACCGGGATACTCTAAATAAGTATTAATAAATAAATGACATATCCAACAATACCATTCTTCCGCATCAAAATGATGTGCAGTAGAAAAAACCGTTTTGTTGTTTAATACTGTATATAATGCGTAATGAAATGACCGTAAAATTCCAGCAACATCTCTTAGTGGTGGGCGTTTAATTTTTCTTTCGGATAAGGGCCTACCAGGCTCACCTTCATAATCTATAATAACAAAGTCATTACCTGTATAAAGAATCTGGCCTAAGTGATAGTCACCATGACAACGAATTTTTCTACCACCAATTTTATGACGTAAAATAGCCTTTACCTGATCTAATAATAAATCTTTGTCTGTTGTGAATTTATTAATTTTTTTCTGTAAAACATCATCGAGTTTAATTGTAGCTGATTTAAATAGCGCGGATGTTTTAATAAAGGCATTACGTAAAGATTGATATAAACTACGCTGATCAAATAAACTAAAGTTCTCGGTAGCAAAATGTTTATTATCTGTTTCTGCTGCTAACGCAATATGCATTTGTGCGGTACGCTCTGCTAAGATAATGACTGTATGAGCATATAAACCTAATGACTCTACAATTTCTTTTGGTAACGATGGAATAATTTTTTGCCAAGGATACACACGAGAGCTTGTAATCTTTGCTGGTATAGAAAGATCCATTTGCTCGATTAAATTAGCAATAGAATTAACTGTATATTCCCAAGCATTACCTTCATTAGGAATGTATTCTTGCACAATTCCAACTGTCATCATTTTATTTTTATAATGATACTTTAAAGTACAAGCAATTTTTGATGATTTAAAATCTTTTTGTTGAGCTAAAAATTGGCTAATTTCAACTTCTGGATTCTCCTCAAATTCACAACGTCGATATATTTTTAAAAGTGCTGTTTTACCATATAAAATAGAAGTATTAGACTGCTCAACAGCTAAGGCTTTAATTTCAATTGATTCATCCTGATGGGAAACAATCTTTTTATAAAGACCATTTGCTTTAACTTCAAGATTACCATTAGCACCGGCCAATATTTTATTAGCACTAAACAGATGAAAAACTTCTTTCCAAGCAACTAGTGAGTACATAGCATCGATTAAATAAGAAATTTTTTTATTTTTGTCGACAAGAGAGCAAATGATTTTAGCAGGTTGATCAGAAGCATAAAGGTTATCTTCATTTGTCTCTGCTGTAATAAACATAAAATACTGTTCAGCCTCCTTATCATTAAATTCTACATTCACCAATAGAAGATAAACGGGAGTCGCTGAATTTTTAATTAAAATATTATCGGTAATTGCTACTTTAGCAATAGCATGATTTTTTGCTCTAAACCAACGACAATCAACTAAGTAATGCGCCAAAATTTTTTCTAGTTTTTTCTTCTCCGAAGAAGCGAGTAAATCGCACCATTTATCTTTAATTGATAGGACTTCATGTTTATGAGTAGCAGCTATTTTGTGTTGGGTATCAGGCTTATTAATTTCCAACCATAAAAATCCATATGGGCAGAGCACAAAAAAGTAAGGGATATCTGTAATAATTGGAAAAGATGACTTACCAAAAACTTCAGTTAGAGAATGATTGGCATATTTAGATAAATCTAGTTTAAAACTTTGCGTAAAGCGCGATAAGTTGATAAGAACTAAAATAACTTGCTCTTTATATATTCTGTAGAAAGCAAGAATTTTAGTATTATCAGAATTTAGAAACTCAATAGTGCCTCGACTGAAAGCGATATATAAACCATGCACTTCAATTAATCTTTTCATCCACCATAATAAAGATTGCGAATTTTGCTGTTGTAGGTTGACATTAACAGCTTGATAATTGTATTCGGGATCAATAATCACGGGTAAATATAATTTTTGTGGCGTCGCATTAGAAAAGCCAGCATTATTATCATTAGACCATTGCATAGGCGTTCTTACCCCATTTCTATCGCCTAAATAGATATTATCACCCATACCAATCTCATCCCCATAGTACATCACAGGTGTTCCAGGCATAGAAAATAACAATGCATTAAGAAGCTCTATTTTTCTTCGATCACCTCCCATTAATGGCGCTAAGCGGCGGCGAATACCTAAATTAATGCGCATTTGCTGGTCTTGGCCATACATACGATACATATAATCTCGCTCTTCATCCGTGACCATTTCTAATGTTAATTCATCATGATTGCGTAAAAAAATTGCCCATTGGCAATTTTGAGGGATAGGTGGTGTTTGCTCAATAATATCAATGATGGGAAATCTATCTTCCATCTGTACAGCCATATACATTCTAGGCATTAAAGGAAAATGAAAAGCCATTTGACACTCATCTCCCTTACCAAAATAATTGACTGCGTCTTCTGGCCATTGATTAGCTTCTGCTAATAAAAACCGGTTTTCAAATTTTGATGTAATATGGCGATTTAATTTTTTTAAAAATTCATGTGTTTCAGGTAAATTTTCACAATTGGTGCCTTCACGTTGAAATAAATAAGGAATAGCATCTAAACGTAAACCATCCACACCTAAACCTAGCCAAAAATCGACAATTTTAAAAATCTCTTTTTGGACAGCAGGATTATCATAATTTAAATCAGGTTGATGAGCATAAAATCGATGCCAGTAATAGGCATTAGCAATATGATCCCAAGTCCAGTTAGACGGTTCAAAATCTCTAAAAATAATACGTGCATCAGAATATTCTTCAGCTGTATCACTCCAGACATAAAAATTACGCCAATAAGAACCTGGCTTAGCTGAGCGTGATTTAATAAACCATTCATGCTGATTCGATGTATGGTTAATAACTAATTCTGTAATAACTCGGATATTTCTTGCATGGGCTTCTTTTAAGAATTTTTTAAAATCTCTAAGCGTGCCATAAATGGGATTAATACTCATGTAATCAGCAATATCATAACCCTCATCTTTTAATGGTGAAGGATAAAAGGGTAATAACCAGATGGTATTAACGCCTAAAAACTCAATATAATCTAATTTCTGAATTAATCCTTTGAAATCGCCAATGCCATCATCATTACTATCATAAAAACTACGCACATGAATTTGATAAATGACTGCATCTTTATACCATTCCGTTTGTGTTAACTCTGTCATGTTATTATTACTTCCTTACCTGGAAAATATGAGCATATTGATCTTTCTCTGGATTTAACTCGACATAACATCGTCCGTTATGCCAGGTATACACATCGTCTGTTAATAAATCTTGAACTTTAAAAGGCCCTTCTTTAATGCCTAATTTTTCAAAATTTATATCAACAAATCCTGAGTGCTTATATTGATAATCTAGATTAACCACAACCATAATAATATTATGGTTATCCACAGTATGTTTACTGTAGCAAATCAGGTTTGGATTATCGGTAGAATAAAAGTGAAGCGAGGTCATATTTTGTAACGCTTTGTGTTGTCTTCTAATTGCATTCACTTGCGCAATAATATCGCTAATATTATCTTTAGCTTCTTGCCACTGATGAATACTATATTTTTCTGAGTTTAAATACTCCTCAGAACCTTCATGTAAAGGTTCATTAATACAATTTTCATAAGCAGGCCCATACATCCCATAATTACTACTTAATGTTGCAGCTAAGATAAAGCGAATAATAAAAGCTGGGCGTCCACCTTTTTGTAGAAATTCAGTCAAAATATCAGGGGTATTTGTCCAAAAATTAGGACGGAAAAAATCAACAATCGGTGGTGAATTTAATTCAGTTAAATACTCTACTAATTCTTCTTTCGTATTTCGCCAGGTAAAATAAGTATAGGATTGCGAAAAACCACCTTTTGCTAATTGATACATAATTTTTGGTCGCGTAAAAGCTTCTGCTAACATCAGTACATCAGGATGTAATGTTTTAATTTCTTTTATTAACCATTGCCAGAAAATAAAAGGTTTAGTATGTGGATTATCGACACGAAATATTTTAACGCCTTGTTTAATCCAAAATAATATAATCGATTTAAACTCTTCCCACATGGCTTGCCATTCAGTTGTGGCGAAATCAAGCGGATAAATATCTTGATATTTTTTAGGAGGATTTTCTGCATATTGTAAGGTGCCATCTGGGCGATGTTTAAACCAATTTGGATGTTCCTTTAAGTAAGGGTGATCAGGACTACACTGCAAAGCAAAATCCAGCGCAATTTCAATATCTAATTCCTTGGCTCGTTTTATCATCTGACGAAAATCGTCTAAGGTGCCTAGTTCAGGATGAACACTTTTATGGCCACCAAGCGAAGAGCCTATTCCCCATGGACTACCTGGATCACCTTCTACTGCCTTTATACTATTATTTTGACCCTTTCTATTTGTAGTGCCAATTGGATGGATCGGAGGCAAATAAATAACATCAAAACCCATTCTTTTAAGCGTTGGTAGATAATTTATAACATTTTTAAAAGTGCCGTGTTGATTTGGGTTATCTGTAACTGAGCGTGGAAATAATTCATACCAAGTACTAAAACGTGCTTTTTCACGATCAACTGTAATGGATAGTTCATGCGGATATGTAGTAATAAAATTAGGTTTTAACTCTTTTTGTACCCACTGAATTAATTTTTTATTATTTAATAATTTCTCAAGTTGAGCCCGTTGCTTTGTTACTGTAAGTTTTTCTAATGTGGATTGAACAATATCGGATGCAGCAGCTCGGTCTGTTCGCTTAAGCAATTCAGTACCAATTAATTTTTCAACCTCAATATCATCTTTGAAAGCAAGTTTTTTAAAAAAGCGTTTCTTCCAAGTATTAAATTCATCAACCCAAGCTTGAATTTTATAAAAATAATTGCCTAATCTACTCACAGTAAAGGATGTTTGAAAACGGTCATTATTTAAAGGCGAAAAATAAGTTTGTTGCCAAACTTTATCTTCTTCATGTCTATAAAGTAAAATGGCCTGAATCTCATCAATACCATCACAAAAAATATCAGCTTCAATCGTGACAATATCATTAATAATCCGCTTAGCTGGAAATTTTCCGCTATCTATTTCAGGATAAACATTGCTAATCCATACTCTTTTTAATCCAACTATTTCTTGCTTATTTTGATTTATATCCATCACCGGGTTTTTTTCTGTTTTTAACATGGCATCCATTCCTAAACATAGTGTTAAAATCACAGGCATAAAAAATTTTTTTTCAATTTTCTATTTTTAAAATGGCCTAAATAGTTGAATAATTTTACTTATTACCCTATCTTAAAAATTGAAACAGTCAAGGGATTGCTGGATGGAAAAAATTTTCAAGTTGAAATATATAGGTCTAGCATTATTAGCATTTGCTATTAATTTCTGCTTTACCTTTCAACTTTCTAATTTAACTGTCTTATTAAAATTTGTTGGTGCAAGTGATGCATCTATTCCATTATTATGGTTAATTCCGCCTTTAACTGGGATGCTCATTCAGCCTATTGTGGGCTATCTAAGCGATAACAGTTCTACAAGTTATGGTAAACGCAAACCCTATATTATAGGCTGGGGAATTTGTGCTGCTTTTTCTTTTTTATTATTACCTCTTTCAAGTTCGATTATTTATATTGTTTGGTTTACATTTTTAATTGATTGTAGCATTAATGGTAGTGTTGAGGGTTTACGTGCTTTAACTGCCGATTTTTTTCAAGAAAACGTAACGCGTACCCGTGCTTTTTCAATCTTTGCTTTCTTTTCAGGTTTAGGTGGGGTTTTTGGTGCTTATTTACCTAACGCAATTCAAAAAATCTTTATAGGTAGCGACAGTGAAGGTAATCTAAGTGGCGCTTATTTTATCCCTTCCAATTTAGTAGGTGGCTATATATTTACTGGTATATTGCTATTGATTACTTTGTTTTACTTTTTTAGGCAAACAAAAGAAAGACCTACCCGGGATGCACCAATAACCAAAGGTTTATTTATCTCTTTAGTTAAGGAATTATTTTTTAAAGCTAAATCAATTAAAACAGAAATTAAAAATACCCATCCTATTTTTTTAAAAGTCCTAACCATTAACTGTATTGCTTGGATTGGTATATTTACTTTTTGGTTGTACTTTAGTTTATGTTTAGCCCAACAAGTTTATCATTTACCTAGGAATGTTATAATTAGTGATTCCGAACACTATAAAGCAATCATGCATCAAGTAAGCCTAGATGTATCTTATTACTTTTCTCTTTATCTATACGTTAGTCTTGTTTTTACGTTAATTGTTTACCATTTGTCGAGATATGTTAAGAGTGAAAAAATACATGGTACAGCCTTACTATTAGGTGGATTAGGCATCTCTTTAATATGCTTTAAAACTACGCCCGCTAGTATGTTTTTTAGTTGTACATGTATTGGGATTTTTTGGGGAAGCTTGGTAGTTCTACCCTATGTTATCGTTCTTAAATATTTGCCAAAAGATAGAACAGGAACTTATTTAGGAATTTTTAACATTAGTGTTACTTTGCCACAAATTTTTGGCGGGTTTATGTTGCCGCTTATTTATAATTATATTTTTAAAAATCACGCTAATTACACTTTGTTTATGGCAGGATTTTTAATTCTTATTAGTGGTTTTTTATGGCTGCGATTATTTTATTTAATTAATAATAATAGTTACCAAGCAAACATGGTAAATGTTTAATTTCATGCCTTTTAATCTTTAACAGAATCACTGTAAATAAAGTTTAGCTTATAAAATATATATTTTAATTTACTAACTTAAATCTAAGTATTAACTTCTAGAGTTTAAAATGAAAGGACTAACAACTTATCCATTTATTTTTGTCTTTAGTTTATTATTTTCTAATCTACTTAATGCTTGCACTAATATCCAAATCAAAGCGCTTGATCAATCACTGATTGTTGGCAGGACTTTAGAATTTGGCCCCGATTTACAATCAAGAATTATGAATTCACCACCTCATAAACAGTTTAAAACGAGCCGTGAGGACGGTACACCTACTATGAGTTGGACAGCGCAATATGGCTATTTATTTGCTGACTTTTTTCTAACAGGACAAGCTTTAGATGGCATGAATGAAAAAGGGCTTTCATTTGGCTACCTTTACTTACCAGGCTATACAAAATATCCCACGGTAGAGGCCAATTATAATAATAAGGCAATTCCCTATACCTTTCTAGGAGACTGGATTTTAGGTAACTTTAGCTCAATTGATGAAGTAAGAGCAGGCCATGCGAACAATTTATGTTTTTGCAACACCAATTAAAATGGCAGGTAAATCAGCAGTGCTCCCAGCTCACGCTATTGTCACTGAAAAAACAGGTAAAAGCTTAGTAATAGAATTTATTAATGGCCAAGTTAAGACTTATCATAACCCGCTTGGTATATTAACGAATTCGCCAACTTTTGGCTGGCAAATTACCAATTTACAGAATTACGCTAATCTTTCACCTTATGCTTCTAAAGTTATTAAGCATGATGGTATTGTTTATTCAGGTACAGGACAAGGCTCAGGCTTAGTCGGTTTACCAGGTGATCCTTCCCCACCTTCCCGCTTTGTTAAAGTAGCGATGTTACAACAAACAGCGATGCCCGTTCGTGATGCCTTAAATGCTGTTATATTAGGCGAACATATTTTAAATAATGTCGATATTCCTTTTGGTTTTATTAGAGGAGAAAAAGGAACGCCTGATACAGAAGATAATCTAGATAAAACGCAATGGACTGTTTTTAAAGATTTAACTCATGGGATTTTTTATTTTAAATCCTATATGAATCCTACTTTACAAAAAATTGATTTGAAAAAGATAGATTGGTCCCTACAAGCTAAACAACTTGTGATACCTATATCAGGTACTGCAATCATTCCAGATGCATTAGCTACATTAAAATAATATTTAAATAGCAAGCTACTTTAATTTACATTCAATATCTTGCTATTAGAGGTTTTAAGCGATCCTTATCCAAAATTCGCGTTTAAGTAAAAATTTCTTGTAAAAAATTAGTCATTGCTTGTAAAGCGCGCTTCTCGGCGACAGGATTATAAACTATACCTAATTTTTCATCATTAGCTTCTGGGTTGGAAAAAGAATGTTTTGTATTGCCATAGACATGAACTTGCCAATCTACATTAGCAGCATTCATTTCGTGGCAAAATTGTCTAACTTGATCAGGTTTAACCATGGGATCATCAAAACCATGTAAAACCAAAACCTTAGCTTGAATATTTTGATTTTCTAAATCAGCTGGCTTACCTAGTAAGCCATGAAAGCTAACTACACCTTTAAGCTCAGCGCCACTACGAGCTAAATCAAGTACACATAAGCCGCCAAAACAAAAGCCTATTGCTGCCACTTTAGTACTATCTACTTCAGGCATACCTATTAGGGCATCAAATGCAGCCCGAATGCGAGCCCGCAGCATCCCCCTATCCCCCGCCAAAGGTTGCATAAGCGCCATTTTCTCGTCAGCAGTTTCACCAATCCGAGCATGACCATACATGTCTAATGCAAACCCAACATATCCCATTTTCGCTAACATTTTAGCCTTCTGACAGCTAAAATCATTACGGCCACTCCAGTCATGCGCGACTAAAACGGCAGGCCTTGGTTGCGAATTACGATCGTCATAAGCAAGAAAACCATACAATTCCTGCTCACCATCATGATAAAGATAATTTGATGTGTGCATATTAATCCTTTTAAGCTTAATTTAAATCTTAGCTGATCTAATTATATATCTTTATTAAAAGTTATAGTAATAGAACTTTTCCAAACTGTCAGTGATACAGTAAAAGTAGACAAAAAACAGCTGAAAAAGTACTGTGTTATGACGAGCATAAGCAGTTTGAGGTAAGTTCCAATCAATCCTATCAATATACCTTTGATTAACTATATGAACAATAAATCTTTATCATAATCCCTAGATTGCTTAGTATTTTGAATAATAAGAAGTATTTAAACTGTAAAATAAAATAATAGACTTCTTTGGAAACTCGCTACAGAGAGAGCGGTGCGAGAAGACACGGAGCGAAGAACCGGAGTGTACATATAAGTACATGAGGATTAGAGCACCGTATCGACGAAGCAATGCGCATCTGTAGTAGAGTTTCCAAAGAAGTCTAATTTTACTGTTGGTTATTATTGAATTTCTTGACTATTCTTAGTAATAAATAAAGTAGTGAGAATAATGCTATGCTAGCTAATGCATTGGCCGAACTAAGAAATTTTTTTCATGCCCAGTTATGCTATCAGCTATTTATTACCCCCCTTCCGCTGCCGGTTGAAAAGGAATATAGAGAATTTGCACAAAAGGCTTGTGATTTCTTAGTTAATCAACGAACTAGCTTCTTAGTAGCTAATTCACCCAGGCATCATGTAATCCATCGCTTTGCTCAAGAGAGCAATGAAAACGCAAAGAAAGTTCTTATTACTCATGGTTGGATGTCACGGGCAGCTTACATGGCGCGCTTAATTCATGCGCTACATAAGCAAGGTTATGATGTATATGCTTTAGATTTTCCAGCACATGGAGAAGCTAAAGGGTTACAATTGACTTGGATCGATGCAGTTAATACCTTAAAAACCGTAATTAATCATTTAGGGCCCTTTTATGGTGCCATAGGTCACTCTTTTGGTGGCTCTATGCTTTTAAATACCCTAAATCTAGCTTGCCAATTACCTGAATGGGAACTTGAATCTATACCCGAACGTGCAGTACTTATTTCATCGCCAACTAATATGCGAACACCTGTAAGCAAACATGCAAGACGTTTTAAATTAAATGGTAAAGGTTATTTACGGCTACGAGAAGTGATTCGACAAAACTCTAAAACAAATATTACCCATCTTAACTTTCGTAACTTTATCAATCGAGGTACAACACCTATTTTATGTATCCATGGCACAGAAGATATTTCTATTCCACCACGAGAGTCCATTGAATTTTGTCGTCATTATCCTCATGCATCACTTGCTTTGCTTGCTAAACTTGATCATATTAACGTATTAATTGATGAACGTGTTGAGCAAATGGTTATGAATTTCTTACTTTAATCAAGTGTTTGCCTAAACCGTTTAAAACCTATTAACATCACAACAAAAGTAAATGCTAAAATAGGTATTACTTCATACCAAACATCAAAAAATGAATTTCCTTTCAGTAAGATGCCACGCACAATCACTAAAAAGTGGGTAAGCGGTAACATACTGCCAACCCCTTGAGCCCAATCAGGCATGCCTCTAAATGGAAACATAAAACCTGATAATAAAATCGAAGGTAAAAAGAAAAACATAGCGCTTTGTACAGCTTGTAATTGATTGGAAGCTAACGTAGAGAAAGTTAACCCCATTACTAAATTAGCGGCAATAAATGGCAGACATAAAAATAGCAATAAAATAATACTACCTTGCATAGGCACATCAAATAAAAACCTAGCA
This sequence comes from Legionella busanensis, assembly GCF_900461525.1. Lineage (NCBI taxonomy): Bacteria > Pseudomonadati > Pseudomonadota > Gammaproteobacteria > Legionellales > Legionellaceae > Legionella > Legionella busanensis. The sequence continues at coordinate 473,878 of NZ_UGOD01000001.1, read as the reverse complement.
AAGGTTAAAATAAGTAAGGTTTGAGCATAACCTACGATTATATAAGGAATGATTTTACCAACCATGATTTCAAGTGGCCTTAAAGGCGTAGCGAGTAGATTTTCCATAGTACCGCGCTCATATTCTCGCGTAATCACTAATGCAGTTACAACAACCATTGTCATGGTTAATACCACACCTAAGAGCCCAGGAACGATATTGTAAGCAGAAATAGCTAAAGGATTATAAAGGGTATGAACTATCGGTGTATAAGGTAGCGGCTGAGCATTTAACCGCTTAAGGGGCCCTACTAATTCTTCTTTTAAAATTAAAGATGGAAGTTCGGTAAAAACAGCAACGGCACGACTTGTTGCAGCAGGATCGCTAGCATCTGCTTCTAATAAAAGAGATGGGCTTAAACCTCTGACAAGATTATCAGTAAAGTCAGGCGGAAAATTAACTACAAATTGCACTTCTCCTCTCTTTAATAATTGATGTGCTTCTTCTTCGCTGACAGCAGGGCTTATAAATTTAAAATAAGTTGAAATTTCCATACTCGTTAAAATTCGGCGAGTAAAGTTAGTCTCATCATCATTAACAATAGCAGTAGGTAAATAACGCGGATTATTGTTAATAGCATACCCAAATATTATTAATTGCATTAATGGAATCCCGAGAATCATAGCAAAAGTAGCTTTATCTCGACGCATTTCGATAAATTCTTTACTAATGATAGCCATTAACCGCTGCAACCCTGCAATCACTTTAAATCCCCTTGAGATTTCGTTACTAAGCTAATAAATGCATCTTCCAATGTTGATGTAATTTGTTGCCAGTGTATATTTTGTGTTTGTGCTAATTCTCTTAAACTTTGCTCAATAATTTCTTTGTCATAACCACTAATGTGTATTTGACTACCGAATAAGGCTGCTTGAACCACGCCCGGCAATGTTTTAGCCTTTTGTAATAATGTGGTAGTAACTTGTCCGGTTATTTCCCAAGTTAAGAGCTTAGTAGCAGCAATAACTTCATTAACAGTACCTGTAATCAATAATTCACCATAAGCCAAATAAGCTAGCCGAGTACAGCGTTCGGCTTCATCCATATAATGAGTAGATACGAGCGTTGTAACCCCCTGTTCACTAAGCAAATGAATTTTATCCCAAAATTCTCTTCTTGCGATGGGATCAACTCCTGCTGTCGGCTCATCTAAGAGTAATAATTCTGGCGTATGTAAAAGACAAGCAGCAAGCGCTACTCGCTGTTTCCAACCACCTGATAAGGAACCTGTTAATTGTTTACGCCGACTACTTAAACCTAATTCCTCTATTGTTTGCTCAACTCGCTGTTTACGGTTATTCATACCATAGACGCGCGCGACGAAATAAAGATTCTCTTCAATACTTAAATCAGTATAAAAACTAAATTTTTGAGTCATGTAGCCAACATGTTGCTTAATCTCTTTAGATTCCCTAATAATATCGTAACCTAAACAAGTTCCCCGGCCCGCATCCGGCGTTAATAAGCCACAAAGCATACGAATGGTTGTTGTTTTTCCACTACCATTGGGTCCTAAAAACCCAAAAACTTCGCCTTTTTTTACATGTAAATCAACACCATTAACAACAACGCGATTATCAAAACTTTTATGTAAATCATAGACATCAATAATTATGTCTTTAGTCATGGTAGGTAAACAGTCACAGGTTGGCCAGGTTTATATTGATTAAACGTTATCATATTAGCCATAATTCGAAATACCAATTTAGCATCATTTTCACGGCTATAAACTAAAGGAGGTAAATACTCAGCCTCTGGAGAAATGTAATTGATCATTGCTTGACTAGGTTGACAACCAGCACAAGTAAAATTTACCTTTTGTCCTATCTTAAGCGCGCCTAATTGTTCTACTGGTATAAAAAATTCTATATGGACGTTTTCTGGCGTTAGCAAGGAGAGAACTGGCTGCTGACTACCTACAAATTCACCTTCACGAAAATAAGTGTCATATATAATTCCAGCGGCTGGTGCAAACAGTTTTTTCTGCCCAAGTTGCCAAGTTGCTTCTTTAAGTTTTACTTGCAAAGCTTGTATCTGTGCTTCCTGAGCCCGAATTTGTTCAATACGACTCCCCTGTTTTGCTAAATTTAGATTTGCTTGATATTGCGCTTTATTTTTGACTAACTCTTGATAGCGAGAAACAATTTCATCATAAATATCTTTCGCTACCACACGACGTTCATACAGTTGTTGATAACGCTTTAGACGAGCTTGAGCTAATTCTATTTGAGCATCCACTTGTTCTATTTGTGCCTCAATCGCTGCAATTTCTTCTGTTCGTCTAGGATTTTGTAAATCCTTAAGGACATGTTCAGCCTGAATGATTTCTGCCTGATATTGCCTGATAGCTAATGCCTGTGGATCAGGATCTAGTTCAAATAAAAATTGACCTTTTTTAACTAATTGACCCCGCTGTACAGCTAATTTTATGAGAATGCCTGAATTAGGCGAGGCTAAATAAATATTCTCACCTTCAACATAACCTTGATATGCTTCTTGCTTAGGTCGACTGCAGCTTAGCAAAGTTAAAATAAATAGCATTATCAAAGTGGATTTTAAGGTCATGAGCAAATAAAAATTTATTCTATTAATAATTATAATGACGGTAATTAATGTTTTCAGCAAATCTTAAGATACAAATTCTGAATAAGAAGCGACTAAAATCAAGAAAAGTCAAAATAATCAAAAGCAAGAGAAACAGAATGCGCCAAACTAGTAGAGCTAATTTAAGTATTTTTACATTATTTTTAATAAAAATATCTTAGATAAAGCGTAAGTTTTAAGTGATCTTTATTCAGAGACATAGTGAATAAACGTTGAATAAATAGAACGTGCTAGCTAAAGTAGTTATTACATCGTTTTTTAATAATAGGGTAAGTAATGGATTTTGATTTAATCGTATTAGGCGGCGGCAGCGGTGGAATTGCTAGTGCTGTTCGAGCAGCAAAATATGGCGCTAAAGTTGCCGTTGTTGAAAAATCTCATCTAGGCGGTACATGTGTTAATTTAGGTTGTGTACCTAAAAAAATCATGTTTAATGCTTCTTTGCTAGCCGAACATTTACATAAAGCCCCAGATTATGGCTTTAAACCTGTTGATGTAAACCTTGATTGGTCTACTTTAGTTAACAAACGTGAAGCTTATATTGCAAGATTACGTGAAATTTATTCTAGTCGTTTTAATCAATATAATATAACCCATTTACACGGCGAAGGATTCTTTGTTGATAAGCAAACTATTTCAGTAGCTGATAAACAATATAAAGCACCTCACATCATTATTGCTACTGGTGGGGAACCAACCATACCTAATGACTTAGAAGGCAATGAACACCTTATCACCTCAGATGGCTTCTTTCATTTAACAAAAAAACCAAAAAGCGTTGCCATTATTGGTAGTGGTTATATTGGTGTAGAGCTTGCCGGTGTTTTGCATGGGCTAGGCGTTAAAACCCATTTATTAATTCGCGGTAATCGGCCTCTTAGTCGCTTTGACAGTATGTTAGGTGATACTCTTCTGGAAATTATGAAACTACAAGGCTTAGAGGTACATTTAAATCACTGTGCAAAAGCCATTACCTTACAATCTAATGGTACAAAAAATATTCTTTGCACTAAAGGCTCACTCATCTCTAATATTGATGTTGTTATTGCAGCCGTTGGTCGTACCCCAAGAATCTTTAATTTAAATTTAGATAAAGTAGGCGTTTTACTAGATCAACAAGGCTTAATTGCGGTCGATAAGTATCAAAATACTAATATCCCCGGAATTTATGCCCTTGGTGATGTTATAAATGAGCCTGCATTAACCCCTGTGGCAATTGCTGCTGGTCGCAGGCTTTGTGATCGGTTATTTGGTGGCCAAAAGGAAGCTCATTTAGATTATGAAAATATTTGTTCCGTTGTTTTTACTCATCCACCTATTGGCAGTGTGGGTTATAGCGAAAGCGAGGCCATTATTAAATTTGGAGCTGAAAAACTTAAGATTTATAAAACTCGCTTTAATCCAATGTTTGATGCTTTAAGCGATCAAAAATTACCTACTGCAATGAAACTTATTACTTTAGGTCCGGATGAAAAAATTATTGGTTTACATGTGATTGGTTATGGCGCTGACGAAATGTTGCAAGGCTTCGGTGTAGCTGTCAAAATGGGTGCTTGTAAACGCGATTTTGATAACACTGTTGCTATACATCCTACTAGCGCAGAAGAGTTTGTAACCTTAATTTGAGTTTAGTATGATCCGTCCATTTGAAAATAAAACCCCCTCCATTGGCAAAGGTGTCTATATTGATCCAGCTGCCACAATCATTGGTGATGTACGGCTTGCTAATGATGTTTCAATATGGCCTATGGCAGTTCTTCGTGGCGATGTAAATAGCATCTATATCGATGAAGGCACTAATATTCAAGATGCGGCAATCTTACATGTAACTCATGACGGCCCTTTCACGCCGGGTGGCCGGCCTTTAATTCTTGGTAAGGGAATTACAGTAGGTCATCGGGCAGTCCTTCATGCTTGTACAATTGAAAGCTATTGTCTTATAGGGATGGGCGCTTTATTACTTGATGATGTTCATGTAGAAGAGAAAGTAATTATCGGTGCGGGCGCTCTTGTTTCACCTGGAAAACACTTACAAAGTGGTTATTTATATTTAGGCAGTCCGGCAAAACCTATTAGAGAATTAAGTAAAACAGAATTAGATCAGCTTGAATATTCAGCTGAGCACTATATTCGTCTGAAAGATAAATACTTAGCCCAAAATAAGCCGCCTAATTTACCTGGAGCGCCTCATCAATATAAGGGTGATTAAATTTAAAGCCAGCCTCTAATAAACGCTTAGGCAACACGCGTTGCCCTCGAAGCAGTAGATAGTCACCCATTTCGCCAAACAAAAGTTTAACAATAGGCGCAGGCATTTTCAACATTAAAGGTCGATGCATTGATTTAGCGAGGGCTTGAGCAAACTCTTTTTGTGTTATGGGGTTTGGTGAAGTAACATTAAATGTGCCTTTTAAATTAGAGTGGTCAAAAAGAAATAAGAAAGCGGCAATAACATCATTAATATGTACCCAAGACATTATTTGCTGGCCTTCACCGATTACACTTCCTAAACCTAATTTAAAACTAAACTCAAGTTTTTTTAATATCCCTTCCCCTCTTTTTAAAACAACACCAAAACGAGTAATAACTGATTCCAATCCATAATCAAGCGCCGGTTGTAAAGCTTGCTCCCACTTTATACCTATTTCACTTAAAAAATCTTTTGGATGTTGTCTATCGATTACCGTATCTTCATCAAACCCAGTCTCATCATGATGAGCTTCTGCACCATAAATACCAACTGCATTGGCAACAAAAAAACGAGGCTTAGCTTGAGTATTAATAATCCAATTTATTAAATCAGTCGTTGTATCGACACGCGAGCTAATAATTTCTTGCTTAACTTTAGGAGACCAGCGCGAAGCAGCAATATTGTAACCAGATAAATTAATAACAGAATCATATGATTGCGCTGAATGCTCTGGTAAATCTGCCCAAGTTAAATGAGGTAGATCAGGAAAAGTTGCCTTAAGTTTAGCTTGATTCCGACCTAAGACAGTAATGGTGTACTTATGTTTTAGGGCATTAATTAGTTCACGCCCTATAAATCCCGTTCCACCGGCAATTAAAATATTCATTGTTATCCATAGCAATTCATGTTTTCTATGTTAAGCACAATAAAATATTTAACTTACTTTGGGAAGAGGAATTAAACGAGCTTTGTATTAAGTAAATCTTTATATTGAGGCCAGTCGGGCATAAACTTCGTCATTAACATATGAAAACGCTTGTTATGGCTTGGCTCAAGCAAATGCACCATTTCATGAACTAAAACATATTCTAAGCAAATCAGTGGCTTTTGTATTAAATGTAAATTAATCCAAATTCGTTTTGCTAAAGTATTGCAAGATCCCCAGCGGGTTTTCATCATCTTAACCCCATATTCTAATACTTTAACCCCAATAATAGGTTCCCATTTTTGAATTAATTTTGGTAAGAGAACTAGCATTTGCTCTCGATACCAACTATGCAAAATAGTCCGCTTTACAGTAGTATTATTATCATTGGTAATAAAACAATGCATATCCTCATCATTGAGAACAATACCTTTTTGTTTTTGACTTTTCTTAAGATGTAATGGATAGCGTTTACCCAGAAAGAAATGCTCTTCACCTTCTCGCAGATGCATATTAATAATAGTTTCTTGGCTCTTTAAACGTTCCTGATTAGAAGTAATCCAGCCAGATTTATCTTTAACAAATCGGGAAATACTTACAAGGGATGAGCGTTTAGGAGCACTAATTTTAATATTACCTTGAGATGTAATACGAAGATTAATGTATTTAACTGGCTTTCTGGTAAGCTCGACTTTAAAACCTTCTATTTCAACAATCATAAAACTAACGTCATACAGTATTAATATAGAGAGACCATATATACTTGATAAAAAAGTAAGCGTCAAATAATCTGTAGAATTTAAAATGAAATATGAAAAGCCAAGAGAAATTGGCTTAAATGATTTATAGAAAAAATATGACTTTAGCAGTTATAGAAAAAGCGGCTTAAAGCCGCTTTCAAGTATAAAGCCCTGGCGATGACCTACTTTCACATGGGGAAACCCCACACTATCATTGGCGCTGGTCTGTTTCACTACTGAGTTCGAGATGGAGTCAGGTGGTTCCAAACCGCTATGGTCGCCAGGAAAACCGGTAAGGCTGATTAACAGCCTGGTAAAGATTAACGAGTCACAAGCATTTATGTGTGACCTAAGCCGTCAGTTGCTTGTTTACAGCACTTCAGGTTATATGGTCAAGACAATCAGCCAATTAGTACAAGTTAGCTTCATACGTTACCGTACTTCCACACCTTGCCTATCAACGTCGTCGTCTTCAACGGGCTTCATGGGAAAACTCATCTTGAGGGAGGCTTCCCGCTTAGATGCTTTCAGCGGTTATCCCGTCCGAACTTAGCTACCCGGCAATGCAACTGGCGTCACAACCGGTACACCAGAGGTTCGTCCACTCCGGTCCTCTCGTACTAGGAGCAGCTCCTCTCAATTTTCCTACGCCCACGGCAGATAGGGACCGAACTGTCTCACGACGTTCTAAACCCAGCTCGCGTACCACTTTAAATGGCGAACAGCCATACCCTTGGGACCTGCTTCAGCCCCAGGATGTGATGAGCCGACATCGAGGTGCCAAACACCGCCGTCGATATGAACTCTTGGGCGGTATCAGCCTGTTATCCCCGGAGTACCTTTTATCCGTTGAGCGATGGCCCTTCCATTCAGAACCACCGGATCACTAAGACCTACTTTCGTACCTGCTCGAGCCGTCGCTCTCGCAGTCAAGCACCCTTTTGCCTTTACACTCTTGGTACGATGTCCGACCGTACCGAGGGTACCTTTGTGCTCCTCCGTTACTCTTTGGGAGGAGACCGCCCCAGTCAAACTACCCATCATGCACTGTCCTTGACGAGGATTCACTCGCCTAAGTTAGAACCTCAATGATAACAGGGTGGTATTTCAAGGTTGGCTCCATGTGAACTAGCGTCCACACTTCTTAGCCTCCCACCTATCCTACACAGTCATCATCAAAGTCCAGTGCAAAACTATAGTAAAGGTTCACGGGGTCTTTCCGTCTAGCCGCGGGTACACTGCATCTTCACAGCGATTTCAATTTCACTGAGTCTCGGGTGGAGACAGTGTGGCCATCGTTACGCCATTCGTGCAGGTCGGAACTTACCCGACAAGGAATTTCGCTACCTTAGGACCGTTATAGTTACGGCCGCCGTTTACCGGGGCTTCGATCAAGAGCTTCTTCCCAAAGGAATAACCCCATCAATTAACCTTCCGGCACCGGGCAGGCGTCACACCCTATACGTCTTCTTACGAATTTGCAGAGTGCTGTGTTTTTAATAAACAGTCGCAGCCACCTGGTCTCTGCGACCCTCAACTGCTTCGTCATGCGTAATGACTCACAATCAAGGGCGTACCTTCTCCCGAAGTTACGGTACCATTTTGCCTAGTTCCTTCACCCGAGTTCTCTCATGCGCCTTAGTATGCTCTACTTGTCCACCTGTGTCGGTTTGCGGTACGGTTTTCTATAAGTTATGGCTAGCAGCTTTTCCTGGAAGCATGGCGTCAATGACTTCTCTGCACCTCGAAAGGTCAGAACCCCATCGCACCTTAGCGTCATGTGTGTCCGGATTTACCTAAACACACCGCCTACATGCATGGACCGGGACAACCAACGCCCGGCTCACCTAGCCTTCTTCGTCCCCACATCACCACTTATAAAAAGTTAAGGACTATTAACCTTATTCCCATCGACTACGCTTTTCAGCCTCGCCTTAGGGGCCGACTCACCCTGCTCCGATTAACGTCGTGCAGGAAACCTTAGACTTCCGGCGAGAAGGGTTTTCACCTTCTTTATCGTTACTCATGTCAGCATTCGCACTTCTGATACCTCCAGCACACTTCTCAATGCACCTTCATCAGCCTACAGAACGCTCCCCTACCACGTGCACTTTAGTGCACATCCGCAGCTTCGGTGGATGATTTAGCCCCGTTACATCTTCCGCGCAGGCCGACTCGACCAGTGAGCTATTACGCTTTCTTTAAAGGGTGGCTGCTTCTAAGCCAACCTCCTGGCTGTCTGTGACTTCCCACATCGTTTCCCACTTAATCATCACTTGGGGACCTTAGCTGGCGGTCTGGGTTGTTGCCCTCTTCACAACGGACGTTAGCACCCGCTGTGTGTCTCCCGTGATTCAATTAGCCTGTATTCGGAGTTTG